>CBESWY010000235.1:0-4571 GCA_965533395.1 uncultured Myxococcales bacterium
CTGCACGGCGTGGGCGCGTCGGTCGTCAATGCGCTCTCGTCCGAGCTGACCGCGACGGTTTGGCGCGGGGGCAAGACCTACTCGCAGCCTTACGCACGGGGCGACGCGACGGCGAAGCTCAAGCGAGGAGCGAAGACAAGCAAGCGCGGTACCTCGATTCATTTCCGACCGGACATGGAGATTTTCGGCAAGCGGACTGCGTTTGATTCCAAGCGCGTGGCGGATCGTCTCGAAGCAAAGACCTACCTTCACCGGGGCCTCAAGATCATCTTCGTCGACGGGAAAAACGGCGAGCGCCAGGAGTTCGAGCATCCGGGAGGGATCGTCGACTTCCTCGACAGGCTGGTCACCGAGCGCGGTCAGCCTTCAGTGCATGCCGAGGCGTTCACCGTCGAGAGTGAGGGCGAGCCGCGGCTCGAAGTGGCGTTGCGATGGACGGAGGACACGGACGAGCTGATTCGCTCTTACGCCAATGGCATCCCCACGGGTTCGGGAGGCACGCACGAAAACGGCTTCAAGCAGGGGCTCTCGAAGGCCATTCGAAACCACATGGAGACGCACAAGCTCACGCCGAAGGGCGTGAAGGTCACCGCTGACGACATTCGCGAGGGGCTCGTGGCGCTGTTGAGCGTGTACGTGGAGGAACCGCAGTTTCAGGGTCAGACCAAGGATCGCCTCAACAACCCCGAGGTCACGGCGCAAATCGAGTCATCGGTGCGAACCGCCTTCGAGCAGTGGCTCCTGAACAACAAGACTGCAGCCGAATCGATCATTGCCCGCGTCATCATTTCATCACGCGCGCGCACTGCGAGCCGAGCGGCAAGCCAGCAGGTTTCCCGCAAGACCGCCGTAAGCCACCGCTTGAACTTGCCCGGCAAGCTCGCCGACTGTTCGAGCACCAATCCGCAGGACAGCGAGCTCTTTCTGGTCGAGGGCGACAGTGCGGGTGGCAATGCCAAGCAGGGACGCGATCGAAAGACCCAGGCGATCCTGCCGCTCCGTGGAAAGGTCTTGAACGCGGAGCGCGCGTCGCAGGCACAGATTCTCGGCAATCGCGAGCTTCAGGACATCGTGAGCGCGCTCGGCTGCGGGATCGGGAAAGAGTTCGACATCTCGAAGTTGCGCTACGGCCGGGTATTCCTCTTGATGGACGCCGATAGCGATGGGCATCACATCGCGACGCTATTGCTGACGTTCTTCTTTCGGATGCTGCCCGGGCTCGTGAAGGCGGGACATGTGTTCTTGGCGCAGCCTCCGCTCTATCGGCTCGACATTGGCAAGCAGGTGCACTGGGCGCTCGACGACGAAGAGCGAGACCGCATCATCGCCGACGCGCCGGCGAATGCGAAGGTCGAGATCAGCCGGTTCAAGGGCCTCGGTGAGATGACGGCCGACGAGCTTCGGGAAACCACGCTCGACAAGACTCGCCGACGGGCTCTGCGGGTCATGATCCACGGTGAGCTGGAGGCCGACAGGGTCTTTAGTGAGCTCATGGGCAAAGACCCGGCAGCTCGCTACCAATTCATCATGGAGAAGGCCCCGGCCGCAGACGCCGTCGAGCTCGACGTCTGAGCCGAAAAATCACGTCCGGTTTTTTGACCGTTCCGCGGTGTTCTGGTTGAACCACTTCACGAAGTACTTCGATAACTCCGGGGAGTGGTGATGCAATCGACTTGTCATGTTTGCGAAAAGAGCTTCGAGGCACGATTTCGCTACCAGGTTCGGGAGGAGAACGGACGGTACCTCTACATCTGCTCGACGGCTTGTCAGCAAAAGTTGCTGCTTGGGGCCGACGGGGTGCACGGATGCGACACCTGCGGAGCCACCTTCGAGATCGAATATCCCTATCAAATGAGCGTGAGCGATGGGCGTCGCCAATATTTCTGCTCGACGGGATGTCGGGAACGCGGCGAACAACGCCACAGCGAGGTGGGGCTCACGCGCTCGGCGCCGAAGCGAATTGCGGTGTTCAACCACAAGGGCGGCACAGGGAAGACGACGACCTCCATCAATCTGGCCGCAGGCCTGGCCGAGTCCGGACGCCGCGTCTTACTCATCGACGCAGACGGGCAGGGCAACGTCGGCGCTTCACTAGGGATCGCCGGACAGCGCTCGCTCTACCATGTGCTCGTCAATGGCGCGAAGGCGACCGACATCGCGGTGCCCGTTCGAGAAGGCCTCGATGTGCTGACGTCTAACGAGTCGCTTGCGGCGGCCGAGCTCTATCTCGCCGAGCGTCCGAATCGCGACCGCATCATGCGCGAGCGGCTGGGCGAGGCGTGTCGCGAGTATGACACCGTCGTCGTCGATTGCGCACCGGCGCTCTCGTTGATGAATCAGAATGCAATGGTCTATGCAGACAGCGTCATCGTTCCTGTGGCCTGCGATTACCTTTCCTTGATCGGCGTGAAGCAGGTCCTTCGGACGATTCGCAATGTTCGCGAGCTGCTCCAACACGAGGTCGAGCTCTTGGGTGTGTTGCCGACCTTCTTCGACGTGCGTAATCGGATTTCACGAGAGGCGATTCTGACGCTGCGCGATCACTTCGGGAGCCGCTGCTACGACCCGATTCGAATCAATACCAAGCTCCGAGAGGCGCCGAGCGCGAAGCAGACGATCTTCGAGTACGCGCCGAAGTGCCATGGTGCGGAGGACTACATGCGTTTGGTGCAACGGGTGACCGCCGTTGCCGCGACTGGCCAGAGAGCGAAGATGCGGGCTTCACTCTCGGTTGCATCTTAGGGGGGCACATGAAGCGACGTGACGCAGCAGGGGTACGAGGGGTTCTCGAAGAAGACGAAGTGAGCGCGGTCTTGCGCGACAGCTTCTACGGCGACAAGGCCGAGAAGCGGAGCCGGGCAAAGCCCAAGAAGGCGAAGAAGCCAGACCACTACGACGTGATTTGCATTTCCCTCTACAAAGAAGACCTGGCCCAGCTCGACAAGATGGTCGCGAAGCTCAAAAAGCAGGGCCATCGCCGCATCAGCCGAAGCGCGCTCATCCGATTCGCCCTCGACCAGGTGGAGATTCAGGACTTCCCGCGCGCCTACTAGCGTGCCGTCACCGGGGCGCTATACTCGCCGCCAATTTTTAGGGTCCTTGGGAGGTTCCGGTGACTGACAGCATCCTGCGGGAAGCACTCACCTTTGATGACGTGTTGCTCCTTCCGGCTTACGCGGATTTTCTTCCCGCGAACGCTGACGTTTCGACGCGTTTTACGCGCGACCTGGAGCTGCGCATTCCGTTCGCATCGAGCGCGATGGACACGGTGACCGAGTGGCGGACCGCGATCACCATGGCGCGTGAAGGCGGCATTGGAATTCTGCACAAGAACATGAGCCCGGAGCTGCAAGCGCTCGAGGTCACCAAGGTGAAGCGGGCCGAGACGGGGATGATCGTCGATCCGGTGACGGTGGGTCCCGGCGAATCGCTTCATGACGCGCTCGAGCTGATGCGGCGCCACGAGATTTCGGGGCTGCCCGTCGTCGAGGGCACCAAGCCGGTCGGCATTCTCACCAGCCGCGACATTCGATTCGAGAAGAACCTCAATCAGAAGGTTGCGCAGCTGATGACCAAGGAGCTCGTGACGGTGCCTCCTGGCGTCGAGCAGGACAAGGCGCGGGAGCTGCTCCACAAGCACCGAATTGAGAAGCTCTTGGTCGTCGGGGATGATGGCGATCTCGTCGGCCTGATCACCATCAAAGACTTGCTGCAGGCGGATCGCTACCCGGATTCGATCAAGGATTCGCTCGGCCGTCTCTGTGTCGGCGCGGCGCTTGGCGTAGGGCCGGATCGAGACAAACGTAGCGAAGCGTTGGCACGAGCAGGCGTCGACGTGCTCATCATCGACACCGCGCACGGCCACACCAAGGGCGTGATCGATGCGGTGCGGGACACAAAGGCGCAGTACCCCGACATCCAGGTGGTCGCTGGCAACGTGGCGACAGCCGATGCGACGAAGGCGCTCATCGATGCGGGCGCCGACGCGGTCAAGGTGGGCATGGGCCCGGGCTCGATTTGCACGACGCGTGTCGTCGCCGGCATTGGGGTTCCGCAGGTGACCGCGGTCATGGACTGCGCACGTGTTGGGCGCGCGCACGGTGTTCCCATCATTGCCGACGGCGGCGTGAAGTACTCGGGCGACGCGGTTAAGGCGATCGCGGCGGGCGCCGAGAGCGTGATGATCGGCTCGCTTTTCGCAGGCACCGACGAGGCGCCCGGCGAGCTCGTCCTTTACCAAGGGCGGACCTACAAATCGTATCGCGGCATGGGCTCCCTTGGTGCGATGCGCGAAGGCTCCTCGGATCGCTACGCCCAGGCAGACATATCGGACGTTGGCAAGCTGGTGCCAGAAGGGATCGAGGGCCGCGTGCCGTATCGCGGACCTTTGTCGTCCGTTCTGTACCAGTTGGTCGGTGGCTTGCGCGCCGGCATGGGGTACACAGGCAATCCGTCGCTCTCGGAGCTTCAGAAGAACGCACAGTTCGTTCGGATCAGTCCGGCGGGGCTGCACGAGAGTCACGTGCACGACGTGATGGTGACGAAGGAAGCGCCGAACTATCGGGTGAGTT
>CBESWY010000236.1:0-4568 GCA_965533395.1 uncultured Myxococcales bacterium
GCCGGTCAAATCCGATTCGCTGACGTGGGCCGAGGCACCTGCGTCGAGGGCGGCTTGCCTGTCGGCTTCGCCGTCGGCGAATAGCACTGCGCGCACGTGCTTGGTGTGGCTGCCGCGCTTGAGCGCTTCGATGATCTCGGGGCCAGTGAGGTGTCCAACCGTGGCGGCCAAGACGACCGCATCGGGCGGATGCTCGCCGATTCGAAGGAGACCGTCGAGCGGGTCGGGGTAGTGCGCGACGTCGAATGCGACGCCCAGGTGTTCCAGAAGCCGTTGTTTCGTCGGCTTTCCATTGACGAGCAGCGCCACGCGAGGTCGCGATGCGTCGAGCTCGTCCGGGATCGGGTAACCGTACTTGCGCAGGAAATCGAGCACGTGTGGTCGGCGGAATCGAAGGTGTCGGCCGGGAGTTCGGAAGTGCACGATTCGACCCCGATCGGCCCAGTTGTGAATCGTCTTCAGGTCGACCTGGCAGAAGCGCGCAATCTGCGACGCCGTGAACAAGTCCTTGGGCCTGCGGGATCGAGCCACCATTCCCCATGGGTAACGGCTCCGCTCGCACCGAGACAAGGAACAACGCGAAAAAACTGGAAAAACTGTACCCTAGCGAACAGGCGAGGGCGCATCTCGCCAGGCGCCGTCGTCGAAGACCATTCGTGTCGCGCCCGGCAGAACTGCATCGTCTTCCGGATGATCCGGGTCGCCGGGCAAGGCCAAAAACCACCCTGAGTCGCCGCTCACGATGCGTGGCCGTACCAAGGGGGGCCTCCGTGAGAGCGCGTCGGCAATCACCGCTTCCGTGTGGTCGAAGTCCGCGAGCCACTGCAAGGTTCGGACGGTCGGCGGCGCCAACTTGATTCGCCCGGCCAACATGTCGTCGATCGCGGTGGCGGGCCGCAGCCAAACGGCAGAGGTCGTTTCCGTACCGTCGTGAGACGCCCGCTGCCCCTCGGGAAGCACCGCGATGTAGAAGCGCGTGTCGAAACGGTGGCTCTCCATCTTGGGCGTGATCCAGCGCGCATAGGGCGTCAGCGCGGTCGCGTCGATCCTCATGTCGAGCCGACTCGCAATCTCGAGGAACGAACACCCCTCGTGAAGTTGCCCGCGAGCCTGCGTCAGGTCGACGTTCGGCGCCGTGGTCGCGAAGAGCACACCCGCTTCTTCGAAGGTCTCGCGCACCGCGGCGACGAGTAGACCAAGCCCCGATTCGGCGTCGGCTTCGCCGAGCGCTTGGCTGAGGGATTCGGCTGCCTGGTCGACTCGGTCCACCCAGCCAGGCGCGCTGTCGCTCGGGTCGACCTTACCGCCTGGGAACACATGGGCTCCGCCCATGAAGCCGCTTCGCTGGTGTCGGCAAAGCATGAAGGTTTCGATCCCCGCGCCCATTTTGCGCAACACGATGACAGTCGATGCGTCCTTGATCGGTTTGCCAGCCGCGTCTTCGCTCATGACTCGTGCGACACCAACACGTGCGTGGTCGACACGCCGATCGCGTTGGCAATTCGCGCCAGTGTCTCGAGCGAGGGCGTGTGACGCCCGGCTTCGACACGCGCGATGTTCGGACGGTGAATGCCCGTGCGACGCGCCAGCTCGGCCTGCGTGAGACCCGCCGCAAGACGAAGCTCGCGAAGACGCGCACCGAGCCTCTCCCCGTCGATTGCGATGTCGCCGTGCCCATTGGTCGTGCTGGTGGAAGCCTGCACGGACGCGATCGTCAGCTGACAAATCCCGCCGCTCTCGAGCTGGAGAACGGCTCTGGTCGCACTCGGGTCAATCGTGATGCTCTTGATTTCAGACCCGTCGTCGGAGGCGTCGATTGGTCGGTGGTGAAGCGAGGCGTCGCCGTTGCCCAAGATGGCCAAGACATCGTCGCCGCAAGGGCTCAGCGTCACGAACTCCAACCGAAGGTGCCGCCGTCGATCTGCTCGTCGCGCGATGGCCCCCGCGACCCGTAGGACGTCGGGCTCGCTGCTCGTGATCAGCCCATCGCAGACCTCGGCGATGATGTCTTCGACGTCGTTGTTGTGACTGCGTTCGACATGGGCGATCGGCAATACCCCAGAGGCGCGAAGAAAGCCCAATGTCGAGAGGAGCTCGTCGGCGTCGAGCTGGGCGCTATCGACATCGACGACGACTGCAGTTTGTCCTTCGGCCGCGTTTGCCAGTTCGGAGGGCGATACGACCTTGGACTGAATGCCGTGCTTGCCCAGGGCATCTCGCCACTGCTGCGCCACGCGCTCGCGCTCCGTCAACAATGTCACGCTCGACGTCATCATTCCTCCGGGTGCAGGAACGATGAGGTGTACACTCCCAGCTCAGGAAGCTCAACAGTGTATCGTCGGAAACAACCGAACCCATATTGCCCAGTGGTTTCCGATTTACGCCGTGGTTGACACCCGAGGGTCGCTTTGCTAACCCCCGCGCCTCTACCGGGTGGCAACTCTTCGCACAGTTAAGGGGACCCCGCGATGTTCAAGTCGACCTGCATTTTCACGGGCAACTCACACCCGAGCCTCGCCGAGAACATCGCAAACTACCTCGAATTGCCGGTAGGCCGCGCGAGGGTCTCACGCTTTTCGGACGGCGAGGTGTTCGCAAAGATTAAGGAAAACGTCCGTGGCGTGGACGTTTACGTGATCCAGTCGACCTGCGCCCCGGTCAACGACAACCTGATGGAGCTCTTGGTCATGATCGATGCGCTGAGGCGTGCGTCCGCCGGTTCCATCACCGCGGTCATCCCTTATTACGGATATGCAAGGCAGGACAGGAAGGCTGCTCCGCGAACGCCAATCACCGCGAAGCTGGTCGCGGACCTGCTAACGACCTCTGGCGTCGATCGCGTCGTCTCGATGGATTTGCACGCCGGCCAGATTCAGGGTTTTTTCAACAAGCCGTTCGACCATCTCTACGCCATGCCGGTCTTCCTCCAGCATCTCAGGCCCCGCTTCCTTACGCCGCCTGTATTTGTGTCGCCCGATGCCGGCGGGGTCGAGCGCACACGCGCCTACGCAAAACGCCTGGGCGCTGACCTCGCGATCATCGACAAGCGCCGTGAGCTCGAAAACGTTAGCGAAGTCATGAACATCATCGGCGACGTGAACGGGCGCGAGTGCATGATTTTGGACGACATGATCGACACCGCCGGAACGGTGACCAACGCGGCCCGCGCCCTCCAGGAGCAGGGCGCCAAGCGGGTCATGGCAGCCGCCACGCACCCGGTTTTGTCGGGCCCGGCCCTCGAGCGAATCGTCGATTCCCCTCTCGAGGAGGTCATCGTGACCGATACCATCCCCCTTCGGGAGGAAGCGGTCGCGACGGGCCGCTTCCGCGTGCTTTCCGTGGCAAGTTTGCTAGGAGAGGCCATCAAACGGATTCACCACAGCGACTCGGTGAGCTCGCTGTTCGTATGATTGGAGCATTTGAGAATGGAAACGACGACGTTGCAGGCTGAGGTCCGCGCTGGGCGCGGAAAGGGGCCAGCGCGTCGGCTGCGTGCAGAAGGAAAAGTCCCGGGCGTATTTTACGGCCCGGGCGTCGAGCCCACGCCGCTGACCCTATCCCCCAAAGAACTAACCAAAGCGCTCCGAGGCGAGCGAGGGCGGAACGTGGTGTTCAAGCTGTCCGTGGACGGCAAGGACGAGCTGGCCATGGTCAAGGACCTGACGACCGATCCGGTCACACAAGAGCTCCTCCATATCGATTTGTATCGAATTCTCGAGGACAAGGTGCTCGATGTGAACGTTCCGTTCCGTACCTACGGCCGCTCTGTAGGCGTCGTTCAGGGCGGGGTGCTCAACGTCACGCGTCGGGTCCTGCCCCTTCGCGCGACGCCGGCCAACATTCCGGTGTCCATCGAAGCAGACGTGACGCATCTTGGTCTCAAAGACACGATTTCGGTCGAAGACATCGCGCTTCCCGAGGGCGTGGAGTGCAGCCTGCAACCCAAGCTCACCCTCGTGATCATTCTGGAGCCCCGTAAGGCCACTGCCGCCGAGGTCGAAGAGGATGAAGCCGCAGCCGCGGCTGTTGAAGCCGCGAAACCCGCCGCTGAGCCCGAGAAGGCCGCCACCTAGGCAGCTGGCCGGCCGTGAGCACGCATCTCATCGCGGGCCTCGGGAACCCAGGGCCCAAATACGCGAGCAATCGCCACAACGTTGGATTCATGGTGGTCGATGAGCTGGCGCGGCGTTGGGGTGCGCCCAGCTTTCGGGAGAAATTCAAGGGCGAGTTCACGAAGGTCGCGCTTGGCGATCATGATCTCGTGCTTCTCAAGCCAATGACCTTCATGAATCTGAGCGGCGAGTCGGTGCAGGCCGCGATGCGGTTCTTCAAGGTGCCCGTCGACCGGGTCCTCTGTGTGCACGACGAGCTCGACCTCGAATTTGGAGTGGTTCGCATCAAGGTCGGCGGCGGCACCGCGGGGCACAATGGGCTGCGCTCCATGGTCGAACACTGCGGCGGTCCGGACTTCGTTCGCTGCCGTGTGGGCATCGGAAGGCCGGGCAGAGGGCGTCCAGAGGGTTACGTTCTCAGTGATTTCAATAGCTTGGAACGGGTCGAGCTCGGCG
>CBESWY010000237.1:0-4556 GCA_965533395.1 uncultured Myxococcales bacterium
GCGACTCCTTGCAGGAGCGTTTCCCCGCGCCCGAGTTTGACTCCCCTACAGGGAGCGTCTTTCCTCCTCCGGCGGGACGAAGGGTCTACTGCAACCGCAACATGCGCCTCGACCAAGTCAAAGCCGTGGGCTTCGACATGGACTACACGCTGGCGGTTTACCGTCAGGCGGAGATCGATCGCCTCAGCATCGAGGCAACCGTCGGCAAGCTCATCGAGCGTGGGTACCCCGAGGAGCTCCGCACGATGAAGTACCGGACCGACTTCCCGATCCGCGGCCTGTTGATCGATCGGAAGCTCGGCAATGTCCTCAAGATGGACCGCTACCGGTATGTCAAAACGGCCTATCACGGCTTCTGCAAGCTAAGCCGCGAAGAGCGCCGCCGTGCGTACCACACCAGACGCCTGCGCCCTGGAACCGGACGCTACCACTGGGTCGACACGCTGTACTCGCTGTCCGAGGTGGCGGTCTACGCGGCGGTCATCGAGCAGCTCGAGCCGCGCCAGGGTGCGCTCGACTATGGTCAGCTCTTTGCCGACATTCGGGAGTGCGCGGACCTGTCTCATCAGGACGGCTCCATTCTCGACGTCGTGGTGCAAGACTTGCCGCGGTACGTCGATCGCGATCCCGAGCTCGGGCTGCTGTTTCACAAGTTTCGAAGCGCTGGCAAACGCCTGTTCCTTCTGACCAACTCCGGCCCCGAGTACACCGAAGCGATGATGTCGTACCTACTCGGCGATTCCCTCGAAGAGTATCCGAGCTGGAAAAACTACCTCGACTACATCTGCACGTTCTCGAAAAAGCCGAGCTTCTTCACGGGTAAGGCGCCTTTCGTTGACGTGGAGACCGAGGCGGAAGTTCGGGAGCCGTCTCGTGGCCGCGTCTACACCGGAGGGAACATCGCCGACCTCCAGCGTGCGCTCGGCTTCACGGGGGACGAGATCCTCTACGTGGGTGACCACATCTACGGGGACGTCCTTCGAGCCAAGAAGGAATCCACCTGGCGCACCGCGATGATCATTCAGGAGATGGATGACGAGCTTCGGGTGCTGAGGGCGCATGCCCTGAGCTTCGATCGCGCGGACGCCCTCGAACAGACGCAGGATGCGGTGCAGGACGAGCTTCGAGAGCATCAGGCCCGGCTCAAGCGTGTCGCGCGGAAGCTGACTGAGCACGAATCAGGCCCCGAACGCGCAAAATGGGACGCGAAACGAGTCCGTCACAGGCGCTCGATCGATCGGCTGAGGGCCCAGCTCAAAGAGCTGAACGCCGAGCGGAACGCCCTTCACGACGTCTTGGACGAAGCCTTTCATCCGTTTTGGGGTTCGGTCTTCAAGGCCGGCAACGAGGTTTCGAGCTTCGGTAGCCAAATCGAGCAGTACGCCGGGCTCTACACGGCCCGCGCCACGAACCTCACCCAGTACTCTCCGATGCACTACTTCCAGAGCCCTCGGCATCGGATGCCCCACGAGAACGGGATCTAGCCAGGCGTTCGCGCGGTTCGTGGTCGTGGGGTTGCGCGTGCATGGCTCGGCGCGTGAAGAATTATTGTCCGGACATGCTCGCGCTTGTTTATACTAGGCGCCCTATCCACAACGGAGCGTGACATGGCGAAAGCGGCCACTAAAAAAGCCACCAAGAAGCGGGCGACCAAAAAGTCGGCGACTAAAAAGAAGACTGTGAAGAAAGCAGCCAAGAAGCGCGCAGCGCCGAAGAAGGCAGCCAAGAGGCGCGCGGCGCCGAAGAAGGCAGCCAAGAAGCGCACGGCGCCAAAGAAGGCAGCCAAGAAGCGCACCGCGAAAAGGTCGGCGAAGTCCGAGGTCGATGCAATCAAGAAAAAGCTGACGAAGGCCAAGAAAGAAGCCAAAAAAGAGACCGCGGCCCTGAAGCGCAAAGCAAAAAAGACCAGCACCGACATCAAGCGGAAGCTGACCAAGGCAAAGAAGTCGGCATCCAAGCGAACCGCTGCGCGCAAGCGGCAGGCCAGCAAGGCGCTCGCAGATCTCGAAAAAAGGGTCGAGAAGGCGGCGAAAAACCTGAAGGCCAAGACGCGCAAAAAGAAGAAGCCAGCCAAGAAGAAGTAGGCGCTAGCCGGTCGACGATGCGCCGCATCGCCCCTTGTGCCGCTTCAGGTGAGCCGCTTCAGGACCGAATACGGGCCCGGATCCTTGTCGATCGCGGGCCCGTTCCTTTTTCCGAGTCGAAAGAGGGTGGAGCGACGGGGGATCGAACCCCGGACCCCCACACTGCCAGTGTGGTGCTCTCCCAGCTGAGCTACCGCCCCTAGAGGGACGCCGTTTTGCTTCGCTGCCTCCTGTTTGTCAATCGCTCGTGCTTGATTTCCTACAATGCCTTCGAGGCTCGAAGTTGGCCCCGGAAATCTTGACCTTTTCGGTCTGTCCGGCGAAAGCAAAGGGCGATGCGAGCGGTCGCTTTCTTCGTCATTTTGCTCAGCGCCTGCAGCGGGTACGACGACCTCGCACTGCTCGAAGTGGAGACCATCGAGCCGCGCGAAATCGAGCCCGGCGGGACCCTCCGAATCCACGGTCACGGCTTTCCACTGGGACGGGCTCCCGAGATTCTACTGCGTGGCTCGATCTATCGGCCGGGGATGCGCGCCAGTCGCGTCGATGCGCGTCTTGCCGGCGAGGTCCGCTCCGAGTCGCTCATCGAGGTTCCGATCGGAGAAGAGCTGCTCGAGGCGCTTGGCGGCCGCGCCAGCGTCGACGGGGAGCTGCGGGTCGGGTTCCGTGCGGCGGACGAGCACCGAGACGTCTTCTCGGCCGAGCGAGTCCGGGTCGACTTCCTTCCCGACACCTCTTCGCAGTTGCGCGCCGATGGCGTCCGTGACGGGCAACCGTCGGCGCCGATCGGAGCGGAGAGCTTTGGCCTGGAGCTGTCACGCGAGGAGCTCGGCACTGTAGGCGTCGGGGTGGTCTCGGTCGACCCCGACGGGCTTGCTGCGAGCCAGGGGGTGAAGCCGGGCGACACGATCGTAGGACTCGACGGAATGAGCCTCTATGGCCGGCGAGACTTCCTTCCCGACCCAAGTCGAAGCGAGTCGACCGTGCTGGTCACTCGCGATGGACTTCGCGGGGTTCACACGCTTCGCTGGCCGCACCAAGCCACGGAGCGTTCCGCCGATCCAATTGCCATTGGCGTGTTCGTTCTGATCGGACTGTTGCTCGGCTGGCTCTCTCCGGCGACGCTCTGCCTGCGTCCCGGGCCTTCGAAGGCTTCACTTTCTTCATGGCTCGCGGTTTCGAGCCTGGTACTGATTTTCGCGGCGCTCCTGCTTTTCGTTTCGGCGCTTCAGTGGACGACGATGTGGATCTTGGGCTTGGGCACGTTCGCAGCCATATTCACCTTGGCCACGAAGCATCGCGCCGGAGCGTCCAGCTTCGCGTTTGCGTTAACCGCGACGCTGACCGTGATGCTGCTCGCTCGAACGGCAAGTATCTCGCTCATCACGGCAGCTCAGGGTCCTTCGGTTCTTCGCTGGTATCTGTTTCAGTCGCCTGCTTCATTCTTCGCGTTTGCGGCGTACCTCCATGCGCTTGGAGCCGTCGGCGCGCGAGCCAACTTCTCTGCATCGGTCTATTCAGCGGCCGCGGCGGTCTTTGGCTCCGCTCTGTTCCTCGGGGGTTGGCCCTTGGTGGGCTCGGTGCCCGGAATCGCCGCGCTCGTTGCGAAGGCTGCCGGGCTGATGATCGCAGCGCGCGCCGTCGACATGACGCCCAAAACGGCTGCCGCATGCTCGGGATTGGGAGTCGGGCTCGCTTTGCTAGGGTTCATCGTAGACCTAGGCTCGCTCTTTCCGGAGTGGAGCGCTTTGTCCGTGGGCGCGGTGTGTACGCTTGCCGTGCGCGCCCTGATGCCGCCACTTCGTCGCGAAGCGCCTCCCGTCATCGCAGCGTCGCCTAGCCGGCTCGTCTCAAGAAATCCTTGAGCAGCTCGCGCTGGACGGACGAGGGCGACAGAAACTGCAAGCCGGCCTCGAAGCCGCGCGCCCCAACCGGCTTGCTCCAGCGAACCGACGCGGCGCATTCGAAAGGGGGACGTTCCGGATCCTCGATGCCGTCCTCCGTCAGAAAGAAGCTGACCGTGAGCACCTCTCCCTCGGTGAGGGGACGTTCGAATACAATCGCCGCGCCACCGCCGCTGAGGTTCTTCATCTCCGCATGGAGCCTCTGCCCCGAGACGCTGAGCTCGCACGAAATAGAGACAGAATGGCGATGGTGCCGTCGCTGCTGAACCGTCGTCGTCACCGCTTCATGATGCGAAAGATATCGCTGGAGGCAAAATTGCGTGCGTCACTGAGCCTGCGGCCGGCGCGCTCGCGACCGTATCCCGTCGGCCTCGGCGCTCAGCTCCTGGTTGCCCGGCTCGTCGCGCAGCAAGGTTGCGTAAATCGCAAGCGAGCGCTTGAAGTGCCCCTGGTCCGCGAGGATGCGGGCCATGGTCAGGGTGGGAAATGGTTCGTCGAACATGCTGGCGGTTTTCGAGAAAACACCGACAGGCGGACGGCTTGGTGGCCCACAGTCCGCCTCGAGCTC
>CBESWY010000238.1:0-4554 GCA_965533395.1 uncultured Myxococcales bacterium
AGTGCGCGCGACGTGATTCGATCACGGGATCGTCCGAGGGCTCGTCGTCCCGCAACGCGAGAAAACCAGCTGATGGCGCGACCGGCATCCCTTCGCCGTCGAGCACGTTCCGGATCGCCACGATGTAGCGAGTCGCATCCTCCGGACGGATCGCAGGGCGCAGCATCAACGCTTGTTCTTGCCTGAGTGCCTCGAGGTCGCGGTTGATCGTGAAGTCCGGCTGGTCCTCGTTTGCGTCCACCCGAACCTTGGCCTGAACCACGTACTCGTCGAGATCGACCCAGTGGGCCAGCCGTTCGCCCGTGCCCGCGTTGATGATGACCGTAGGAGACGCCGCGTTCAGCGAGTCCTCGATACTGTCCGGCGTTGCGAGTCCGGTGACGGTTGCGCCCGGGAAGTGTGTCATTGCCGCGATGCCTGGCGAGAAGCCGTCCATTTCGTTGAAGGCATCGGGGTTCGATCGGACGCCGGCCAGAGTTGCCGGCATCGTCGCATCGGGCAGTGCGAGGCGAAGCCCGGTCACCGTACTTGCGTCCGCCACGGTCCAGTAGTCGTTGGGATAGGGAAAGCCGCAGTAGCTCGGGGTCAAGGGATCGCATCCGAGCGGGAGCATTCCGCCCGTGCCACCCGACCCCGTCGCGCTGTTGCCGTCCGTGCCGCAGCCGACGACGAAAAGAAACGCAAATGCCACGCTCGCAAGACAAGAGAGAGATCCATTCATGCCGCGGATGCTAGATGGCGAGGCAAGCCCTGTCTACAGCCCTTCGGTCGGGTCTTGAACTCCGTGCGAGATGCGTCCAAGAACCGAGAATGAAAATCGCCGTCGTGACAGGAGCGGGCAAAGGTCTCGGACGTGAAATCGCGAAGGGTCTCTCAGCAAAGGGGTTCGCCGTGCTTGCTACGGACATCGACGAGGAGGCCGCCCGTGCCACTGCGGAGCTCATCGGCGGTGGCGCCTGGTCGATGCGTCAGGACGTCCGAGACCCCGCCTTGCATCACGAGGTCGCACGGGCGGCGGCGGAACGCGGCACGCTCGCGCTCTGGGTAAACAACGCTGGCGTCCTTCACACCGGCCACGCCTGGGACCACGGCGACGAGCTCGTTCGAGAGATGATCGAGGTCAACATGTTGGGCATGATCTGGGGGGCCCGTGCCGCGATCGCAGCCATGCGCGACGACGGGGGCCATCTGATCAACATCGCATCGCTCACGTCGATCACGCCGGTGCCCGGCTTGGCCGTCTACGGGGCCACCAAGCAAGCCGTATTGGGTTTCACCATCTCGCTTGCTGGCGACATCGAGCGCGCCAAGCTGCCGATCAAGGTGAGCGCGGTTTGCCCGGACGGAATCGACACCGATATGGCGCGCAGCCAGAGAGGCAACCCGCAAGCGGACCTCGTCTTTGCCTCGCGAAAGCTCCTGACCGTCGAAGAGGTGGCCGGCGTGGTCCTCGACCTGGTCGACAGGCCCAGGCTAGCCGTCAGTGTTCCTCGGTCCCGCGCTGCGCTCGCCCATGCGATGCGCCCGTTCCCGGCGATGAGCCTCAAGATACTCAAGCCGTTTCAACGGTTCGGCGAACGCCAGCGTCGAAAGACCAACGGAGAGAGCTAGCCGTCGACCTCGCCTCCGTCTTCGCGATAGATGTGAACGTCGCGCTGCGGGAACGGAATCGAAATGCCCTCTTCGTCGAAGCGCCGCTTCACTTCGCGGGTGACGTGCCAATAGACGTCCCAGTATTCGTCCGTCTTGCTCCACGGACGCACGATGAAGTTCAATGAGGACTCGCCGAGCTCGTGCAGCTGAATGACCGGCGCCGGATCTTTCAAGACCCTCTCGCAGCCGGTCACGATCTCCGCGAGCAGCTGCTCGGCTTTTGAGACGTTGTCCGAGTATCCAATGCCGAATTGCATATCGACGCGACGAGTGCTCTGATGGGTCACGTTCCGAATGACGCCTCCCCAGATCTGCTTGTTGGGCACGACGAGAAGCTGGTTGTCGAAGGTGAGCACCATGGTCGACACCAAATTCATCTTGTCGACCTTGCCCGTGACCCCGCCTGCTTCGATGACGTTGCCTACGTCGAACGGCCGGTAGACGAGGATCATCAGTCCGGAGGCGAAGTTCGACAGCGTGTCCTGCAACGCGAAACCGATGATGAACCCTGCAATCCCGAGCCCAGCGAGCAGCGGCGCGACTTCGATTCCGAGCTGCGCAATCGCAATGATGAAACCGAACAGCAGGATCAGCCGCCCGGTCATCTTGATGAAGAAGTCTTTGGCCAAGGTCGATACATCCAGCTTCGAGCGGTCGATCGCGCGTCGCATCAATCCTCTGCCCAAACGGGCGGCGAACCAGAAGGCGAGCAAGAGCAGAAAGAACGCGAGAACCTGAAAGACGAGCGAAGCCCCGTTGCTGCGAAACCAATCGGCAGCGTCGACAAACCATGCGTCCAGCAGACCTGACGCGACGTTCTTGTCGAAGATGTCTTGGGAGAGCTTCCCCGTCGCGATGATGATTCCCTGCCTGAGCTCAGCCGTCTCGAGCCCGTATCTGTCCATCAGCCCGACGTTCACGCGTTGGCTCTCCGCAAGCGCGTCCCGTTGCTTCTTGAGGGAGACGAGCTCTGTCTGGGCCTCGGCGTCCTTGTCGGCCCCAGGGCGCGCAGCGATCTCGTCAATCTCGTCCTTGGTGCTCTGGAGCGCGCCTGCGGTCACGTCGGCGCGGATTTGGAGGTGCGAAACGAAATAATCAGTGTCCGCTCCCACATCGAGGCCCAGCAATTTCTGCTGGTCGATGTTCGTGTCCAAGTACTTGATCAAGCGGCTCGAAGTCGAAATTTTCCGGATCAGCTCGCTCCGCGCCTTCTGCGCGTCCTCTCGGCCGCCTTTCGTCGCGACGTCGACCAGCGCGACGGCTTCACTCCCAGTCTCTTTCAGCTTTTCGCGCATCGAGCGCGCGTCTTCTTGCAGAAACTTGGTCGCCATCGAGCGGCCCTGTTCGGCTTTGGCTCCGGGGTCCTCGGCGTTAACCACGAGTTGCACGAGCATCGCGACGTCGCGTCGGTATCGTTGCCTTCGGTCTGAAATCTCGTTCGCGAGCATCGCCGCGGCAGCCCCGTCCGGATCTTCTTCGACCCTCCTGTTCAGCTGGTCGAGAACCGCGCCGCGTTGCTTCAGATCCGCGACCAGCGCTTGGATCTGCGCCGAAGCGCCGTTCTCCTCGGCCGGTTGGGCGTCCTGTCCCAGTGCCGCCAGCGGCAGTAGTGAATTGAGCGTCACCGTGAGTAAGAAAATCGAAGCGAGCAGAAACCGCCCGCGTTGCTCCGCAATTTGCATAGTAAATCCCGTGAAGCTCCATTGCCGGGTCGATGAATCGACCCCAAGCGAACGCTAGAGCTAGTCGAAGTCGCACCTGCCCTCAAGGCGGCCGGTGCGTTGAACGCCGGCGCTTCGCAGTATAAGCTCGCGCCGACCGTGGAGGTTGAGATGAGGATGAACGGCTTACGATGGACCGCGCTTTTGATGACGCTCTGGCTACCCGCCACCCTGGCATCCGCCCAGTGGGACGCATCGACACAGGAAGGGGACTACACCGGGGCGACCACCGCGCCCGCGCCGCCACCTGCTCCACCCGATCAGATGATCTCGGACCCGGCGTACCCCGCCGCGCAGGAGTCAGCGAAGAAAAAGGCCTGGCAGCCGGTCGGTTTCACTTGGTCCATCGACATCGGGGTTCCGATCGTTCTGGACGTCCCTCGCGACGTCGTTCGCCCAGGCGCGGACATCTTCTTCTTCGGTGCCGCTGATTTCGGCTTTTTCGTCATCGGTGGTGACTTCGGTCTCCAGTGGAATCCGATCGATCTCAACAACGTCACCGGCCTCTCGGGGCGGCGCCCGCTCTCGCGAATCTACCTCTCGGTTCCCGAAGTCCGCTTCCAAGTTCCCGACCTGAAGGTGGCCCTTCCGTACATCAGCTTTGCATTCGACATGAACTTCTGGAACTTTGCTGAGACTGGCGTCGCATGCGGCTACTGGTATTGCAGCCAAGTCTCCGTGTACCGGTTCACGCCTGGGTTTACCGGCAAAGCTGGCGCCGGCTTTGAGGTCAAAGATAGCGGCGTCTACATCGACGTCGGCTTCAAGTACTCGTTCACCGGCAAAGGCAGCTTTTTCGAACAGACCGGTTGGTGGCTAGAGCCGTATGTCGGCGTTCTCGTCCGACGTAGACCCAACAACTAGCCCATCTCAGCTAGCGGCGGCGACCCCCGCCACCTCGCCGGCCGCCGCTTCGGCTGCTGCCACTGCTCCGCCCGCTTGTGCTGCTACGGTTGCTGCTACTTCCGCGAGTGCTGCCGGTGCTCGAGCCGCCGCGATTCGAAGGTTGAGTCGACGGCCTGGTGCTCGGCTGGGTCGAAGGTCGATTGCCTCCTTGCGACGGCCGGGTCTCCGGTCTCGACCCGCCCTGGCTCGGCGGCCGCGCACCGCTTGGTGGCCTGCCGCCCTGGCTCGGTGGCCGCGCACCGCTCGGTGGCCTGCCGCCATGACTCGGCGGCCG
>CBESWY010000239.1:0-4528 GCA_965533395.1 uncultured Myxococcales bacterium
TCATGTTCCGGCTCGGACACCCCGAGTGGGCCGAATACGCCTCGCACACCAACACTTGGTTTGGCGGCGCCAATACCTTCGTCCTGCTCACATCGTCGCTCTTTGCGGTGCTTGCGCACCACGCGGCCGAGCACGGCGACGGCAAGAAGGCAGCGAAGTGGTTGCTTGGCACCTGCGCCGGCGGCCTGGTCTTTCTCTGCATCAAGGCGGTCGAGTGGACCGGAGAGATTCAACACGGTTACACGATCACCGCCAACGGCTTCTGGAGCTTTTACTACACGGCCGCCGGCATCCATGGCCTCCACGTGATTGCGGGCTGCGTCATCATGCTGATCATCGCGAACCAGGCGCGGAAGGGCAAAGAGCTCCAGCGCGTCGAGCTGATCGGGCTCTACTGGCACTTCGTCGACATCGTTTGGATTTTCCTCTTCCCGCTGCTCTACATCGCCAAGTGAGGACTGACGATCATGGCTGAACATCAAGACCACGCAGACGATCATGGTCAGGCCTTCTACGTGAAGATCTGGGCGATCCTCCTGGTGCTGCTCATTCTCAGCATCTTGGGGCCGATTCTGGCTCCGCACCTGGAGTTCGGCTTCCTCAAAGCATGGATGATCACCTTGATGACCGCGTTTGGCATTGCGATCGTCAAGGCGTACCTGGTTGCGGCGAATTTCATGCACCTCAACATCGAAAAGAGGTACATCACCTACCTCCTCACCACGATGCTGATGCTCATGTTGCTTTTCTTCGCCGGTGTGTCCCCTGACGTGATGAAGCACAAGGGCCAGAACTGGGAGAACGTCGCGGCCGAGGCTGAAATCGAGCGGGCGCTGAAAGCCGAGGCCGCTGCCGCCGCGCATGGCGAACACCCAGGCAACGAGCACTGATGACCGGAGGACTCGCCCATGCCGGATGATGCACTAGGTCGCCCGTACGGCGTGCCAACCAGGCGCGAGCCGGTCGTACCGAACGGCGTATTGGGGATGCTGATGTTCGTCGCGACGGAGGTGATGTTCTTCTCCGGCCTCATCAGCGCCTTCGTGATCGGCAAGAGCAATGCCATTGGTGGCTGGCCGCCGCCGGGGCAACCACGACTGCCGGTGGAGGAGACCGCGCTGAACACGGCCGCGCTGCTCGCCAGCGGTGTCGCCCTCTTCTTCGCAAACCGTGCATTCAAGAAGGGCTCGCCGAGCACGAAGCGTCTTTTGGGACTCGCAATCGCCCTTGGGGGCTTCTTCGTGCTCTTCCAGGGCGCAGAGTGGGTCGCGCTCATCGGCGAGGGCCTCACGCTCACCTCGGGCCAGCTCGGCGGCTTCTTCTACCTGCTCGTCGGGACGCACGCGCTGCACGTCGTCGCAGGCTTCATCATCCTGCTCTACACGTATCAAAAGCTGTCCCATCACGACCTCGACCGGTTCACGTTCTGGCCGGCGCAGATCTTCTGGTATTTCGTGGTCGGCGTGTGGCCGATTCTCTACTGGCAGGTCTACCTTTGATGCGTTTGGCTCGCGCAGTCGCGGCGTTGGCCGTCGTGATCGTCGCTTGGGCAGCCAACTTGGCCTACGCCTGCCCTTCCTGCGCATCGCCGCTCGAAGAGAACCGGCAGGCGTTCGTCGACACGACCATCTTCCTCACGGTCGTGCCGTTGACCATGATGGGCGGCTTCGTCTGGTGGCTTCGACGGAAAGTCCGCGAAAGGGACGATGCGCCGGAAATCGCCGTGCCTGAGACCCTGCTGCGCGATGCCGGCCGGTTCGCAAAGCGCCCCTGAAGAGCTGCTAGAGGCGTTCCCAGACGGGTTGGCGCGCGTCGTCGGGCCCGCCGCGCCATGCCTCACGGTCTGCCACGGCACGCGCAAAGCCCCGCGCTGCGAACGCCAGCAGCAGACCAAGCGCCACGTCGATGAACCAGTGCCAACGGAGGAACATCGTTGCGATGATGATGTTCAGGGCGACGAAACCAAGGACGGGCCAAAGCCAACGGAAGGGCTGCACGTCTCGATGAGCGAATGCGTGAAGGGTGAAGTACGCCGGCCAGGCGGTATGTAGCGAGGGAAAGATGTCGAGCTGCGCGCCGGCCATGGCGACGGTGACCTCGACCTGCTTCCACCAAAATGCACCTTGTAGGGGCTGGTCGAAGGGAATGGTCGCGTACGGGCCGACACCGGGCACCAGCGTGTACAGGAAGTGCCCCGCGGCCACCACGAGCAGGCCGCCGGCCATCAATTCTTGGAGACGCCGGCCTTTGCCGAAAAACAGCGCGGGAACGAGCATGACGATCAGGACGAAGAAGTGGGTGTAGTAGAAGAAGGACAGCCACTCGACGACAGGCCGGACGTTCCAGGCCTGCATCCAGATCGATGGCGTCGTGCCCAGTAGCCAGAGGTCGATGGCGTAGAGCCGATGGTCCATCAGATCCGGCTGAAGCGCCGGCAGCAAGACTCGCATCTCGAAGTAGGACAGCACCATCGGCACGAACACGCCCAAGCGATAGGTGAGCGCCCGGGCGCGCTGGCTCCGAATCACCTCACCGCGGCTGAGCACCAGGGTGCAGGCGGTGACGACCAGCAGGGCGAGAGCAAGCCGTCGCGCCACCGTTGCGTCGGGGCTGTCGGGGGCAATCGAAACCCGCAAAAACAGGTAGGCATGAAATGCGAGGGCGATGACGTCCTGCACCGCGAGGTTCTGCCCCGTGACGCCTATCGTCGTTCGCGCACGCTCAGCGACGTTCCGAGTCAGTTCCAGCATCTGAAGCTCAGTGGCCGGAAGTGTGTCGATACCGCAACAGCAATGCAAGCATCTGCGCCCAGTTGATCTGCCCCCTCCAGGCACCCGAAAGGCGGAATGACTTCGCTGGCAGACGGAACGGCCAACCTGGGGTACAACGCGCTCCATGCAAGAGGCAACGCCGAAGCGCCCCTCCATCCGGGAGGACGCGATCAATCTCCCCAATTTGCTGACCATGCTCCGGATCGCCCTCATTCCGGGCGTGCTCTGGCTGCTCTGGGACGGTACCCCCAAGGCCAACTTCTGGGCGGCGATCCTGTACATCGGCACCGCGCTCACCGACCTCATCGATGGCTACCTCGCGCGGAGATGGGGCCAGATCAGCGTCCTCGGGAAGTTCCTGGACCCGCTGGCGGACAAGCTTCTGGTCCTGTCAACCTTGATCTTCCTCACCTACCTCGGCCGGATGCCTTTTCTCGGCGTCGTCGCGGTGATCATCATGCTCAGCCGGGAGCTTGCGATCACGGCGCTGCGCACGATCGCGATGAGCGAAGGTGTCGTCATGGCCGCGATGCGAACGGGCAAGGACAAGACCGCATTGCAGATGGTGGCGATTCTAATGCTCATCGTGCACCAGCAATACACGGTCTACTTCGGCTTCTACCAAACCGAATTTGATTTTGCTGGTGTCGGTCTGGTGCTCCTTTACGTGAGCCTGGGCTTGGCGCTCTTCAGCGCCGGTGAATACTTCAAGCTCTTCGTGGACGCGGTCGACGCCAAAGAAGAGCGCTTGACGCAAGCCGCATCGTGACGGGGTCGAAGAGCACGGCGTCGGTCGAGACGCGGGCGTCTCGTCAAATCGTGGGACGGGTTTTTCGCGGGAGCCAACTGCAGGACGCGCTTCGAAAGCTGGCGGACGAGCATGCGCTTCGAACCGCGTGGATCAGCGCCATCGGAGCGTTCGAGTGGGTCGAGCTCACCGAATACGATCAAAACGAACGGCGCTACGTTGAAGCTCACCGTTTCGAGCGCTGCGAGCTGCTCTCGATGCAAGGCAACCTCTCGGAGCGAGACGGCGAGCCTTTCTGGCACCTGCACGCGACCGTGTCCCTTCGAGAGGACGGGCGGGACGTCACGTACGGCGGGCACCTGGTCGACGGCTCGGTGTTCGCATTGGAGTTTCGAATCGACTGCTACGATGGGCTCGAGCTTCGACGTGCGAACGACGAGGCGACTGGGCTTCAGCTCTGGGCCGACATCGAGGGCCCGCTGGCGGAGCAGACCGGGGTGCACGACGTCCCCAGGGCCGAAGCTGGCGGCGCAGGTGCCACTTGGGCGATGGCCGCCGAGCTTTCGGCCCGCGTGGAAGAGGCGCCCGAAGAGAACCAGCCCGAAAAAGGAGACTGGATCGAGCACGCGAAGTTCGGGCTTTGTCAGATCGAAGGAATGACGGGCGACGGGGTGTGTATCATCAAGCTGCCGAGCGCGAGCCGTAAGAAGATCAAGCTCGACGCGCTGAGGGTGCTTGCGCCGCGGCACGATGGCGGGCGGAAGATCTTTCCGGTGCGGTCGAGGGGGAAGAAGTAGGGGGTGGGGTGAGATTGGGAGGTGGTTTGGTTTTAGTTACACCGCCCGCCAACCCCCACCCGCAATCCTCCCTGCCGCGGCGGTCGCTGCGCTCCGCCTTGGCGGCGCTTCGCGCCGGGCTTCGCCCTGCGGGCTCGCGCTACCGCCTGCAGGCGTTGCGGTGCACTGATCGAACGTCGTCGCGCGCGCCATCTGGGCCAAAAGTACCCGCC
>CBESWY010000240.1:0-4491 GCA_965533395.1 uncultured Myxococcales bacterium
CGCATCCGGTACGTCGCCCGCTACAGCGATCGCTCGATGCCCTGGTGGTACCTCATCACCTCGCTGTGGGGAGGCCAGGACGGCTCGCTCCTCTGGTGGTCGTTCCTTCTCTCGGGCTACACCTTCTTCGCCGTTCGCTGGCTTCGCGGCCGCTATACTGAGCTCCAACCCTGGGTCATCGCCACCCTGATGAGCATCTTGATCTTCTTCGCGATCTTGATGCTCTTCGCCGCAAACCCGTTCGCGACCTACATCCGAACGACGCCGGGAGATGGCGAAGGGCTCAATCCACTACTTCAGAACTACTGGATGGCGATTCATCCGCCGGTCCTCTACATGGGCTTCGTCGGTTGGTCGGTGCCGTTTGCGATTCTGGTAGCCGCAATGGTCACCGGTCGCCTCGGCAACGAGTGGGTCCGCGCCGCGCGCCTTTGGTCGATGATCGCCTGGACTTTCCTCTCGATCGGCCTGCTGCTCGGCTGCCTCTGGTCGTATGAAGAGCTGGGCTGGGGCGGCTACTGGGCCTGGGACCCGGTCGAGAACGCTTCGTTCATGCCCTGGCTCGTAGGCACGGCCTATTTGCACTCCGTGCTGATCCAAGAACGCCGGCAAATGATGAAGGTCTGGAACGTCTTTCTCTTGTTTCTGACGTTCTTCCTCACGATTTTCGGCACGTTTTTGACTCGTTCGGGGCTGATCGCGAGTGTTCATTCCTTCGCTCGCTCCGACATCGGGCAGTACTTCGTTTGGTACATGGCGTTCCTTCTCATCGCGATTGCCGCGCTGATGATTTGGCGCATTCCGAAGCTAAAGGCCGACAACGAAATCGAGTCGCTCGTCAGCCGTGAGTTCGCATTCCTGCTCAACAACTGGGTGCTGCTCGGGATGATGGTCTTCGTGCTGATCGCGACCACCTTCCCGCTGCTCAGCCAGTGGGTGCGGGGCGAGGAGGTCACGGTTGGCCCAGGCTTCTACAACAAGTGGATGGTCCCTCTAGGCATCGTGCTTCTGTTCCTCGCGGGGCTCGGGCCCTTGGTCGCCTGGCGCAAAGCGACTGGTTCCAAGCTCATGCGGGCAATGGCCTTTCCGCTGGGCGTGGGTCTCGCCGTTGCCTTGTTGCAGGCTGTCTTTGGCGCGCGCCTTGGGTACCCGTCCGTCGTCGAGCCAACCGAGATTTACGATACCGCCACGGGTACCATGCTCGCCTGGATGTCGGCCATCGCTCCGGGCGTTTCATTTGCGACCTGCGCGTTCGTGCTTGCAAGCGTGGGGCAAGAGTTCTGGCGTGGCGTGCGCGTTCGCATGAGGAAGGGCGAAGGCGCAGGCACTGCGCTCGTCAATCTGATGTCCAAGGGGCGTCGCCGTTACGGCGGTTACATCGTGCACATCGGCGTCGTCTTCATGTTCATCGGCTTTACGGGCGCTGCCTACGACGTCGAGCAGGAGAGCGCGCTTCGCCCAGGCGAATCGATGGACATCGGCAAGCACACGGTGCGCTACGACCAGCCCCGGATGGAGACCGACCCGAACAAGCGAATGATCTTCACGGACATGACGCTTCTCGATAAAAACGGAAACGAGGACGGCCAGGTCGCGCCCGGCAAGTTCATCTATCGAACGCATCCGCAGATGCCTACGACCGAAGTGGCAATTCGCAGCCGCCCCGCCGAAGACGTCTACGTCATCATGAGCACCGTCGATCCGTCGACTCAGCGCGGCACCTTTCGGATCATCATTCGTCCCTTGGTTGCTTGGATTTGGTTCGGGGGGATCGTGCTCTTATTCGGCGCACTCCTCGGCATGTGGCCGACAGGTCGTGAGCTTCTTCGCGATGAAGCGCCCCGCGCGCGGCGTTTTCGATTTTCGCCAGCAACAGCAGTGGTCGGGTTCGCAATCCTGATCGCGACGATGATCGCCTGGGTGGGTGTCGCGTCGGCGCAGAACGACAGCAGCAGCTCGCTGCATGCCGGGTCGGTGGTCATCAACGATCCCGTCGAACGGCAATTGTTTGGTCGCCTTCTGTGTCAGTGTGGCGACTGTGCGCGCCTGCCGCTCGATACCTGCGCTTGTGGCTGGGCCGACGACAAGCGCATCGAGGTTCGCGAGCGGCTCGCTGCCGGCGAGGAGCCGACGAAAATTCAGGAGTCATATCGAGCGCAGTATGGTGCCGCCGCCCTCGCGATACCCTCGGACGAGGGTCTCGACCGCGCCCTGTGGGCGGTGCCCATCGCCGCAATGGCTCTCGCGGTCGGCTTCATCGTGCTGCTCGGCCGTCGCTGGCAGCGTCGCGGCGTGGCGCCAAGGGTGTCGACCGCCTCCGACACCAGCGAGAAGATCGAGTACGACTCGCGCCTCGACGCGGAGCTCGATCGCCTGGAGGAGAGCTGATGGCGGACTACCTGCCGTGGTTCTTCGTCATCGGTGCGTCGCTGGCCCTGGCCGCCGCGCTGATCAGCCTCTGGCTGAGCCTGAGCTTGGCGCTGTCTAACGAGCTCGTGGGCGGAGCCCGCACGCAACTCACGACCGATGTTCGCCGCGACTTGCTGACCGAGAAAGAAAACCTGCTTCAAGAGATTCGTGACATCGCGTTCGAGCATGACGCGGACAAGCTCTCGGACTCCGATTACGAAGAGATCAACGCCAAGCTCCGCGCACAGGCGCGCCATGTCCTTCACGAGCTGGACGTCGGTGCCGGGCCGTTCAGAGAAGAGGCCGAGGCGCTGATCGCCGAGCGGCTTTCCGACGAGGCATGATGCGAATTGCAGCTCTGATCGGCCTTCTTTTGTGGGCCCCGACGATCGTATCGGCACAGCAGGACGAAACGGTGGTCAATCGCGTCCTCGGCAACGTACCGGAGCTCGTGACCTCGGTCGTCGACCCTGAGCTCCCCAAGGGTAGCATCGTGGTCGACGTCATCGACCCGGCTGGTGCGCCCGTCCCGAAACAGGCGGTGCGCCTCGGTCTCATGGAGCAGTCCGGCGGTCGCGATAGCAAAGCCTGCGTCACCGACGGCAAAGGGAGCTGCTCGTTCGGCGACTTGCTGACCGACGCCAAGCATTCCTATCGGGTGAACGTGCCGTTTGAAGGCGCGCGCTATAGCTCGACCCCGTTCCGGCTCGACGCCGTGAAGGGGCAGCGCGTGCGGGTGGTCCGTCTCCCGATCACCAAGGACAACAGGCGCATCTTCCAGGTACTGGGCCGCACGATGGTCGAGTTCCGGGACGGCCGCGCTCGGGTAAGTCAAGACGCTCGGCTCACGAACCTCGGAGAGTCGACTTATGTGTTCCCCGAGGGTGGGATGCGGATTCGCTTGCCCGAAGGTTTCAAGGCTTTCGACGCCTTGGAGGTCATGACCGACCAGCGCGTCAGCGCCACGGATGAGGGCCTCGAGATCAGCGGCTCGATCCTGCCCGGCCGCGCCGACCTGCGCTGGGCCTACGACATCCCGCTCGGTGGAAACTCGCTTTCGATCGAGCAGTCGGTGCCGTTTGCGACCATGGAGTATCAGGTCGTCAGCGACTACATCGACGGCATGACCCTCGAAGTCGAGGGCTTTCAAGTCGCCCGGGTGCACGAGGGAAGCGACCGCCGCTTCCTCGTCGCAGGGGTCATGCGAGGCCCCGGCGATGCGCCGATCGATCCTTTGAGGATTCACATTCGCGGCATCCCCGGGGGCGGCCCGCTGCCCTACATCGCCGCGCTCGTGGCCGCGATCTTCATGTTCCTCGGGATCTGGCTTCTTTTTCGACCGTCGGACCAGACCGCCGCCCTGGTCAAAGTCCGCCAAGATCGCCGCACCGAGCTCCTCGAGGAGATCTCCTCGCTGGAAAGCCAGCGGAAAGCCGAATCGATTGGACCGAGTTTTTATGAGCACCGCCGGCGAGAACTGACCGATGAGCTAGCAATCGTGCTTCGCATGCAGAGCGAGGCAACGGGCCATTGATTCGGGGCGCCAGGCCGCGTATGGTCGCCGCCCACCGCGGCTAAAAGAAGAGGGGACCCATGGCAGAAGGCCTGAATCGTGTGACGCTCATCGGGAACTTGGGCGCTGACCCGGAGCTCAAATACACCCAGAGCGGGCAAGGCGTCCTGCGCCTTCGCTTGGCGACCACCGAGTCGTACATGAACCGTTCGAACGAACGCCAGCAACGCACCGATTGGCACACCGTCATCGTCTGGGGGAAGCGTGGCGAAGCCCTCAACAACATTCTTTCCAAAGGCCGGAGCATCTGTGTCGAGGGCCGGATTCAATACCGTCAGTGGGAAGACAAGGACGGCAACAAGCGCAATTCGACCGAAATCGTCGCGCAGAACATCGTTTTGTTGGGCAGCGGGCGAGGCCGCGACTCGAGCGCGCCCGGTGAGTTCGGTGGCGGTGGCGATGGCGATGGCGGCAGCGGCGGCAGCAGCGGCGGCGGCGGCAGCAGCAGCGGGGGTGGTGGCAGCACTCCTCCGACCGACGACTTCGGCGACGACGACATTCCTTTTTAG
>CBESWY010000241.1:0-4489 GCA_965533395.1 uncultured Myxococcales bacterium
GCTCAGTTGACGTGCGCTTCGGACGCGCCGCCAAGCGACTGCCCCTGACGGGCATGATGCTCGACCGCCGCCCGTACGAAGCTCGTGAAAAGCGGATGTGGTCGGTGCGGCTTGCTCTTGAATTCGGGGTGAAACTGGCATCCGACGAAGTGTGGATGGCCCGGAAGCTCCACCATTTCGACCAGACGCTCGTCCGGTGAAACCCCGCACAGCACTAGGCCGCCCTCTTCGAGCCGCTCGCGGTACTCGTTGTTGACCTCGTACCGGTGCCGGTGCCGTTCACTGATCTGGGTAGTTCCGTAAATCTGCGCCGCTAGGGATCCCGGCTTGATCAAGCACGGGTACGCCCCGAGGCGCATCGTCGCGCCCTTGGACTCGACGCCCCGCTGATCGGGCATGATGTCGACCACGAGATGCTTTGCACTGCGATCGAACTCGGCGCTGTTGGCTCCATCGAGCCGACAGACGTTCCGTGCGTACTCCACGACGGCCATCTGCATCCCGAGACAGATGCCGAAAAATGGAATCCCCTTCTCGCGCGCGTACTCGATCGCGTGAATCTTGCCCTCTGAGCCGCGGTCTCCAAACCCGCCTGGCACCAGGATCGCGTCGTGTTGGCCCAAGCGCGCCTCGAGGTCCCCGCCTTCGAGCTCTTCGCTGTCGACATAGTCGAGGTCGAGCTTCACGTCGCACTCGAGCGCCGCGTGCACCAATGACTCGTGCAGTGACTTGTACGAGTCGCGCAGGTGCACGTACTTACCGACCAGCGCAATTGAAACGTGCCCTTTGCCGGGCGCCATGTAGCGGTCGACCGTCCGACGCCAAACGGAAAGATCCGGGTCACGCGACCAGATGTTGAGCCGCTCGGCGAGCAGCCGATCGAGCCCCTGCTCGTGGAGCGTCAACGGAAGCTCGTAGATCACTTTCACGTCCGGTGCCGCGATCACCGCTTGAACCGGCACGTTGCAGAAATGCGCGATCTTCTCTTTGAGCTTGTGCGGCAGCTCTCGGTCGACCCGGCAAAGCAGTAGCTCGGGCTGAATCCCAAGACCCAAAAGCTGTTTCACCGAGTGCTGGGTCGGCTTGGTCTTGAGCTCGCCCGCCGCCGCAATGTGCGGGACGAGCGTAACGTGAACCGAAACACTATTCTGCGGGCCGAGCTCGCCGCGCAGCTGCCGAACGGCCTCGAGGAACGGCAGCGACTCGATGTCACCAACGGTGCCACCCACTTCGACAATCGCCACGTCGACATCGAGGGTGGCCTCTCGGACCCGAGCCTTGATCTCGTCTGTGATGTGCGGAATGACCTGAATCGTCGCCCCCAGGTATTCGCCGCGACGCTCTTTGGCGATGACCGAATCGTAGATCTTGCCGGTCGTGAAGTTGTTCGCCTTGGTCATCGTCGCTTTGGTGAAGCGCTCGTAATGACCGAGGTCGAGGTCTGCTTCGGCGCCATCGTCGGTGACGAAGACTTCACCGTGCTGGAAAGGCGACATCGTGCCGGGGTCGACGTTGATGTACGGATCCAACTTCATGTTGGTGACCCGTAGTCCTCGTGCTTCGAGGAGCGCACCCATCGAAGCGGCAGCGAGGCCTTTTCCGATTGAGCTGACAACACCCCCTGTGACGAAGATGAACTTGGTGTGTCGTGCGTTCATCCGGTGTGGCTCCAGGAGCATTGCGTGTTGCACGCAACGGGATGACCCTAAAGGCCCGAACTAATCGTGTCAACGCGACTCGAGATCGAAGTTGCCGACAGTGCGATTGTGCGACTTTTTTAGCGATGGGAATCGCCGGCGTCGAACGGGTCGGCAATCAGGGAAGCACGGGTGACACCCGCCGAGCCAAAGCGTTCCCGGAGCGCGCGGGTCGTCGTTGCCAAACGCTCACGCCGCTCCCGCTCCACGTCTGGAAACAACTCGGCGTCCGGCTCCTTGGTCAACGACGAAACCGACACCCCGGTGAGCCGTACGCCGTCTTCGATTGCATCGAAGCGCGAAAGCAATTCGCGAGCCGCCTGAAAGATTGCATCGGTGTCGGAGACGGCCCTCGAGAGGCGCGCTTGCCGAGTTCGAATGCGGTGATCGCCGTACTTGAGCTTCAGCGTGACCACCTGCGCCCAGAGCCCCCTGTTGACGAGGCGATCCGCCACCTGCATCGACTGCCGCAAAATCGGTTTGAGCAGCGCGTCGATCGTCGTGAGGTCCTCTTCGAATGTCGACTCGCTTCCAAGGCTCTTCGGGGGTGCCCCGACGACCACGGGCCGCTCGTCGATCCCGCGTGCAAGTTCGCGCGCCACGGGACCCCAGCTCCCCAGCAACTGCTCGAGCGTCCGCAGATCGGTGCGCGCAAGGTCTCCGATGGTCTCGAGACCCGCGGCCCTGAGCCTCACCCTCGCCTTGGGGCCGACACGCCACATTCGCTCGAGCGGCAGCGGCGCGAGGAACTCGGCCTCCCCTCCTTCCGGGACGACGGTCAGCCCATCAGGCTTATCGAGGTCGCTGGCGATCTTCGCGACAAACTTGTTCGAGGCGACACCTGCTGAGCCGGTCAGCCCGAGTTGGGAGCAAACGTCCTCCTTAACGAGCCGCGCGATCTCGGGACCCTCCCCAAAGAGGGTTCGGCTGCCCGTCACGTCGAGGAAGGCTTCGTCGACCGATAGCCCCTCGACCAGCGGCGTATACCGCCGAAAAACCTCGAAAACTCGGCCGCTGAGCTCCAAGTAGCGAGCGCGCCGCGGCGGAACGACGACGGCATCGGGGCAACGTCGCAGCGCCTCGACCATCGACATCGCGGACCGAACCCCCGTCGGGCGGGCTTCATAAGAGGCCGCGGTCACCACCCCACGGCGCGAGCGTGCGCCAACCAAGACCGGCTGCCCTCGCAAATCCGGGTTGTCCAGCTGCTCCACCGACGCGAAAAACGCGTCCATGTCGAAGTGGATGACTGTACGCATGCGCTCTTTTCGCACCCTACCGCAACAGGTCTTGATTGCCAGCGCGATCAAACGTACCGTCCGGCGCTATGGCTGAACCGGGCAAAGACAACCCTTATCAAGGTCCCTGGGGCCCCCTTCGACGGATAGACGATTGGATCTTCCACCTCGAGATGGGGATCTTGTCGACCTTCCTCGGGCTCTCCGCGGTCATGGTATTTCTCGACGTGATGTACCGGCGGCTCGCCGCGCCCGATAGCAAAGTCGCGGAGCTCGTGGCTCGCATCCTCGGAATCGAAGATCCGGACGCGATGGCAAAGCTGACCAGCATCGGTCCGATCGTGACCGGCGTGATCGGCATCGGCCTCGTGTACTTTGCCTTTTGGACCGCGGAGAAGCATGCGTCCGAAGGCCGGGAGCAATCCCGGATGAAGCCGCTCATCGAAACCATCGCCGCGTGCGCCGGGCTCGGGTTTCTCGGCTGGGTCATGCTCCAGCCCCAAGTCGAATCGCGCTGGTTCTATTTACTGCTTTACGCGCTCAGCGCCGGGCTTTGGCTCTTCAATCTGCTGAAGGCGCGCGATGCGGGTTGGGTCAGCAAGCTCATCGCCTTTGCCGTGGTCACCGCACTGTACTTGTACATCACGTTCAACTATTTCCCCGATGGGTACAGCTGGTCCAAGGAGCTTTCGCTCATCATGCTCCTCTGGGTCGGTTTTCTCGGCGCCAGCGTCTGTGCCCACGAGGGCAAGCACATTCAAGTGGGCGCACTCAAGAAGATTGTCCCCCCGTCGATGTCCCGGTTCTCCGATGCGATCGGTTACCTTGTGACAGCCGCGTTCTGCTTCTTCTTGGCGTTGCTCGGCTACGAATACGCGTCGGAAGCGATCCAACTCGAAGGCCGATTCGAGCAAACCAACGTCCCGGACTGGGTGGCGACGATCGCGGTCCCCGCCGCGTTCGCAATCACGATGTTTCGCTACATCGGCGCCGCCGTCAGCTCCATCATGGGCGGCTCGTACGGCGCCGCTCCCGCAGAAGAAGCCGTCGCCGCTGCGACGCAGGTTTCCGAGAAGGGAGCGGAAGGATGAACCAGGTCCGCGAGCGCAAGCTTCCCCTTCTCATCACGATCGCGATCGTGCTCTTCCTGCCGTTCCTCGGCAAGGGCGGCATCCTGGCGTCGGCAATCATCGCCGCGGCGCTCGTGGGCGCACCGCTTTTCGTGCTCATCGGCATCGGCACCCTCGGCAGCCTTTTCCTCTGGAGCGGATTCCGAGAACCGGAACAGTTCACGATCGTCATCGAAGGCATTCGCAGCCTAGCGGACAGCCCCACCCTTCTCGCGATTCCGTTCTTCATCATGAGCGGCGCGGTCATGAGCCGGGGGCAGATCAGCCAACGCCTGGTCGACTTCGCGCAGGCTCTCATCGGCTGGGTCCCTGGCGGCATGGCGATGAGCGGTGTCATCGCATGCATGCTCTTCGCCGCGATTAGCGGCTCGAGCCCTGCAACCGTCGTCGCAATCGGCACCATGATGGGCCCGGCCCTGATCGC
>CBESWY010000242.1:0-4476 GCA_965533395.1 uncultured Myxococcales bacterium
CCCCTCGCCTTGATGAGGCCTGTTCGCGTCAGGAAGCCCGCGGCGAATGGGATGCCGAGGTAGATGGCGACGCTCTTGGCAATTTCCGCGATCGTGATGTCGACGACAACCCCTTCGAGGCCCAGCTGGGCCGGCAGCCAGGTTACGAAAAACCACGCGTAGACCGAGAAGAATAGGATCTGAAAGACGGAGTTGAATGCGACCAATCCTGCTGCGAATTCCCGATCTCCGAGCGCGAGGTCATTCCAGACGATGACCATGGCGATGCAGCGCGCCAAGCCGATGATGATCAGTCCGACCATGTACTCCGGTTTGTCGGGCAAGAAAGTGACGGCCAGGGCGAACATGAGCACCGGGCCGATGATCCAGTTTTGAATCAGTGACAGCGTCAGAACTTTTTTGTTACTGAAGACGCGCCCCATCTCCTCGTACCGGACCTTGGCGAGCGGCGGGTACATCATCAGAATCAATCCCACCGCGATTGGGATGGACGTCGTGCCGATGCTCATCGCGTTGAGCCCGTCGGCGAACCCCGGCACCAAGTAGCCGAGGCCGATGCCGGCGGCCATGGCGACGAAGATCCACAGAGTCAGGTAACGGTCGAGAAATGAAAGGCGGCGGTTCTGGCTGGTCATCGTGATGCGCTTTGCGTGGCGGCGCGCCCGAGCCTTCCATATACTCCGCGGCAATGAAAGCCGAGCTGTTTGAGCGCCGTCCTGGCGATTATCTGATTCAGGGCCGCAACGTGACGATGCCATGCGTGGTTCGGGACGCCTGCTCGGCAACCGCAACCTGGCTCGTTAGCGCGCGCGCTGCCCAGGCGCTGCTCCCCGGGCCCGAGCTCGAGATCGCCCAAGTCCTTCCAGGCCGCGGGCTGCTCAGCATCGCGTGCGTCGACTACCGCGACAATGACCTGGGCGAGTACAACGAAGTTTCCATTGCGTTTTTCGTTCGCAAGCGTGGTGACCGCAATGGGCTTCCGTTTTTGGGCGCAGGGATCGACATGATCCGCGGGGTCCTTCCAACGCACATCATTCATCTACCGGTGAATCAGTCGTTCACGTGCGAGGCCGGACGAACGATTTGGGGGTTTCCCAAGACGGTCGATGAGATCGACTTTGACACGAGCAGCGACCGCGCCCGATGCGTTTGGAACAAGGACGGGCAGAACGTCCTGAAGATTAGCTTCCCGATGGGCGGGAAGCGCGACTTCCCCGAGCAGGAGCTTTGCACCTACAGCTACATCGACGGGACTCTGCATCGAACGCCATTCATCTCGAGCGCGGAGAATCTCGGCGTTCGGGTCGGCGGTGTAAAAATGGCGCTGGGCGCCCACCCCATCGCGGACGAGCTACGTTCACTTGGTCTTCCGAAGCCGGCGCTGATGAGCCTGTGGTTGGGAAAGATGAGGGGCCGGTTCGAGGCTGCGGAACGCTGCTAGTCGCCATCCTTGGCCAACCATGAGTACACGGCAGGCAAGACCAAGAGCGTCAGCAACGTCGCCGTGAATAGGCCACCGATCACTACGGTGGCCAGCGGGCGTTGCACTTCAGCACCGGCGCTCGTCGACAGGGCCATTGGGACGAAGCCGAAGGCCGCGACCGCCGCAGTCATGAGCACGGGCCTCAGGCGCGTGAGCGCTCCGCGTCTCACGGCATCATCGACCGTTGCGCCATCCTCTCGAAGCTGAAGGATGTAGGAGATCAAGACGACGCCATTCAGGACCGCGATACCAAAGAGGGCGATGAACCCAACACCCGCTGAAATCGAAAACGGCATCCCGCGAGCAAGAAGGGCAAGAATGCCACCCGTCGCTGCAAACGGCACGTTGAGGTAAACGATCAGGGCGGGTCTAACAGAGCTGTAGGTCATGTAGAGGAGCAGGAAGATGAGGAGTAGGGCGATGGGGACGACAACAATCAGTCGGTCCGTCGCTTCTCGAAGGTTCTTGAACTGGCCGCCCCACTCGAGGAAGTAGCCGGCGGGCAGCACGCCAGCCTGTTCGATTCGCTCTCGCGCCTCCGATACGAAGCCGCCGAGGTCGCGGCCGCGAACGTTGGCCTCGACCGTCAGTCGGCGTTGAATGCGATCGCGGTTGATCTGCGCGGGCCCTTCCTCGACGCTCAAGGTGGCGAGCTGTCCGAGCGGAATCAGAGCCCCGGAGGGCGCCGCGATCGGGATTTGCCGAATCGCATCGATGCTCGAACGCGCATCCTCTCGATAACGGACCTGCAAGGCGAATCGACGCTGCCCTTCGAAGACCTCTCCGACCCGACGTCCTCCCATTGCCGCAACGGCATCGAGAACATCGCTCACGTTGATCCCGTAGCGAGCGATGCGGTCACGGTCGATTTGAACGCGGAGAACCGGGAGCCCGGCCGATTGCTCGGCTTTGACGTCGGCTGCCCCCGGCACGGTGCTGAGAATTCTCACGAGATCGTCTCCGGCCGACTTCAACGCTGCCAGGTCCTCCCCGTAGATGCTGACTGCCACGTCGGAGCGCACACCGCTGATCAACTCGTTCATTCGCATTTCGATGGGCTGGGAAAACGAGAAGAGTTGACCGGGGACCTCGTCGTGAAGGGTTCGCTCCATCGCTGCGATCAGCGCGTCTTTCGTTTCGGCGGCACTCCATTCCGAGACAGGCGCGAGCATGATGATCACATCCGAAAGCTCGACGCCCATCGGGTCGGTGGCCACCTCCGGCCGTCCCGTCTTCGATACGACGGTTTCGATCTCGTCGGGAAATCGTTCTAGAAGAACGCGTTCGACTCGAGTCGTCGCTCTCACGGACTCTTCGAGTGAAACGGACGGGAGCCGAATCGCGTGCATCGCTATCGCGCCTTCCTCGAGCGTAGGAACGAATTCTGCGCCGAGAAACGGTGCGACGGCTACCGACATGGCAAAGATTGCCGTGGCAAGCACAAGGGTCCTCTTGGGCCGCGCGAGCGAGCGATCGAGCGTTGGAACGTACCAAGCTCGGAGCTTGCGAAGCAGCCAGGTATCGTGTTCCACGACACCCTTCCGGAAGACGAAGGTACAGAGCGCGGGCACCCAGGTTAGCGCCAGCACGAGAGAGGTCGCCAAAGCGAACACGACAGTCAGCGCCATGGGCTGGAACAGCTTGCCTTCAACGCCGCGCAGGGAAAGTACGGGAAGGTAGACGATGATGATGATCGCGACCGCAAAGGCAACCGGTCTGCCGACCTCGAGGGCGGCCTCGTGTACGGTGGATTGAACCGCGCGACCGCTTGGACGTCTATCGTTCAGAACCCGAACGACATTCTCCACGATGACGACCGAGCCATCGACGATGAGACCAAAATCTATCGCGCCCAAGCTCATCAGGTTGCCTGATAGGCCAGCCGCCCGCATCGCGATGAACGCTCCGAGCATCGACAGCGGAATCACGGACGCCACTAAGAGCCCGCCCCGGAGGTTGCCTAGCAGCAGGAGCAGAACAACGACCACAAGAACGCCACCCTCGATTAGGTTCGTCGCAACGGTACGAATGGTTCGATCGACCAAGTCTGTGCGGTCGTAGAACGCCTCGATCGTCACGCCGTCCGGAAGTGTCGGCTGAATCTCCTCCAACTTGGCTTCCACGTCGCGTGCCACTTCACGCGCGTTGGCGCCCATCAGCATCATCGCGATACCGATCACCGTTTCGCCCTTGCCCTCGTGCGTTGCAGCGCCCTGCCGGACCATGGGCGCGTTTGCGACACTGCCGAGGTCGTTGATCGTGATCGGCGTCCCTTCGTGTCGGTTGGCTACGACGATGTGGCGAACGTCCTCGAGGCTGGCGATCAGGCCTTCCCCCCGAATGAGCAGCTGCTCGCCGGACTGCTGAATGTATGCGCCTCCGGCGTTGGCGTTGTTGCGTTCGATCGCTTCGAAGACGTCGCCGAGCGGAATGTCTAGCGCCGTTAGGCGCGCAGGGTCGAGTTGGACCTCATAGGTCTTGACCTCTCCGCCGAACGCGTTGACCTCCACCACGCCCGGAACGGAACGGAGTTGGTAGGCGACGTACCAGTCGAGGACGGTGCGGAGCTCCATCGGCGTGTAACAGCCCTCGTTGTCTGGTTCGCCAGTCGGGCACATCGGGTCGCCCTCGACTGTGAACTGATAGATTTCTCCGAGCCCGGTCGAGATCGGTCCCATCGTGGGATGGCCATAGCCCTCGGGAATCGCTTGGCGCGCCTCGGCGAGGCGTTCGGCAACGAGCTGTCTTGCGAAGTAGATGTCGGTGCCTTCTTCGAAGACAATCGTCACGGCCGAGAGGCCGAACTTGGAAAGGCTTCGCACTTCCGCAAGATGGGGGAGGCCGCTCATGACCGTTTCGACCGGGAAGGTGATGAACTTCTCGATTTCGAGCGGGCCGAGCGCGGGTGCGGTCGTCAGCACCTGCACCTGCACATTGGTGACGTCCGGGACGGCATCAATCGGAAGCTGTTGCGCCGCCCGAAGCCCGAGCGC
>CBESWY010000243.1:0-4466 GCA_965533395.1 uncultured Myxococcales bacterium
GGTAGCTTTCTATTTCGACGCATCCGGAATGCGGGCTCCGATCCCCGCTTCGACGAGATCAAGCCCAGCGCCTCGCGCTTTCTCGTCGCTTGGACGCTTCAAGGCCTTTGGGTGTTCTTGACGCTCAGTGCGGCGCTTGCTGCGATCACGACGGTGACGCCCTCGCCGCTCGGCCCGCTGGACGCCTTCGGCCTTGGGGTTTGGGTGATCGGTTTTGCGATCGAGGTGGTCGCCGACCGGCAGAAAAGCGCATTTCGAGCAGCCAACCCGAGTCACTACGTTCACACCGGCCTCTGGGCCTGGTCTCGGCACCCGAACTATTTCGGCGAGATCGTGCTGTGGTTCGGCGTGGCTCTGATCGCGGCGTCGACTCTGGCGGGCTGGCAATGGGCCACGATGATTTCTCCGATCTTCGTAATCGTCTTGCTCACGCGCGTCAGCGGCATCCCGCTCCTCGAGAAGCGATCCGATGAACGATGGGGCGATGAGGAAGGCTATCGCCGGTACAAGGCGCGAACGCCGGTATTGGTCCCCCGCCCACCTCGACGATGAGGCGCTAGGGGACCAGAACTGGCCGGGTAAGTCCATGAGCCTTAGATTCGGCGAGCCGATGACTGAGTTTAATTTCCCAAGTCGCTATGAGAATCGAGAGGAAGCGCGACGGCGATTCGGAGACGATGCCGATCGCTATGCGGGGTTCTATCTCCTCGGCGATCCGCTGGCCGATGCGCTCGTCGGATGGATCGAGCGCAACGGCGAGTCGGCCAAGGCGCAGTTCGAGCTCGCGCTTCGCAGCGGCGTCTCGGCAGTTCCAAAGGCTTCGCCCGAGCTCGTTCGGTTCTTCGAGCGCGCCGACGCGCTACCCGCCTGGGTGGACTTCGATCAGATTCGAACCGGCGCGCTCGCATATCAGCGATTCGGAATCCTCGGTATGATCGTCCTCAGCGCCTGGTCTCTCATCAATGGGTATCACTCGAGCGCAGCTGTCAAACCGCTTACGTTCACGGGAGAGCTTCGCGACCGGCCCGAGCGACGATTAGCCGAAACCGCGCGGTTCGTGAGTGAGGCCACCCAGGTCAATGGCCTTCGAGCTGGGCGTCCGGGTCGAGACATCTCAGTGCGCGTGAGTCTAATCCACTCGCACGTACGCCGCGCTTGTTTGGACTCGGGCCGGTGGCGCAGCGAGCTTTGGGGCCTGCCGATCAACCAGGCCGACATGTTCGGTACACTCTTGGAGTTCTCGCTCTTGATGATGGATGGTGCGCAACGCCTTGGTTTTTCCCTGACCCCGAACGAACGAGCAGCGATTCTCGCCATGTGGCGATACTGCGGGCACTTGAGCGGGGTCGACCCATGGCTGCTCGAGCAACTTGGAAGCGAAGCCAAGACCCGTCGCCTCGCCGAGCTTCTGCGTCTGGTTCAGCCCGGTCCCGACGACGATTCGCGAGCCTTGACCGAACAGCTTCTGAAAGTGCCGGGCCAAAACGCGAAGGGCAAGGGCCCTCCGTTCCTCGCGCTGACCGTGAGCCGAATCCACAATGGGTTGGCCCGTGCGTTCAACGGCCCCGAGATCGCAGACGACCTCGGCATTCCCGATGACCTCTGGCAGTACTCGGTCTACCCGATTCGCGCGACCATTGCGCCGTTCGAATGGCTTCGCCGGCGCGTACCGGGTGCAAGCCAGCTTGCCTCTCAGGTTGGGAACCGGGCGGTGCGAGGCGACCTGACGCGCATCCTGCGCGGCGAAGAGCCTTCGTTTACGATCTCCTAGCGGCTTTTCGTCGCGGGACTCAAGCGACCGGGTGCCAAACGAATACCAGGATGTCCCACAGCAGGTGCGCGACAAACGGTGCCGCAAGGCCCTTGGTGCGCACCCGCAGAGCGCCCCAGAGCAGGCCGCAGCACAGGGCCACGATGATGAGCAGGGGCGACCGAAGCGCGACCTGTGGAAGAACATAGATCAACGCAGAGACGAGCATTGCCAGCCATGGACCGAGCGGTTTCGAAAAGAGATCGATGGCGACCCCACGCCAGACCAGCTCTTCGGCCGCGACGACCAGGAGGAGCACAGGGAACGCGCGAACCGGCCCTGGCGCTTGGCGAAGGAGCGCGTACAGGGTCTCGACCTCGGTTTGAATGGGCGGGAACATCGATACGCTGATGGGATAGAGCCACCAAGTGGCCAAAGACATCAGCACCCCGACAGCGAGCCCGACGACCAGGCTCATCGCCGCCGGCGCTCGAAGGTTCGATCGAAGCAGGGGACGCGCGCCGAGCCATAGCGCGAGCACGGAGGTCAGCGCCGCAGCGCCGGTTCCGATCCAGATGTTGAGGACCTCGCGCAATCCCATCGCCACGCAAAACGCGGCCACACAAGCAGCGAGCGCCATGGCCTCGGCTCTTTCGACCCGCTCCACCTAGCCTCTAGCCTTCACACGGGCGCGCATCCGGCTCACCAGCTTCGGTGTCGGGGTGCGGGAGGCCATCTCGTCTTCCAGCGCCTGGTACACCGAAATTTGGAACTCCGTCGGATTCTCGTCACCGAGTCGATCCCAGATCGACTCACCGCTTGGATCGAGATCGCTTTGCAGACCCTGAACGAGCTCTTGCGCAAGCGCCAAGCTCGCCCGCGTCACCAGGGCGATCCAATAGCTCGAGAGCCTTGGCGTGATGACAGGCACGCCGATGAGCCTCGGATCTTTGCCCATGCTCTTGGCGATGCGCGAAAGAAAATTGGCATGGGTCATGCGCTCCTGTCCCGGCACGTCGTACCAGGCGCTTCCTCGTTCGGGAAAGTCGAGCGCGCAGACGATTGCGAGGACGACGTCTTCAATCCACACGGGCCAAGACGAGAACTGAAGCCAGCGCGGAAGAAGCATGGCAGGAAGTCGCGCGGCGAGGTCGCGAACCATCATCCAAGAGCTGCCCCCGGCGCCGATGATCAGCCCGCAGCGAAGCTCGATGGTCGAGACCGTCCCCGAACGCAGGATTTCGCCGGTGTTCAATCGGCTGAGGAGATGCCTAGAGGCTTTCTCCTTTGGTGCCACGCCGCCCAGGTAGACGATGCGGTGGACGCCGGCCCGCTCGGCGGCCGCGAGGAACGCTTTGGCTCCGCTTGCCTCGCGCGCCGGGTAGTCCTTCGAGTCGTCGATCGAGTGGATGAGGTACACGGCAGCGTCGCAGCCCGCGATGGCGGGGCCGATCGAGCTCGGGTCGGACACGTCGAGGTAGACCCAGCCCGGCTGAGAGGCCATTTTGGGGTTTCTGGTGGCACGGACGACGTCCCATCTCGTTTCTGCCAGGGCCGCATCGAGATGTCGGCCGACGAAACCGGTCGCTCCGGTGAGCAGGAGCCTTCGAGATTTAGTCTGGTTGTCGTTCATCGCTAGCTGTGTCCGCAAGTGCGTTCGAACGCGCCCCGCACGTCGAACTCGAGGTCGAGCGACTCGAGCACGTCATAGAGACAGACCAAATAGATGCCGAGCGCGAGGAAGTTTCGATGGAGCGCCACGCCGCGATCGCGGCAAGCCAAGAAGGTGTCGTGGAAGCTCGTGTGAAATGCGCTCGTCTCGAAGCGGACGCTTCGCTGGTCGCCGCTGCCCAGATGGCTGACCAGGGCATCTCCGGAGTCTTGCAGTCCCAGCTGATGCAAGCCCGATTCAAAGCGCGGTTCGTCATCGAGGTAGAAGCCAGCGTAGAGGTCGCGAAGCCCCGTTAGAAACTCGGGCTGCCATTCGACGTAGAACGCCTTGGGTCGCCAAAGAAGCGTCGAGCCCTCGGACGCCGAGAACGAATCCGCCCGCAAGTCTAGAATCGCGTCAGGGCCTGCGAACACCTGGGCGAAGTAGATTTCGAGAATCTGATGGCCGGTTTTTCGCCGCAGAGACTCGGAAAGGCCCGAGGGGGCGAGGCCTTCCGCACGGTCGTCCTGTGGCCCCAGCTCGACATCGACGCCCCGCGCGCTCAGCGACGACGCGATGCTCTCACGTACTTTCGCGTAGCGTCGTGCGTCCGAGCCATTGGAGACGAACTCTCTGCCCTGTGCGAGAAGGGCCCGCAGCGGCATGACCTCGAACAATGCGGGAGACGCGTAATCCATGAAGTGTGACCAGGAGCTGCCCTTTGCAGCCCTCCGGATCACATCGCGTACGCCTCTAGCCATGCCCCTCCCCTAAAGCCGGGCGAGCGGATTGCCAAATCCCTCCCGAACCGATGACTCAGTCCTCGAGCAGGCTTCGAAGCATCCAGGCGGTCTTTTCGTGGAGCTGGAGGCGCTGCGTCCCTAGGTCGGCGGTGGCCTGATCGCCAGCGTCCTCGGCGGCGCGCACGACCTCACGTGCGGTGCGAATCACCGTCTCGTGGGCTTCGACCAGCAGCTTGACCATCGGGAGTGCCTTCGGAACTCCATCGGTGTCCGGAACGCTCGCGAGCCTTCCGAACGCAGCATAGCTCCCCGGCGCAGGCAG
>CBESWY010000244.1:0-4462 GCA_965533395.1 uncultured Myxococcales bacterium
GACGTTTCCGACAAGGCACAGATGGAGGCTTTCGCGGACGAGGTCGTGCGTGCGCACGGCGCAGCCAACATCCTCATCAACAACGCCGGCGTCACCGTCTACGCTTCCTTCGAAGAGCACAGCGTCGAAGACCTCGAATGGATCCTCGGCGTGAACCTCTGGGGCGTCATTTACGGCTGCAAGTTCTTCCTGCCTCACCTCAAGGCGGGCGGCGAGGGCCACATCGTCAACCTGTCGAGCGTGTTCGGCATCATCGCGCCGCCGCTTCAGACGAGCTACGTAGCAAGCAAGTTTGCGGTCCGTGGTTTCAGCGAGTCACTGAGGGCGGAATTGGCCGACGACCACGTGGGCGTCACGTCGGTCCATCCGGGCGCGATCAAGACCAACATCATTCAGAACGCGCGCTTGGTCACCGACACGCACCAGGAGCTCCGGAAAACGACTCAAGAGCTTTTCGATCGACTCGGCACGACGCCCGATGTCGTCGGCGCGCGGATCGTGAAAGCCATCGAGTACAACTCGCCGCGGGTCTTGATCACCAAGGAAGCGCGGGTGGCGGACGCGTTGAAGCGTCTGATGCCGGCAACGGCCGACGGGATTGTGGCCCGCGTGTTCAAGAGGATCTCTCCGCGGTAGCCGTGGCGGCCGTTCGACGCGAGCGTTTCGGGGACTTCAGCGTGCTCCGCCGCGAAGCGACCGGTGCAGAGACGGTCACCGTTCACTTCGCCCATGCGACGGGGTTCAATGCCGAGACTTACAGCAGTCTTCTGACAGACGTCGACCCGGCGATCGGCCTGTACCTGATGGATGCGCGAGGACACGGCCGGTCCGAAGCGAGCGCGGATCCGAGGAAGCTTCGATCCTGGCAGCCCTACCGGACAGACCTCGAAGCGTTTGCGAGCACCCTCCCGCAGCCTCTGATTCTCGCCGGGCATTCGATGGGCGCGACCGTCAGCATGGAGCTTGCTGCGAGGCGACCCGATCTGGTCCGTGGCTTGGTGCTGATCGACCCGGTCATCGTGCCCCCAGCGCAGATCCCAATGCTGGCCCTGGCTCGCACGTTCGGGCTGACGGAACGCATCGTTCCCATCGCGCAGATGGCCGCGCGTCGGCGCATGGAGTTTCCGTCCAAAGCTGCTGCCGTCGAGAACTACGTTGGCAAAGGCCCGTTTCGAACCTGGCCTCGCAAATGGATCGAGGGCTACGTCGAAGGCGGGACGGTGGACAACGCCGACGGGACGGTTCGCCTGAGCTGTGACCGCGCCTGGGAGAGCAAGACCTTCGCGATGGCGACAGTCAATCCGTATCGCGCGCTCCGCAAAGTGCGCTGCCCCATCACCTTGTTTGCGCGCGAGCACAGCGGCCCGCCGTTCACCCGAGAGGCGCGCAAGGCGTTCATGCGCTGCCGGCCCGAGACACGGCTCTTGGTCCTCGAGGACGTCACACACTTCATGGCGATGGAGCGGCCCGACGTCGTGGTCGAGGAAATTGAGCGAATGGCCCAGCTGGTGCGCTCAGAGCTCGGATAGCTCGCGCTCGAAACCACCCGATAAGATCGGAAAGCGGCACCAGGTCTTTGGGTCGAGGTTTTTGTCGTCGACGTGAAACGAAGGCGCGTAGCGCTCCCGCTTCCACTGGTTGCGCGACCAGAGCTGGAAGAAGCGCGTCACCCAGCCGCGGAGGGTGTCCTCGTCGTAGTCCGAGAATTCGCTTCCCAGAATCTCCAGGCAGTCGGCGGGTGGTAGCTTGTCTCCGATCGCGAGTCGTTCGATGACATCGAGCACCGGGTAGGGCATCAGATCGCCTTCATCGGTCTGGTCGCTGCCCTTGGGGCGGAGCTCGGCCGTCGGCGTTTGTACGTTGACCGCATGCAGCGCCGGAATCGGCTGCATGCCCTCGGGGCCTTTGCGCTCGAGCCAGAGGAGCCACCGGAGAAGGAAGGCCTTGTCAATTCCGGCAATCGGACTGAGACCTCCACAGGTATCGCCGTCCATCGTTGCGTAGCCCACTGCAGCTTCGGAGCGGTTGCTCGTCGCAAGGAGCAATGCGCCCCGCATGTTGGCCAGCATCCAGACGCTCGGACCACGTGCGCGGGCCTGGATGTTCTGGAGCGTGATGTCGTCTTCTTCCCAGGTCAGGGGACGTTTCACAGCGTCTGAAATCAGGCTCTCGTAGGCGTCGACGATGTGCTGCACGTCGAGGATGTAGAATGTAGCTCCGATCGCCTCGGCCACGGCCGTGGCGGCGTTGCGCGTAACTTCTCCGCTGTTCTCGGTCGGTTGGTAGGCGCAACATAGGAGCCTCCGTACCCAGTCGCGTGCGCTGGCCTCGGCGTTCATGCCGATTTTTACTGCAAATCGCTCCGCGCCAAGCTCGGCGATCGCCCGGTCGACCATGAGCGAGACGAGGCAAGCCGTCGCTGCGGAGTCGGCACCTCCACTGATGCTCAGCACGAAACCCCGCGAGTGGCTCTTTCGAAGATAGTCGAAAAGGGCGAGCGTGAGCGCGCGGGTGAACTCCTCTTCCTTGTGGTCGGCGCTGGCTTCCCATTCAGGTGCGCTGAGCGCACTGCGCTCCATCTTTGCGCGCGGAAACTCGAAGTCCACGCTGATTTTCTTGGCGCCCGGGTCGGTCCGATCGGCCTGAAAGCTCGTGGTTCGCACCTGCTCGGTTTGAGAAGCTTCGACGTCGATGACCGCAGTCGTCAAGACCGAATCGTCGAACGTGAGCCGGTGCGATCGGGCCAACATCTTGCCGTTCTGTGCGATGTAGCAACCGCCGTCGTAGATCACCCGGCCGGCCTCGTTGCCAAGCAGGTTGGCGTAGAGGTAGCTAACCGCCATCGAGCGTGAGCCTTCGAGCACGAGCCGTTCGCGCACCTCGTGCTTGCCAAAGGCGAAGTGACTTGCGCTCGGGTTCACGATGATGTCCATCGCATGGCCGTCGGTCGCTCCTCGGCGTTGCGCAACCCAGGCGTCTTCGCAAATCTCGAAGCCAACGCGCACGCCCGAGAAATCGAAGAAGACGTCGCCGAACGGGTAGCTCTTCCCGTCGCGCTCCAGCTCGACCACTTGATGGTTGGGCCAGGGTTTGAACCAGCGCGGCTCGTAGTGAAGGCCTTCGCCGGCCAGATGTTCTTTGGCGGCAAAGCCCGCAATGTGAGCGTCCGCCACGACGCAGGCGGTGTTGTAAAGACCCCCTCTGCGACGCACGGGCATCCCGATGCTCACCACCATGCCCTTGGTTTGCGGCAGCAGCTCCATCAGCATCGACCAAGCGCGGTTCGCAACGTCCGGACCAAGAAACGCATCTTCGCAGCCGTAGCCCGTCGTGCAGAGCTCGGGCAGCACGAGCAGCGCAGCCCCTTCGAGGTGTGCTTGCCGCATGATTGCCTCGATGCGCCGCTGGTTGCCGCCCCAGTCGAGTGGCGTCTGATTCAACGACGCGGTCGCGACCTTGATCGGGATCATGCACCTTCTCTAGCACCGCTCCGCGCTCGCGAGCCTGTTTGAGGATTGACTGGCTAGCGGAGGCGGCGTACGATAATTTCATCAATCGTCATCTTCTGCCAAGTCGAGTAATGCATGGCCTTTCAGCAAGCCCCTCCAAGCCTTGGAAATCAATACGATTCTGATTCGCTTCTCCGCGAGTACCTGGAGCGAACCCTCCCAGCCGAGCTTCTCGAACGGTTCGAGCCGGAGTACCGCGAGCTTGGCGAGCTCAACGGCGGCGAGCTCTATCGACTGTCCTTGACCGATCTCGAAAACGAACCGGTTCACAGGGTTTGGGATGCCTGGGGCAATCGGGTCGACGAGGTCGAGGTGACCGAGGTCTGGAAGCGGGCGCAGGCCCTCAGCGCCAAACACGGCCTGGTGGCTGCTGGCTATGACGCGGAGCTCGGAGCCTACGCGCGCGTCCACCAGCACATCTTGAACTACGTCGCGCAGGCCTCGCTCGACACCTACAATTGCCCGTTGGCGATGACCGACGGCGCGGCGCGCACGCTGCTCGATTCGGGAAACCAGGCGCTCATCGATCGCGCGCTTCCGCGGCTGCTGTCGCGCGACCCGGCCACGATGTGGACGTCCGGTCAATGGATGACCGAGCGCATCGGCGGCTCCGATGTCGGGCAGACCGAAACCATTGCGCGGCGCGACGGCGACCGGTGGCGACTCTACGGCACCAAATGGTTCACCTCGGCGACGACGGCCGACATGGCGCTCACCCTGGCGCGGCCGGAGGGAAACCCGCCGGGCGGCCGCGGGTTGGCGATGTTCTACCTCGAGCTTCGCGACGACGACGGAAACCTCAGAGGCCTCCGCATCAACCGACTCAAAGACAAGTTTGGGACGCGCAAGGTCCCAACCGCGGAGCTCACTCTCGACGGGGTCGAAGCGATTCCCGTTGCCGGCCTCGAAAGCGGAACCCGCAACATCACGCCCATGTTGAATGTCACACGCAC
>CBESWY010000245.1:0-4455 GCA_965533395.1 uncultured Myxococcales bacterium
CGCCCTCGCCTACCTCGTCCACCGCACCGTGAAGGACGCAAAGAGCGGGGCAGTGGAGCCGCGAAGCACGGCGACCGCTTAGCGCTCGATGTACCCGATCGCCTCGAGGTGGGCCGCGACGTCTTCGTCGAGCTCAACCGAATCGGCGACGACCGCGTCTTCGTGTGCGAGGGCGCGTTGCTCGAGCAGCGCCTTGGTCGCCATGCGAACCTGGTCGGGAGACGACTTGGCGAGATTCTCCCGCTCGTCGGGATCGAGGTCGACCCGATAGAGCTCGATGGGCGCGAGGCCCCGCGGGTTGTCGCGATTTGCGGTGATGAGCTTGTACTCATCGGTGCCATCGAGCTCGCGAACCGACTCGAGGACGTTGCCCTCGTGGCTCTCTTCGGCGTACACGACATCGGTGCCCGTGAAGAGGTCGCCGCCCTGCACGCCCTCGGGGACCGGCGCGTCCACGAGCTTCAAGACGGTGGGCATCAAGTCGATGCTTTGCACCCAGTGACGCACGACGGTTCCACCTCGCCGGCTCTGCGGAAGCTTCACCAGCAGGGGCACCCGAACCTGCTCGTCGTAGAGCGTCGTGCCGTGCCAGAAGCCCCCGTGCTCGTTGAACTCCTCGCCGTGGTCGCTCGTCACGACAATCGTCAGCTCATCGTAGAGCCCGCGCGCTCGAAGCGCGTCGAGGAGCTTGCCAAGCTCGCGGTCCCAATAGCTGATCTCGCCATCGTACAGCGCGGAGAGCGCGGGCGCCTCGGATGGGTCGGGGTGTTGGTGCGCGGCGCGCGCGTAGCCACTGCCATCGTAGGGATGGGCAAAGTACGGGTCGTGCGGGTCCATGTAGCCGACGAAGAGAAACCATGGCGCGCCGGCCTGCCGGTCGACCCACGAGGTGAGGGCCGCGTTGACGGTTTCGGCGTCCTGATACGCCGTGCCGGGCAGCACTTCCCCTTGCATCGCCCGCATCTTTTCGATGCGCTGGCGAATGAACTGCATCAGCAAAAGCTTGGCGCTGGCGTCGTCCGCGCCGAGGACGAACGCCGGCTCGAGGTAAACGTATTCGTCGAAGCCCTGGTGGAAGTTGAAGTACGGCGCGACGTTGAAATTGGTCGCGTACCCGCCGGTCGTGTAGCCCGCCGCTTTCAAGGCCTCGGGCATCGTCGTCACGGCATCGGGGAGCGCATCGCTCTTCGACATGACCCCGTGGCTCGATGCCAGACGCCCGCTCAAAATCGATGCAAAGCTCGGGCGCGTCCAGCTCGAATTGGCGAACGCCTGGTCGAAGCGAATCGCGTCCTGAGCGAGGCGGTCGAGACTCGGCGTGCTGCCGGCCTCGTAGCCGTACATCGGCAGATGATCGGCGCGCAGGGTGTCGACCACGATGAAGAGCACGTTGCCGTTTGTGTCTTTTGCTGCCCCGAGCTCATCCGACCTGCCGGCCTGCGGCATGCGGTGGCCGAGCGCGAGGTTGCCGGCAAGCGCGACCCCGAAAACGACCAGCAGCCCGATCGCCGTCGAAGCATGAACCACGCGGCCGAACCCGGGACGCTTGGAGAGCGTCCATAGTCCTCGCGCGATCAAGGCGCTGATGCCCGCTGCGACGAACGCGCAGCCAAGCAGAACCGCCAGCCCAATCGCGCTCTTCCAGACCAGCTCTTCGTGAAAAAGGTCGCGGCGAATCCGAAAAGCGCCGAGCGCAAAGGCAAACATGCCAAAAATCGCGGCCGCGAAGTAGCCGAAGGCGGCATTTTCGTGCAGCGCATAGCGCTTCATCCAGCGCCCGGTCACCGCCGTCGCGAACCCGAGCCCCGCACCAAAAGCACCGCAGAAAAGCCCGTAGGCAAGCGGGCCATAGAAGAAGACGCGCGCGCCGGTCGCCCCCGCTGACGAGAGGGCGATGACCAGGGCCTCGCCCAGACCAACCAAGATGCCGCCCATGACACCCGCGCTGAAACCTACGACCAGGCCGCGCAGCGGATGCGGCCATGCCTCCCGGGGCGCCCGCGCGATGGACTGACTCACGAGGTCTTCGCGGTCGGGTTCCTCCACGCGGATCTCGGGGCTGTATCCCGACTTCCGCAAGAGGAAGAACACCCCGCCAAACGACGAGACGATCATCTCGCAGGCGAAGCCGAGCGTTGGAATGAGAACCGCAACCGCGAGGGGCAAGCCGACGGCAGGCGAAGTGTAGAGCGCAACCGCCGCCGCTTCTCGAAGTCCAATGCCGTTGATCGAAGCGGGGATGAGCGTCGCGAGGATCTGCAGCGACGATGCAAAGAAGACTTCACCGATACCGAGCTCGACGCCGAGCGCACGTGCTGCGCAGACATAAATGAGGTTGTTGAAGGCGTGTGTGCCCACGCCGAGTGCAGCCGCTTGGATGAGCAAGCCCGCCTTGCCACGATAGGCGCCCACGGCGTCGATCAGGGTTTGAACGCGTGCGCGAATCCCTGCTGGGACGAAACGGACGAAGAACAAAAAGAGCTGCGGCTGCGCGAGGAAGGCGAGGCCGACCACGATGATCGACAGAAAGAGCGCGTTGACGAGGAGCACGCCGTTGGTGCCAATGAACCGCATCCCGAAGATGCTGCCGAGCATGACGACCACACCAAAGGCGAGCTGGCCGAGAATCATCTCGACGCCGATCGTCGCGGTTGCGCGGGCGGTCTTGCCGGTGTGCTTGGCGACGTCGTAGATGCGCCAGCCGCCGAAGCCCGTGAAGCCACCAGGCGTGAAGGCCCCCCAAAAGCGGGCGATCATGATCGAGCCGCCGAGGAAGCGCCATTTCGCGAAAATTCCCTGGCCGACGAGCAGGCGCTGCCAGCGCACCGTGCTGAACCCGATCGCGATAAGCTGCATGAGCACGGCGGCGGCGACCCAGCTCCAGCTCAGGTCGCTGAGGTGTCCCACGAGCTCCTCCGCACCATCCCGGCGAAGCACCTTTTGGAAGATGAACACCAGCATGCCGACGGAGAACACCAGCTTCAAAACGAAGAAGGCGATTCGTTTTGGATTTGCGCTCACGTCTCTTGGGCCTCGGATTAACCGGTACACGCTAAAGGGTCAAATTGCCTACGGGGAGAGGGGTTTCTGGCGCTTAGTTGCGCCGAGCGGCGACGGTTGGTAGCGACGCCCCATGCGACATCGCGCGGTGACTCGATTTGGGATTTGGGCGCTCTTCTTCGTGCTGGCCTGTCAGGGAGGCGAGAGGTCGGCTCCGACACAGGCTCCTGCCGCCGCTGCGCAAGGCGCGAGCCCTACGAAGGAGGCGACACCAGCACCGGCTCCAAGCAAGACCGCCGCGTCGGCCGGCTTGCCCGACTCGCTCCCGAACGGGCTGCTCCTGTCCTACTCGCAGTTCGAGGTGGTCAACGGCAAAGCAACCGCAAAGCCGGGCCCTGCGCGACTGGACATTCTGACTCGCAAAGGCGGCGAGTGGAACACCGAAACCCTCGAAGATGCGCAGAGCAACGTCTTTCACAAGGCCATGATGCTCACCCCGCGCGGGCAGGCGCCCGGCGTCCTGACGCTCGGGGGATCGGGCGCATACGTGAAGCTCTGGCGTCGAGCCAAGGGCAAGCTTCAGGCGAGCACGCTCTGGCAGGCGGAGTTTGGGGGGAAGTTCAACCGCATGCGCGATGCCGAAATCGCGGACCTCTACGGTGACGGTACGCCGGCCATCGCCGTGGCAACGCACGACCAGGGCGTGGTCGCCGTCCTTCGGCAGCGCGCGAACAAGTGGAAGGTCGAGCGAATCGACGCGAAGAAAGACACCTTCGTTCACGAAATCGAGATCGGTGATCTCGATAAAGACGGCACGCTCGAGGTCTACGCCACACCAAGCGAGCCAAACAAGCTCGACGCCGAGGCGCAGCACGGCGAGGTGGTGCGCTACGTGCCCAAGGAGGGCAAAGGGCCCACGATCGTCGCCGACCTCGGGAACCGGCACGCCAAGGAGATTTACGTCGGCGACGTCGACGGCGACGGAACCGACGAGCTCTACGTGGCCGTCGAAGCACTCACGAAAGGGCGCGGCTCGAGCCTGCAGCTCGTCGAGCCGGTGGAGATCCGCCGCTACGATGCGAACACGGCGCCGGACGCCAAGGTGATCATCGCGACCATCCCCGACCGACTCTGCCGCTTCTTGACCGCAGGCGACGTCGACGGCGATGGAAAGAAGGAGATGGTCGCCGCCTCGTTCAGCAAGGGCCTGTGGCTGCTACGACCCGGCAAAGATCCGAAGTCCGAGTGGGGCGTCGAAAGCATCGACCGCGACTCGGGCGGCTTCGAGCACGCCGCCCTGCTGACCGACCTCGACGGAGACGGCACCGACGAGCTCTACGTCGCCGCCGACGTCCAAGGAGAGCTCCGCCGCTACGTCTGGCTCCGCGGCCGCCCCAAACGCGAAGTCATCCTCAAGCGAGACATCCCCATGTCCCGCATGACATGGAACATCAC
>CBESWY010000246.1:0-4404 GCA_965533395.1 uncultured Myxococcales bacterium
AAGGGAAGCGCGTTGCGCCGGCGTCTCGATTTCGAGGGGCTCCGTCCGTCGTAGGCTTGCTTGAGTGCCGACACGAAGGTTCGCGCGCTTGCATATCGCTCCGAGGGGCTCTTGCGGAGCGCTCGGAGGATTGCGGCGTCGAGCGCGCTTGGAATCGCTGCGCCCCGATTCGCCTCGCTCGGCGGAACCGGGTCGCTGCTCATCACCTGGTGTGCCACCGCCAACGCCTCGGTTCCGGGAAACGCGCGTTCTCCGCATGCCGCCTCGTAGATGACCGCTCCGAACGAGAACAAGTCACTCTGCTCACTGTACTCGCCGCTTCGGAGCGTCTCGGGCGCGGCGTAGCACGGGGTTCCTAGGAACTGACCTTCTTTGGTCAGGTCGGCGTTCGGGATTCGAGCGATACCGAAGTCCGCGAGCTTCACCTGGCCATTGCTGGTGATCAGCAGGTTCTCCGGCTTCAGATCCCGGTGGATGACGCCGGCAATGTGGGCCGTTGCCAATGCATCGGCGACCTGTTGGGCGAGGTCGAGGAGCTCGTCTCTGGACAGCGGACCACGGTTTTTGAGCGCCTGTTTCAGGGTGTGCCCGTGGACATACTCGAACACCAGGTATGGGCCGACCTTCGGATCGTCTCCCACATCGAATATCTGAACGATATTAGGATGTTGAAGGCGAGCCGCGGCCCGGGCCTCGTTCTGAAATCGGCTGAGGAAAATCTCGCGCGTCTCGGGATCAAGCGCGAGATCGCGAAGCGTTTTCACTGCGACAGGCCGGTCCAGATCTGCATCGCGCGCCAGATAGACGTTTCCCATCGAACCTGCCCCAAGGAGCCGGTCGATGCGGTAGCGCCCGATCTGTTGCGGCAGTTCTTCCATGGGCGCGATCTAGTCCATGCAGGAGCACGGGGCTAGAGACGATGGAGCTTCAAGGTATTGGTGCGCCCCGAAGGGGGCCAGCCAACGACCATCGCGAACGCCTCCCCGCGTTTGCAAAGGTTCTCTCGCACCAGCAAGGAAGTCGCGATACGCAGCGTCTCATCGAGTGACTCTGGCGGCACTTCGATCCGCGGAATCACGCCCCACTCGAGCGCGAGCCGTCGCGCGACCCGGACATCGCTGGTGATCGCCAGAATCGGCGCGCGGGGGCGATGCTCTGCAAGCAGGCCCGCCGAGCGACCGTCCTGCGTGAACACCACGACGGCTTTGAGTGGGAGATGCGTGGTCAGCACGGCTGCGGCGCGCGCCGCGGCGTTTGCAAATGACCAGTCTTCTCCCTCGCCGCCCTTGAGCTCGCGAAACTCTCGCGAGATATCGTCGACGTAGTCCGACTCGACCTCGCGAATGATCGCATCCATCATCTGCAGCGCCTGCAAGGGGTAGCGACCCGCTGCCGTTTCCCCGCTGAGCATGACCGCATCCGTTCCGTCCATCACCGCGTTCGCGACGTCCGCCGCTTCCGCCCGAGTGGGTCGGGGGTTTCGAATCATGGAGTCGAGCATCTGTGTGGCGGTGATCACGATTTTGCCGTGCGCATTGGTTTCCCGGATGATCCGCTTCTGAATCATCGGCACCTTTTCCGCGCCCAGCTCCACGCCTAGGTCTCCGCGGGCGATCATGATGCCGTCCGCGGCGTCGACGATCTCAGAAAGGGCCTCGACCGCCTCCGGTCGCTCGATCTTCGCGATGACCGGCACGTCGCCGGCCAGAGCTTTGGCTTCTCGCACGTCGTTAGCGGCTCGAACGAACGACAGAGCCACGTAGTCCGCCTTCAGGACGGAAACCGCGAAAGCCAAATCTTCGCGGTCCTTGGTGGTCAGGGCAGGTCCGGTGATCGGGACGCCGGGTAGGTTGAGCCCCTTGTGATTCGAAAGGGTACCGCCGTCCTCGACGATCGTGTGCACCGTGTTGCTCTCGACGCGGTCGACGCGAAGCCGAATGAACCCGTCGTCGAGCGCGATTGCATCGCCTTGCTTCAGGTCGGCGCCCAACGACTCGTGGGTGACCGAGACGATGTCTTGGTTCCCCTCGACATCATTCGTCGTGAGGGCGAAGCGGTCGCCTTGCGCGAGCTCGATCGAGCCCTGCGCAAACTTGCCGACCCGCATCTTTGGCCCCTGCATGTCGGCGAGGATCGCCATCGGGCGGCGCGCCTCGGCCGCGGCCTCGCGGACCAGCTTCGCCATTTTTGTATGCGACTCGTGGTCGCCGTGCGAGAAATTAAGCCGCGCGCAGTTCATCCCCGCTCCGACGAGCTCGCCGATCTTCGCCTTCGTGTCGCTGGCGGGCCCGAGCGTGCAGACGATCTTGGTGCGTCTCACCTCGTCGTTGTAGCCGGGTTCCCTTCACCGGCCAAGCTAGCGGTGACGGTAGCGGTTTGGTTCCCAGTGGCTCAGGTTCGACTTGAAGCCCAGGCGCACGACAAACGTCGTGTAGAGCGTCCATTGGCTGCGAACGCTCGTCGGTTGCGTGTTGCGAAAAGATGGGTCGCTGTTCACATGACGCGCGGCGATTCGAAGCCAGACGCCGCGCAAGGTCTTGAGCGGCCGGTAGAGCGGCAGGCCGAACCCAAAGCCGACCCCGAGCCCGGTGCTTCGCTTACCGTCGAGCGCAAAGGCAGGTCCGATCTCGAGAAAAACCGACTGGAGCATCAGGTCCACGAACTCGATCCAGGTTTGCTTGTAGAGAAAGAAAAGCGCCGGAAAGAGCGGACGGAGGTCTACACCAACAAACAGGTGCTGGCCCGAGTCGGGGCCCCAGCGTCCTGAAAGCACGAGTCCGGCTACGTCGGCTACCAAGAACCGCGCCTCGCCGATCACGTTGGGGTCCGCCTTTCGATCGAGCCAGGTCGCCCCAGGGCCAGCGCCGAGCGCGAGGGTGAGCCCACGATCCCAGCGGCCATAGAGCCCATCCCCCGTCCGCTGCGCGCTCGAAGACGCGGCAAACGACGAAAGGACGAGGATCGAGCCGACGATCACCCCTAGACGGGCGCCCCGTGTCATGATTCCCCCATGCACCGGGCTGCGTGGCGGGTCAAGAGATTGAGGCTGTAGACTGTACGCATGGGGCGTTCGTTCGGCTTGGGGCTTCGAAGCCAGCTCATGCTCGCGCTCATCGTAGCGTTTGGCGCGGCATTCGTGTTGCTGAGCCTGGTGACGGCGAGGCTAGACGAGAGCGAGAGCGCCGAAGAGCAGCGGACCCGCGCGGCAGGGCTTGCCCAGGCGCTCGTTGCAGGGGCCGGCTCGGCGGGCGACGGGCTGGGCGAGGAAGCCATGAGCCGAATTCTGTCCGAGGGTTTGGTTCGACGCGTCGAGATCCACACCTTGGACGGCTTATCGAAAAGCTGGGGGGACCTCGAAGGCGATCCCGATGCGATCGTGACGACTGCGGACGGCTTGGAGCTGCGAGTCTGGGTGCCCGCGAGCTATCGCGGCGACGCGGCGCGGAGAAGCTTGTTTCTGTTCTACCTCGGCCTGACCGCGGCCACGGTGCTGCTGCTGACCTATGTCCTGCTGACGTATTTCATCGTGCGGCCGATCGACCGATTGAGATTGGCCTCCGAGCGCCTCGCCGCCGGGCGGCTGCGCACTCGCGTGCCCGTGCAGGGCGCCGCCGAGGTCGCGCGCCTGGCTGCGACCTTCAACGAAATGGCCGCGCAGCTTCGAGAAGACCGAGCATCGCTTCAGCAAAGACTCGAAGAGCTGGAGCATACCACTGCCGAGCTCACGACGGCCCAGGAGCAGCTCATTCGGAGCGCTCGGTTGGCGGCTGTCGGACGACTCTCCGCCGGCGTCGCGCATGAGATTGGCAATCCACTCGCGGCGATTCGTGGCTTGCTCGACTTGATGCAACTCGGTGACCTCGACCGCGACGAAGAGAAGGAGTTTGTCGCGCGGATTCAACGCGAGACCGAGCGAATCCATCACACCATTCGTGACTTGCTCGACTTCTCCAGAAACGACACCATCCCGGATGGACGGATCGAGAGCTCGGCCGACCTTGCAGAGGTGGTTTTGGATACCGTCAAGCTGATCGACCGTCAAAGCCGCTTTCGCGACGTCGAGCTCGCGCTAGCGGTCGACGAGGGTCTGCCCCGCGTACGCGGCGATCACGAGCGCCTGCGACAGCTGCTTCTAAACTTGCTTTTCAACGCGGCGGACGCCCTTGGCGGCAAAGGCCGTATCGAGGTGCGCGCCCACAATGGCGGCGGTGTCGTGGAGCTCATCGTCGCAGACGACGGACCCGGGATCGACAGCGAGATCCTCGACCAGGTGTTTGATCCGTTCGTGACCACCAAGGCCGCCGGGCAGGGGACCGGCCTCGGGCTTGCAGTCTGCTACACGATCGTCGAGCGACTCGGTGGTGCGATCGAGGCGGCGAACCGAGAGCAGGGTGGGGCGGTGTT
>CBESWY010000247.1:0-4380 GCA_965533395.1 uncultured Myxococcales bacterium
CATGGCCGAGCCGCAGTCCGTACAGAAGGCGGTCGACCAATACTTGGCCGTGGGAAGCTCGAATCGCCGGACCTTGTGTTCTCCCCGCTGCCAGCTGAACTGACCCACGGGGACGAAGATGTTGGCCACATGCGAAGAGCCGGTCTTCTTGCGACAGCGGCTGCAGTGGCAGTACTGAAATCCGCGAAACGGCCCTTCGATTCGAAAGGCAACGGCTCCGCACACGCAGGACCCCCCAATTGCCTGATCCATCACAGGCACTCCTTTAGCGCCGTAAATTTGAGCTTTTGGCCTCCAATGCTCGCTTCCGCCATCAGGCCGGATGTCGGAAGGATGAAGATCGCTACCCCGGCGCCGCCCACGATGAACCCGCCTTTGGCGACCTCGGGAAAGATCGCATAGCCAACGAGCTTTCCGAGACTGCCCTTGAACGTGCTGTCTCTCTCATGGAACCGTTCGAGCGCATTTTGGACGTCGGCTGCCCGCTGCGCGTCGCCGGTACCGTCGGCGGCGGCCGGGACGGCGGCCGCGAAAAGAAGGAACGCCAGGACCAGCATCGGGGTTGTTGATGATGCCACGCGGGGATTCTGGGTCAGACGCCGCTGCGGTCAAATCCAGGCACTTCTAGCGCAAGACAGGGCCTACGAATTCGGCTAGGTTCGTCGAACTGCGAGCCGCGCGCAGGCTTTGATCCTTTATTTTCCCTCGCCAACTGACTAGAAAGTGCCTGATGCGAAAATCGATCCTCTTTCTCGGAGCGCTGTTCGCGATTTGCCTGGCCATCGTCGGCCCCGCGACCGCGGACGACCCGGAGTTCATCATGGAGGTTGGCACGGTGGCTCCGAAAGGAAGTCCCTGGGCCGAACAGCTCCAACGCTTCAAGGCCGAGGTCCAGGAAAAGACAAACGGCCGGTTGAAAGTGAAGCTTCGGCTAGGGCGAGGCAACGAGCGGTCGATGGCGCGCAGGGTTCAGATGGGGAGCATGCAAGCGTTTGCCGGCTCCGTCGGCGGAATGAGCTCGATCGTTCGAGAGGTCAATGTCATCGAGGCGCCCTATGTCTTCGAGACCTTTGCGAGCGCGGACAAGGCGCTCGACACTCCCGCGGTTACCGCGCAAGTCAGGAAGGTCCTTGCAAAGCGAGGGCTAATCTTCGGAATCTGGGCGGAGAACGGATACCGTTCCTACTTCAGCAACCAGAAGATCCGAAAACCAAGCGACATGGCGGGGATTCGTTTCCGTTCGCAGGAGTCGATGGTGCACGTCGAGACCTACGAGGCCTTCGGCGCCACACCGGTTCCGATCGACAACGGCAACACGCTGATGAGTGTGCAGACGGGGGTCGTCGACGGTTTCGACAACACGCCGCTTTTCGCGATGGCGGCGAGTTGGTACCAGGGGCTCAAAGAAGGCGAGCGCCACATCTTTCTGAGCCGGCACTGCTATCAGCCCGCGCTCCTCGTTTACTCGAAGAAGTGGTTTGACACCCTTCCAAAGGACATCCAGGAAGTGATCACCACGATGCCCCACGACCTCACCGTCTGGGGGAGAAACCAGGTCCGAAAGATCGAGCCTGTCTTGCTCAAGAACCTGGAGCGCTACGGGTACGAGATCTACGAGCCCACGGAGGCAGAGCTTGCCGCCTTCAAGGCGAAACAGAAGGGTGTTCCGGACCGCATTGCAAAAGAGATGGGGCCTGAAGGGGTTGCACTCTTGAAGGCGATCCGTAAGACATTCTGAGCGTTCCCCCATGAAACCACACGTTCTTCACGGCAAGAGCATTGCCGTTCCGACTCAGCCGCTCAAAGCGCGACAGGTCCTCGGCAAGTACCGGATTCGACGCCGAATCGGCGCCGGTGGCTTTGCGACCGTGTACGAGGCGTACGACACGATCGAGGGTATCCCCATTGCGCTCAAAGTGCCGAACCTCGACCAGCTCGACAAGGAATCGCTGAACGCCATCCAACGCGAGGTACGTATCACCGCGCGCCTCGACCACGAGAACATCTTACCGCTCCGAAACGCCATGATGGTCGACGGGCACTTCGTCATCGCGAGTCCGCTCGGGGAGCAGACGCTGACCGACCGCTTGCACTACCGCCTCGGCCCGAAGACCGCGCTGTCGTACACCGAGCAGCTGATCGATGCCCTCGCGTACGCGCACGAGGTTCGGGTCATTCACTGCGACATCAAGCCCGACAACGTCATCCTCTTTCCGGAGGGTCACGTCCGTCTGGCCGATTTTGGCATCGCGAAGATCGCGCTTCGGACACGAACGATCATGGGCTCCGGGCAGGGCACCGTTGGCTACATCGCGCCCGAGCAAGCCATGGGCAAGCCATCGTTTCGCTCTGATGTCTTTTCGATGGGTCTGCTGATCTATCGCATGTTTGCCGGCGAGCTCCCGGGGTGGCCGTTTGATTGGCCGCTGCCCGGTGCCGAAAGGCTGCGCCGCACGGTTAGCCGGGATTTCATCGTTTTTCTTCGCCGTGCGATCGAAGTTCGCGAGCGCAAACGATTCCGAGATGGCGTTCAGATGTACAGGGCGTTTCAAGCGGTCGCGCCCAAGGCGCTTCGAAGCACTACACGAAGCAAGAGAGCGTCGCTGTGAGCAAAGCCCACATCTTCGAAGATGTGGACATGGCGCGGGGAGAGCGCTTCGAGCTTGGCGGCTGCGAGGCGGTGGTGCTCAGCATTCGGAAACCGGAGCGAGAGGGCCCGAACGAAGACGCTGCCGGTCTGATCTCCATCGGTGAAGCGGCCGGTGTAGCGGTGGTGTCCGATGGCGCCGGTGGCCACCCGGGCGGCGCCGAAGCAGCGAAGCTCGCGGTGCAGGCGGTTTGTGAATCCGTGGAGGCGATCGGTGCAGACGTCGCGGATTTGCGAGAAGCAATCATCAACGGCTTCGAATCAGCGGACCGCGCGATCTCCGCGCTTGGGACCGGCGCTGCGGCTACCCTCGCAGTCGTCGAAGTGCAGGGCCACAAGATGCGCTCCTATCACGCGGGCGATTCAATGGTGCTCGTGACCGGGCAACGCGGAAGCATCAAATGGCAGACCATCCCGCACTCTCCCGTTGGTTATGCGGTCGAAGCCGGGTTGCTGGATGCGGGAGATGCACTGCACCACGAAGATTTGCATATCGTGTCCAACCTCTTGGGCGCCAAAGAGATGCGCATCGAGCTCGGTGCCACGCTCAGTCTGGCGCGGCGCGATACCGTCGTGTTGGCCAGCGACGGGCTCAGCGACAACCTTCACCTCAACGAGATTGTGGAGCACCTTCGCAAAGGCCCGCTTGCCGGCGCCGTCGACCGCTTGGCCGGCCTCGGGCGTCGACGCATGGAGGCGCCGACCGAAGGGGCTCCCTCGAAGCCTGACGACCTCACCTTCATCGCGATTCGCCGCCGGCGCTGATCGTCGCACTTGGTGGTATGGTCCACGCCATGCTGGCTCGGCTCGGTGAGGTTTTCAGCCGGTGGGCCGAGCGCTGGGTTCCCGATCCATTCGTCCTTGCGCTCGCGCTGACCTCGATTGCCCTCCTCGGAGGGTTCGCGCTTTCGGGGTCCGTCGCGACGGTGCTTCAGGGTTGGTACAGCGGCTTCTCGAGCACGCCGCTACTCGCTTTTGCACTGCAGATGTGCCTCATCTTGGTGACCGGCCAGGCCTTGGCGTCGAGCCCGCCGGTGCAGAGGGTGGTCCGTGCGGTCGCGCGCGTGCCCAAGCGGACGCCCGAGGCCGCTGGCTTGGTCGCGCTCATCGCCTGCCTGACCGGCCTCATCCAATGGGGGCTCGGCGCAGTCGTCGCGGCGTTCGTGGTTCGAGAAATCGCGCACAGCGCTGCGGAAGACGGCCGGCCGATGGACATTCCCGTGCTCGGTGCTGCCGCGTATGCTGGGCTCGCGGTCTGGCACGGCGGGCTCAGCGGTTCCGCTCCCTTGAAGGCCGCCGAATCAGCGCAGTTCACCCAGGGCACGACGCAGGCCATCCCCGTGAGCGAAACGCTTTTCTCGTCGCTGAATCTCGTCGTCACCGGCGGCTTGCTGATTTTGTTGCCGCTGATGTGCGTTGCGCTTGCGCCCAAAGCCGCGTTGGTTCCCGAGGTCCCAGCGGTGCGTGTCGTCGCATCGCCGCGGGGCAAGCGTTCCGTTCTGGGGCTCGTCGTGGGCGTCACGGGCGTTCTCCTCGTCGGGTACGGCTGGGCCCGAGGCCAAGTTGCGTTCGACCTCAACTCCGTGAATCTCTTTTTCTTGGCTCTGGCGCTCGCCGCACACGGGTCGATTCGAAGCTTTCTCGATTCCGTGTCGGACGGGGCGCGCGGTGCAGGTGGGATCATCGTTCAGTTCCCTTTGTATTTCGGAATCCTCGGCGTGATGCAGGCGAGC
>CBESWY010000248.1:0-4298 GCA_965533395.1 uncultured Myxococcales bacterium
AGCCCGGGCGTTCCGCTCAGCAGCGGATTTGTATCGGTTGGCGGTTGGGCCGATCCGCTGCGCGTTACGCCGCTCGAAGCGCTTGGCGCTCGCCGGACCATCACGATCAACCGCCTAGGAGGGGTCGGCGGCTTCACCGAGTCGGTGACCCGCTTGCTCAACGCATCCGATGCGCAGATCGAGGCGCTGTACTCGACAGTCGATCCGGCGAGCTCGTTTTACGTGGGCTTGTCGGAAGCGACCGGTGTCTGGTGCACTGACTGGGACGGCCAGAAGGGAGATCCAAATCTCCTCTTTAACGATGCGTACAACTCACCGCTGATCACCAACGATGCAAGGTTCCTTTGGCCGCGATATGGCTACGAGAATGTCGGGCCGGATGACTCTATCGGTGGTTGTACGCCAGGCGTGCCGGTCGTGATTGCAGAGTAGATCATCAGTCGACATACGTGACGCGGCCGCAAGCCAGGGCCGGCCTAAGCCTTGACGGCTCTCGATCGGGACAAAGGTTCCCCACCCCTTTCAGGAAAGGAGCCGTCATGAACAACGCCGCCGCAGCACTGCCCCAAATCCCACGAGAGGATTGGCAAGCGCATCCGCGATTTCGAACGCAAGCCCTCCTGCTCGGATCCCACGCCAACTTTCGTCGGGTAAGCCGCTTCCTGATCGACCAAGCCACGCTCGAACAGTTCGCCGGCCTGCACTCGCTCTTCGATCGCTGGATCGCCGCCATGCGAAGCCACGAAGCCTACGAAGAGCGGAAGCTCTACCCGTATCTCGAGTATCGCTGGGGTGTGTCCTTAGAGGAAGCACGCGGCGGCCACGCCGAGCTCCACACGCGCGCCGACGAAGTGGTCGATGCGTTCCGCACCCTTGCCCACCCTGCTGACCCGTCCGATTCCAACGAGAACCGCGCCGACAACCCTGTCCTTCACGCTTTGCAAGCACACGATCGCACGCTCGGCGCCCACCTCGACGTCGAAGAGGAAGCCGTGATCCCCCTCTTGCTCGCCCTCGACCCGGACGAATTTGACCGCTACTATCGGAGCCCGATTTCGATGCTGATTCCCGCCTAGGCCTCGCGGGCCGTCACGGCAACGCGAATAAGGAAGGAAGCCGACGTGCAAGCCACCGACCTGTTGATGCAGGAGCATCGCCTCATCGAAAAGGCGCTCGATGCCATGGAGGCCTGGCTCAAGACCATTGGCCCCGCGTCCGACTCGGACGACAAAGCCGAGCTGGCGCGATACGTGGCGTTCATCCGAGGCTTCGCCGACGCGCATCATCACGGCAAGGAGGAGGACATTCTGTTCGCCGTGATGGTCCAGCACGGTTTCCCGCGCCAGGCCGGCCCCATCGCCATCATGCTGCAGGAACACGACATGGGTCGTGCGCTCATCAACGTCCTAAACGAGCACGCGCAGCAATCTGCGGTTTGGAGCGAGGAAGACCGCGGCACCATTGCCCAGACAGTCCGAGAATTCTCAGCGCTGCTCCGGCAACACATCCAAAAAGAAGACAACGTCCTTTACCGAATGGCCGACGCGCGACTACCCGAACCCGCCAAGGACGAGATCTTCCGGCGCTGCCAAGACTTCGAGGAGCAACAGAGCCGCAGCGGCGAGAAACAGCGACTCCAACTACTCGGCGAATCTCTCATCGAAGCGGCGGCTGGAAAGGAAGGCGATTCCTGACGGGTCGCCGATACCGAAGCACTCCGCGCCAGCTTTGTGTTATCCACACAACACCGCGTTTCGAGCTACTGTGCGTGGCGGGTGTGTGAGTCGACCATGAAACTACATCAGCTGGCTGCCTTCGCGGGCGTTCTGTCCGTGCTCGTTTCGAACGCGTCGATGGCGCAATCGGACGACCAGGGCCTGCCTCAACAAGACGCGCAAGGCATCCAAGAAGTGGAAGCGCAGCAGGCAGACGCCGAAGCCGGCGAGCCATCGAAGGAGCCGAGGAACGGGCTTCTATTCGGCTTCTCGCATGCGTATCGCCTGATTCGAGAGCAGGGAAGCGCTACCGAAAGCGCGTCGCGGCGAAACGAGCATGTCTATGGCTTTCTGTTTGGGTACGAACGAGTTCTGCACCGCTACCTCGCGCTGAGCATCATCAAACCCTTCTATTTCAATCGCGAGCGGGTCGAGTCGCCGCTCGAGATCGTCCTGACCGGCTTCTACCCCAAGAACGGCTGGCACCCTTTCCTCGGCGCCGGAGTCATCTCGACGATAGCCAGTATCAAGAGCGACGGCAGCGAGGGGGAAAGCGCGACGGTCGAGTTCTCGGTCGGGCTTCTTTTCGTGACCGGCTTCAAGTATTTCTTCAACCGCAACTGGGCCATCGAGCTCGAGTTTGGCTACGAGTACGTACCCAAGAGCAACTCCACGGAGCACGCGTTCGCCGATACGTACCAAGGCGCTTACTTTTTCTGACGCTGCGGATGCTCGGCGAGGAGCGCTCGATGCTCTTGTCTGCCAGGTCGCACGTGCAATGATGGAGCGGTGACGGTGCGCATCTACGCGACTGCGATCATGATCCTGCTGGGCGCAACGCCTGCAGCCGCTTCGGACAGCTGCACCGTGTCTTATGAAATCGACGCATCGCTCCAGGTGAGCGATACATATCTATCGAAGGGCGATGCCATCGCCAAGGGGTTGAAGGGATCCTTGGTAGTCGAGTATCCGCTCGGCCGGGATGGCCGGGTCGCGGACGGCAAAGTGGGCGTCCTTCATTTCGCCATGTTCGAGCGCTTCACGATCGATGCGATCGTCGACGTCACGACGACCATGCATCACTACGCACCCACGTGTAACGGCGCACGCACGCCAACCTGGCGGCGACCTTCGGACCCCGGATTTCCGACGGCTTGCAGCTACGATGGCAACGAGAAGCCTGTCGCGATGGGCAAGTTGTCCAAAGAGCGCGGAACCATCGAATGGGCCCGGTGCAAAGCGGCGCCGAGCTACTGGTCGGCTGATCGAGGCGCCTACAAGGCCGACGACCAGAGCAAGGGCCGCGGCTGCCTCAGCGAGATGCACGGCGTGGGCAACATCCGCTGTGACGGAAGGCTGGCGTGCAAGTTCGGCGATCTCAAACGCGGGGACAATCCGCAGTTCGCCGTATGGACGCAGCCTCTACTACACGGCCCGCCCGGCTCAAATGGCGCCGTGTCGGTTTCGGGTGACCTGCGGACCGTCCGATCACCGACTGGCCGCAAGGGCGGGTTCCTTTCCTACAACCTCCCCAACGACTCACCGAGCCGCACGTGGTTTTCCTGGGTGGCGACCGCGGACGAAACGAGCCCGCATACGACGTGTCCGATGGGCGTTGATCCTTAGGGACGGCGGCGGGTAACTTTCTTTTGGGGCCGCTCTTACCTAGGGTGGCGGGATGGACAGAAACAAAGTCTACCTCGTGGTTATCGCGCTCGTCGTCGTCGGACTGCTCGCGTACAACAAGCTCTCGAGCAAGAGCTACGAGCCAATCGTTTTCATGGGCGAGATGTACTTCCACGTTGAGGACAACGAGGTGAACAAAGTCGAGAACCACATGTTCACGCCGGGGGGCGTTCCGGTCGAGGAGACGGACGAGTTCATTCAGATTTCGAAGTACGACCATCCGGACCTGACTGCGCAGCAGGTCGGCATCGTGCAGAAGCAGGTGATTGCTAGCTTTCGGCTGAGGGCGCTCGATGGCTCCCAAGATCGGTTCTTCGGCCTGTTCGACCGCAGCGTGCCCGTCTACGGGTTCATGAAGACCGACGCGTTCGTGCTCAAGGTGGGACCGAAAGATCTCGCGGCAGATGACGACGCGCTTCGCGCGCGTGCCGGAGTTCAGATCAACGAGCTCTCGGGCGTGTCGACGGACCTCTAGCGCGACGTCCGCCGGGCGATGTTTCGACCCAACGGCTTCCGGATCGGTCATCGAGGGTATAAGGTTGACGTCCCAGAGCTCGAAGGGCAGGAGGAAACCCATGGCGCGCCACGTTGTCTGCAAGGAATCGGAGCTGCCGGTCGGCAAGAAGAAAGCCTTCAAGGCTGGCGACACGAACATCCTCGTCTATCACCTCGACGACGGCTTTCACGCGACGCAAACGCACTGTACGCATGTGTTCGCGCCACTCGGACGCGGCAAGATCGTCGACGGATGCCGCATTCGGTGTCCGTTTCATCGCGCAGAATTCGATATTCGGACGGGTGACGTCCACACCTGGGCGAACTTCCCGCCCGGCATTCAGTTGCTCAACGCCGTGCGCGGCGAGAAGGCGCTGAAGACCTACCGCACGGTCGTCGAAG
>CBESWY010000249.1:0-4279 GCA_965533395.1 uncultured Myxococcales bacterium
CGGCGACGTCTCCCACTCGGTCGGGAAGCGTCAGAAGCTCTTCGGGGAGCCCGACGACGACGTATCCGATCCCGCGTTCGCGGCCAACTCGGCGCTGTATTCCGTTGAGACCGAGAGCGGAGACAGCGCCCGAGTGGACCAGGATGACGACGCGGTCCGCCAACCGGGCTGCGCGTCGAAGCGATTGTCCGTCCAATGGCCCATTCCATGCCTCGAGCTCGAGGTGACCCTCAGGCCTCACCACTCGGAGAGCCTCTGTCGCTGACGCCGAAGGGAGTCGGACGAGCGCAACGGAGGGCGCGCCCGAGGGCCCAACCGGATACGGTCCCGACGGCGGCGGGGTCTGGAGGGGAGCCCGCTGGGCGGGCGGGGGTGTCACCATGGTGGGGGTGCCGGTGGGTTCGTTCATCGGAAACCAGTCTCGGTTGATTCGATCGACGAACACGCGAGCGAGCCTCGACTCGTCCGGTGAGCTTCCGACGACCAGTAGGCGCCCCTTCGCGTTCGGCACAGAATCATCAAGCCCGGCAACCAGCTCGGCGAGCCCGTCCGGATCGCTGGGCCAAGGCGTCGACGCCAGCACCGGCCCCTTGCCCCAGAAGGCGACCTCCGCCGGTGTCTCCAACCTGAGTCCTCGAAACTCGTGTCGCAACACGACCAGCAGGACGAAAATCACGGCAAGCACTGGGATCGCCAGGAAGACGACCAGCTTCATCTTGTTCTCCACCGGGTACTCCGGCACACCCCCGGGGTCCAAGACGACGAACCCGCTTGGCGGGTTACGGAGCGCGTCTTGAAGTTCCGACTTGGTGTTACGCAAGTAGCTTAGCAAGTTCTCGTTTACTTTGACCGCGGCCAGCAGCGCGGATGCTTCACCCTCTATCCCGGAAAAGGAAGCAACGCGATCTTGTGCTCTTTCCGCCATCCCCGACAGTCCTTTTTGGCGTTCCCGGAGAGCCGCCAGATTCGATTTCGCCGCTTGAAGCTGCCCGGCCAGGCCTTGATAGGTCGCGTTGATGCCGACCAGGCCGCCGCCGCTGGAGATCGAACCGCCTCCCGACCGCAGCTGAGCGCGCAGCTGCCCCACCTGCTGCTGAAGCGCTTGAACCCGCGGATGATCGGGGGAAAGCGAGGCTTGTGCGCTCACCAGCTCCTGCCGAAGTCGCTCGTACGTGGAGCGCTCTGGAGAGACCCCGCCGCCGACCAGGCTGGTCTTGGGGGTGCTCGCAAGCAGCCCCTCTAGACTGCTCACCTGGGCCTCGAGCGCACGGATCTCCGGCACGGCGAGCTCGCTATCGGCGCGGAGCTGGGCAGCCGATTCGAGCATGGACTGCTGTTCGGTCGGAAGATTGGAGATGCCATGCTTCTCCCGAAACGCGTTGTAGCGCCGCCGCGTCCTTTCCGCGTCGCCCTCGGCCGCATCGATACGCTTCTCGGTTCGTGCGATCTCTCCTTCGATCTGCCGTGACTGCCTGTCTTTGTGATAAGCCATGAAGACCTGGGTGACGACTCGTGCGTACTCCGCCGCGTCTTCTCCCGTCTCGCCGGAAACGGTGAATCGCAGGGTCTGCGCATGAAGCTCCGTTTCATATTGGATCCAAGCGGCCAGGTCGGTCAGGCTGCTCTCGAAGCCAAGCTCTTCTCGAACCTTGCGTAGAACGGACTCGTGAAGGAGCGCATCGGCCGCTGGGACGATTTCGTACCCGGAGAGGCGCTGATCGCCGATCGACACGTCGCCTTCATACTTCAGAACCACGCTTGTCTCGTAGGAGCTGCCCATCAGCAGTTTCACGTAGAGGAGCCCGACGAGCAGGCCGAGGCCTCCTGCGCCGAGAAGCCAGAATCGGCCGGCCCAAAGCGCTCGTTTGAGGCGATGCGGATCCGCAGGGAACCCCTGCCGCTTCGCGCCGCCATGTCCTACCGCCTCGTCGGCCCAGCCGTCGCCCGCTTCATTCACGCTCAATCCGTCCTTTGGGTGCCATGGTCAATACGCGTTCTGACGCGCCCCGGAACCAAACACCGTCATGAAAATGATCTGCAAGTCCCACAGCAGACTCCAGTTGCGAATGTAGTCGAGATCGTGCTCGACTCGGTTTTCCATCTTTTCGAGCGTGTCGGTCTCGCCCCGCCAGCCGTTCACCTGAGCCCAGCCTGTGATGCCCGGTTTGACCTTGTGCCGCAGCATATAGCCTTGGATCTTCTTTCGGTAGAGCTCGTTGTGCGCGACGGCGTGCGGCCTCGGACCGACGATGCTCATACTCCCCTCTAGGACGTTGAAGAATTGCGGCAGCTCATCCAGGTTGGTGCGCCGGAGAAACGCGCCAAGCTTGGTGATGCGGGCATCCCCAGCGGTGGCTTGTTTGATCTCGGGGCCGTCCTCGGTGACCGTCATCGAGCGGAACTTCAGAACGTGAATTACCTCTCCGTTGAGCCCGTATCGCCGCTGTCGGAACAGCGCCGGACCCGGAGAGGTGAGCTTCACGCAGATGCCGATCACCAGCATCGGGATCGAGATGGACATCAGAATGAGCGTCCCGACCACGATGTCCTCGAGCCGTTTTAGCCAGCCATCGACGCCGTAGAACGGGGTCTCGTGCAGGCTGACCGTGGGTACGCCGCCGAGGGTTCCCCAGCGAGCGTGCAGGAGGTCGAACGCGAAGAAGTCGGCTGCCATATAGACCGACGCCGTCGTGTCGGAGAGCTGACGCAGGAGCTCGGCGATCCGGGGCTCCGCGCGGAGCGGAAACGCGATGTAGATGAGGTCGATCTCGCCGGCCCTCGCGGCGTCGACCGCGTCTTTCAACGCGCCAGCGCGCTGCCCGAGCGACTCTGCGATGGGATGACAGCGCTCCTCGCTGCGATCGTCGTAAAAACCGTGGACCTCGAGTCCCAGAGAAGGCACGGCCTTGATTTGAAGAGCGAGCCTCTCTCCGAGCTCCGTCATTCCGATGATCGCAGCGGCTCGCGTGTTGTACCCGTGCGCCCTCAGCTCGCGCAGGGTCAGTGTCGTGGCGGTTCGCCAAACCGCGACTAGCAACGGGGCAAGAACAAACCACGTGGAAACGGTGAAGCGCGAGTAGTCCTCCGACCGCTTCGAGATGAAGAGGAGAAACAGCAGGACCGGCACGACGCCCACGAACCAGCCGGCCCAAATCCTCACGAGCTCAGATTTGAGACGGGCATCACGGGCGCTCTGATAAAGCTGGAGCGATTGTCCTATCACCATGAAGAGAACGGCTGCGATCGTCGCGGCAGTCCAAGACTTCTCGTCCCAGACCTCGCCCCGGGCATAGGTCGGCAGCCAGAGCGCGGCGTAAACCAATACGAAATCGACGACGCGCATGATGGGGGCCAGCTCGGCGTCCGAATCGCCTCCCCATTCGGTGGGTTTCTTGCTCGTCATCGAGGGTTGGGGAACAGTATAGGCATAGCCGCGGGGTTTCTCACTGTAACCTTGCGGATGGTCCTAGATGACGTTAACCACAAGTATGCGTCGGTGCACGGCATTGTTGCTTTCGTTCGCGCTGGTCTCCGCCTGCGCTCGGAACCGTTATCCCCAGACGCCCACCACGCCGTTCGACGACCCTTCTTTCTCGGCGCCCGAGCCCATCATCCTTCCGGGCATGGAATCGGATCCTCCCGAGGCGCTGCGGCTGTTTCCCGGTGATGTGGTCCAGCTTACAACGGTCTCCGCAAAGACGGAGACGTACGACGGCCTGATCGTCGATGGGATGGGTCAGCTCCACGTTCCGTTGGCGGGCGATATACAGGTCGGTGGCCTAACCCTCGGCCAGGCCGAGCAGGCGATCGAAAAGGGCCTTAGACGGTACGATCGGTTCGTTCGTGCGAATCTGATCATCACCGTGCTGGATGGCCACTTGGCGGTCGTCATAGGGGCCGTGACGACGCCGGGCCGCGTGAAAATATCCCCAGGCACCAGGTTGGCGGATCTCCTTGCGCAAGCCGGCGGCGTTTTGATTGGCCAGTCCGACTTCATACCGGAGCGGCTGGGCGATTTGGAGCTCGCGCGCCTCGTCCGGGACGGTGAGGCGCTGCCGGTGAACGTGAATCTCGCCATGGAGGGGGACACCAGGCACAACGTTCGCGTCCGTTCGGGCGATCAACTCTTCGTTCCACCGATCACCAAGAATGCCATCATGGTGCTGGGCGAGGTAGGCCGACCGCAGCCCATGGCGTACCGCAAGGGCATTCGGCTGACCGAGGCGCTGGCGCGCGCCGGCGGAATCAACATGGCCCGAGCCGATCGGAAGGACATTCG
>CBESWY010000250.1:0-4277 GCA_965533395.1 uncultured Myxococcales bacterium
ACCGTCGCGCGAAAGTAGTTGTCGAGCTGCTGCGCCGATTTCTCGATCTCGAGTCGTGCGCGCAGATGCTCTTGTTGGGTGGCAATGCCGACCGGGCAGTTGTTGGTCTGGCACGCCCGCATCCCGAGGCAGCCGATCGCTTGAATTGCCGCGTTCGAAACCGCGATCGCGTCGGCGCCCAGGGCGAGCGCCTTCACAAAGTCGCTCTCGGTTCGAAGCCCACCGGTAGTGACGAGCGTCACCTCCGGACGGTTGCGCGAGTCGAGATGGCGCCGCGCCCGCGCCAAGGCGACCATCGTAGGCACCGAGATGTTGTTCTTGAACACATTGGGTGCCGCACCCGTCGCACCCCCGCGGCCATCCAGAATGATGTAGTCGACGCCCACTTCGAGCGCGAAGTCGATGTCGTCTTCGATGTGCTGCGCGCTCAGCTTGAAGCCAACCGGAATCCCACCGGTTTCGTCGCGCACCTCATCTGCGAGGCGCCGAAAGTCCGCTGGGCTATCCAATTCGGGAAACGTTGCAGGGCTGATGGCGGCCTGTCCTGGCTCGAGCCCCCTCACAGCGGCAATTTCGGGGCTGACTTTGTTGCCCGGGAGGTGCCCACCGGTGCCGGTCTTGGCGCCCTGTCCGGCTTTGAAGTGAAACGCCTGGCACTTCTTCACCTTGTCGAGACTCCAGCCGAAACGCCCCGAAGCGAGCTCGTAGAAGTATCGGGAGTTGCTCGCCTGTTCATCGGGCAGCATGCCGCCTTCTCCGGAGCAGATCCCTGTACCCGCCAATTCAGCACCCTTGGAGAGTGCGATCTTGGCCTCCCGGCTCAGCGCTCCGAAGCTCATGTCGCTGACGAAGAGCGGAATCTCCAGGTGCAGCGGCCGCTTGGCCTTGGGGCCGATCACGACCTCCGACCCAACCGGCACATCGCCCAGCAGCGGTTTGCGCGCCAACTGTGCGGTCAAGATCAGCACCTCGTCCCAACAGGGAAGCTCCTGGCGTGCCACACCCATCGCAGAGACGGGGCCATCGTGGCCTACTTTCTTCAAGCCGTTGCGCGCGAGCTCCTGGATGTACCGATTGAACGGTTCCTCGGGCGCGCCATGCACGTCGGCATAGAGACCCAGGTACGCGTCGCGATCATAGGGTTGCGGCGACTTCTCCGCCCAGGTGCGAATCTCGGATTCGTCGACAAGCACAGAATCGGCATCGAGGTCGATCCAGGCGCGGAACTTATGAAGCACCTCTGAGCTGTTGTAGGAGCTCACACCCGTGTCGTAGCGGTAGTCCCAGCCGTGCAGCCCACAGATGAGGTTGTCGCCCTCGACTTTCGCGTCTGCCATCAGGGCGCCGCGATGCATGCAGCGTCCGTAGAGCACCGAAACTTCATCATCGTATCGAAGGACGACCAAGTCGACGCCCGCGACGAGCGCATAGGCAGGCTTTCGGTCCTCGAGCTCGCTCCATTTGGCGACTGGGACTTTGGTTTGCGTTCGAATCTGGGTGACGGTCATGGTGCATCTCACCACGCCTCGAACACGCAGTGCAAGGTCCCTACGCCGATTTGGAGGATTCGTTAGCGCCCTGCTTCAGCTACGCATGCGAAGTGGCTGGTCCATCACCTCGCGATGTTCCTCCGGGCAATGCTTCGGGTCGGCTGCCATCGCTCCGTAGCGTCGAGCCAGGGGTGCCGCCGAGACGCCATGGGCTACCACGCTGAACAAGACGGTCAGCATAACCAGCTGAAAGATCAGGGCCTCATGAGCGAGATCGGCCTCGTCGAGCACGAGTATCCCAAACAGAATCGAGGCCAATCCCCTCGGGCCAAACCAGCCGACGAAGAGGACCGTCGGGAAACGCAGTCCGGTGCCGACCATCGCGATGGCGACAGGAACCATTCGAATCACGGTGAGGCTGAGGACCGCGTAGGCGACCGTTGTCCAAGAGGCCGTCTCCAAGGCCGGCGCGGCAAAGCTCACCCCAAACGCAAGAAACACCAGAAGCATGAGGAGCTGCCCTTCGGCCTCGAGGAAATCGTAGAGCCATTCGCACCGGCCTCGCGTCCATTGACCAAGTGCCATCCCCGCAACGAACGCGGCGATGAACCCGTTGCCGCCGACATGCTCCGCGCAGGCAAACGCAAGCAAGGCCAGCGCCAGCCCCGCCAACCGCTCGAATGGGGGCTCCATCCAGCCCTTGGCGATCGATCGTTTTAGTAGCCGGTTGCCAAGCCAGGCCACGGCGATCCCGACCAAGGGACCCAGCGTGACCTGAAGGGCAGCGAAGCGTGCCCAGTCCGTCGCCGAGCGCGTCGTCTCCGCGCTCATGCTTGCAAGCGCGGCGAGCACCAGCACCGCGGGGAGCACGATGCCGTCGTTGAGTCCGCTTTCGACGTTGAGCGCCTGACGAATACGAGTGGGGACCGCGGGATTGCTGACGACGGCCTGCCCAAGCGCTGCATCGGTCGGGGCGAGCACTGCGCCGAGCACTGCGGCTTCGAGCCAGCCCAGCTCCGGGAACATCCATTTTGCCGCAAGGCTTCCGAACAAGATCGTGAGCGGCATTCCAATGGCTAGGAGACGAACGGGCAACCCGAGCTCCTGACGCAAGGCCGAAAGATCGATCCGCGCCGCATCGCCGAAGAGAACGAGGATCAAGGTGAGCTCGGCGAGCACGTGCATCGCGCCGTGTTCCACATCGAATTGAAGCCAATCGAGGCCCCAAGGCCCAAACGCGATACCCAGCCCCACGAAGACGAGGGGCGGCGTCAGCGGAGAGACCGCCAACCGCCGCGACACCAGCCCGAAGCCGAAGACGAAGCAAGCAACCAAGATGAACGCGGCGGTGTTCATCGCCTAGATGAGCAACGTGTCTGCCAGAATTTCGACCGTCGCAGGCCCGTCATGGGCCAATGCCTCGCGGAGCGCGCCCTCGAGCTCTTCGGCCTTCGTCACACGAAGCCCCATTGCGCCACAGAGCTTCGCGTATTCAGAGAAGCTTGGATTGTGGAGCGAGGTCTGCCACACGTCGTAGTCAGCGCTCCGCTGCTCCTTGCTGATTTTGCCGAGCTCGCTGTTGTTGAGAAGGACGTGGGTGATGTCCATGCCGTACTTCACCGCAGTCGTGTACTCGGCCATGTACTGGCCGAAGCCACCGTCGCCCGTCACGGCGATGACCTTGCGACCATGGAAGCGCGGGTCGCTCTCCTGCGTCGCCGCCCAGGCGCCCATGGCCGCCGGGTATCCGAAACCAATCGAACCCAAATAGCCGCTCATCAAGACCGATTGCCGCCGGCATTCGAAATAGCGGCCGAAGGAATAGGTGTTGTTCCCGACGTCGACGGCAATGATGGCATCGTCCGGTGCAGTCGCCGCGAGCGCTGCGAAAATCGCGGCGGAATGTACGCCTCCACCCTCGGTTTCGCTGAGGCGCCTCGTCTTTTCTTCCTTCCAAATCGCCCAGCGCTTTGCGACGTCGGGCCGCTGGTCGACCCCCGCTGCAGAGCCGAGCCGCTCCTTCATGAGGCGTGCCGTTACGCCGATCTCGCCCCACACTGGAACCGTCACGGAATGAAGCCGGCCGAGCATCATCGGATCGTAGTCGACCTGCACGATTGGCTTGTAGCTCGTGATGCCGGTGTGGTTGCTGAAGCTGGCGCCAAACACGATCAGCAAGTCCGCCTCGTTCATGAACCAGCTGGCCACCGGCGTGCCGCTGCGTCCAATCACCCCACAGCCGAGCGGATGGTCATCCGCGATGAGCCCTTTACCCTTAAACGTCGTGAGCACGGGGGCGTTGAGCTGTTCCGCTAGTGCGATGACGGGTTCCATCACGAAACGGGCGCCGTGCCCGACTACGATCGCCGGCCGTTTGGCCTCGGCGATGCGCTTCACCGCGTCGTCGAGCGAGCCTTGAGGGGGCGTGATCTCTCGCGTCGTCAGCCGGCCTTCTGGCGAGCCCGCCTTCGTTTCCGGCGCTTCGACGACCTGCACATCGTCGGGAAACACCATGTGCGAGACGCCGCTCTCTACGATCGCATGCTTGCAGGCCAGGCTCGCGATCTCGGGGAAGTTGGAGTCCTTGGCCGCCACCGCGGTGTACTTGGCCACCCCACCAAACGCCGCCGCCAGGTTCACCTCTTGGAAGGCACCGCGTCCGATGAGGTGCGTCGGCACCTGACCCGTGAGCGCAAGCACCGGCGCGCGATCCACATGCGCGTCCCAAAGCCCCGTCAACAGATTGGTGGCGCCCGGCCCTGCGATCGCAAAGCAGGCAGCAGGCCG
>CBESWY010000251.1:0-4249 GCA_965533395.1 uncultured Myxococcales bacterium
GACAACATCTACGTTCGCCGGGCTTGGGGCGAGGTCACGAACAGCACGATCGGCCAGCTTCGCTTCGGCAGGATGGGGCATCAGTGGGGCCTCGGGATGCTCTGGAATGCAGGCGTAGGGACCAACCAGCTCAACACCGTCCTCGACTCCGACTTCCAGTCCGAAATCGATCGCATTCAGCTCATCGGCAAGTTCAAAGGCATCTTCTTCGGCGTGTCTTGGGACTTCGCGAGCAAGGGCTACATCTTCGACCCCGTTGCTGAGATCCAGGCGATTCCAATCGATGCGAGCCGCTTGGACGACACGCGACAGTGGAGCTTCTTGATTGCGCGACGCATGGATCCGCTCGCGCAAGAGAAGCGTCTCGCGCGGGGCAAGTGGGTGATCAACGGAGGCGCGTACTTCATCTATCGCTCGCAGTTTCTTTCGACGGCAGGCGCGCCGTTGCTCGGGTCGTACAGCGACGTCGAAAACGCGTTCGTTCGTCGGGACGCCAGGGTCTACATTCCGGACGGCTGGATGGAGGTCTTGTGGAAGGATCTGCGGCTCGCGATCGAGTTCGCGGGCGTCTTCGGACAGGTCCAGAACATCTCGCCGACGGAGTTTCCGCCGGCGGCCGAGGGCGCCAAGTTCAAGCTGCGCCAGTGGGGGTTCGCGTTCGAAGGCGAGTACCGTTTCCTCGGAAAGAAGCTCGGGGTCTTTCTCAAAGGCGGCGCGGCCTCGGGCGACCCCGATGTGGTTGGGCTTTCGCAGTACGAGGATCTCGCGACCCAGCCGGTCGGACAAAAGACGGTGTCTAATTTCGCGTTTCATCCGGACTACCGCATCGACCTGATTCTCTGGCGCCGCATCATGGGGCGCATCGACGGTGCCTACTACCTGGCGCCCGCGATCAGCTACGACATCATCCGAACCGACTTCGGCAGAGTGCTCGGTGCGCGGCTCGACTTCATCTACAGCCGCGCGATGTACCAGCAGCAGACCTATTCCTCTCAGCCAAACCTGGGCGCCGAGATCGACCTTGCCATCTACTATCGGACCGAAGACGGGCCGAAGTTCACCGACGGCTTCTTTGCCGCCGCCGAGTTCGGGATCTTGTTCCCGCTCAACGGCCTCCGCTACCTCGAGGTCGATGGCGTCCGCGAGCCCGGCACCGAAGGCCTCGGCATCAGCCGCGCGATGACCCTGCGGCTGATTCTCGGCATCGAGTTCTGAGGGGAGCTCCGATTACTCCTGGAGCAGGGCTTCCGCTTTGGCGGCGAGCCGCCGGCGCCTGCAGCCCTCCGCGAGCACGATGCCCCGGAGCTCTGCAAGGGCCCGCTGCAGCTCGTCGTTGACGATCATGTAGTCGAAGAAAGGGTAGTGCCCGATTTCTTCCCGGGCCTTGTCGAAGCGGCGCTGACGCGATTGAGCGTCGTCGGAGCCGCGGCCGTCCAGCCGGCGGCGAAGCTCGGCCATCGAGGGCGGCAAGATGAAGACGCCAATGGCATCGGGGAACTTCTCCTTGATCTGTCGGGCGCCCTGATAGTCGACGTCGAAGAGCACGCCGATTTTTTGCGCGGCCCTCGCGATGTCGATTTCGCTCACGGTCGTGCCGTAAAGATTGCCGTGGACTTCGGCCCATTCGGCGAAGCCGTTCTCGGCTATGATCTTGCGAAAGGCTTCCTCGGTGACGAAGTAGTAGTCCTGGCCGTCGACCTCGTTGGCACGAGGCCTGCGCGTGGTGTGCGAGACGCTGAACCGGAGCTCAGGAAACTCTTGGAGCAGCCGTCGGGTCAGGGTGCTCTTTCCTGCGCCCGATGGTGAGCTGATGATCAGCAAGATGAGATCTGGATCGGTCGACGCAGCGACACTCATGGAACTCCCCCTCCGATGCAATCCGTATCGCGTCAGCGCGGACGGTCAAAGCACATTCTGCGCTTGTTCCCTCATTTGCTCGATGCAGGCCTTCAACGCAATCACGTGGGACGTCATCGTCCCGTCCTGCACCTTAGACCCGATCGTATTGGCCTCGCGCGCCATCTCTTGCAGCAGGAAGTCGATGCGCTTCCCGACCGCTGCGCTCGAATTCTCGATCAGTTCGAGCATTTGATCGCGGTGGCTGTCGAGGCGCACCAGCTCCTCGGCGATGTCGGAGCGGTCCGCCAGCACGGCGATCTCCTGCTCCAGTCGAGAAGGGTCGAGCTCGGCGTCGACGCCGGCGAGCAGGGCCTCTAGGCGATCACGAAGGCGCGTTCTGCGACCTTCGACGAGCTCCGGCGCCGCAGCCTTCAAAGCTTCGACGCTCGTGCCAAGCTCGACGAGCCGCTCTGTAAGCTCCGCCGCGAGGGCGGCGCCTTCGTTGTCACGCATGGCCATGACCGTGTTGCAGGCCTCGGCGGCGGCCTGCTCGAGTGCCCGCTCGAGCTCCTTTTCGTCGAGGGTGCGCGTGATGACGAACAAGTCCGGCACCGAAGAGAGCAGGGCGAGCGGCAAGGGCTCTTCGGGGCTGAGCGCGTCCCGAAGGGCGGCGAGCTCCCCGTAGACCGCGCGCGCGCGATCGACGTCGAGCGCCGGCTGCGGAAGCGTCTGCCCTTCGAACCGCGCCGTGACGTCGACGCGGCCCCGTTCGAGGCGCGCACGAATCACTCGTTCGACGCTTGGCGTACGGCTTTGGATTCGCGACGGAAGGCGCACCCGCACGTCGAGGAAGCGATGGTTCACCGTGCGGACGTCGAGCACGACCTGTCCGTCGCCAAGCGCTGCGCGCCCGCTTCCGTATCCGGTCATGCTCCGCATGAGACCGCCTACTCGAGCCCGCGCTTGTGCTTGATCTGGTCCATCACTTTGGCGTACTCCACCTCGAACGCGGAGGTGCCCTCTTGGAGGTTTTTGATCTTCGAGCGCACTTCGGCGTCGAGGCCCGTTTCGACCTCCATGTGCCGGCGCAAAACGGGCGTCATCTTCTTCCGCAACGTGGCGTCGTCCGCATAGATCTCGAGGACGTTGGAGCTGTGGAAGAGCATGTTGAGGAGCTGGTCGACCAGATAGGGGAGGACTTCATCTTGCTGGGGGAATCCCATCTCTTTTGCGAGTCGCTGTCGCATCCGGCCGAGCTTCGAGTAGCCCAGACCTTCGCGTTCCATTCGATCTTTGGCCTCGTCGATCATCTGGCGCTCGCGCCGGACGTACTCCTTGAGCACGGCTTCGAGGTCGAGTCGGACCTCGGCCACCTCCTCGACTTCGATGTCTTCCCCCGCGGTGAGATCTCGGACGAGGTCATCGACGATCGGGCCAATTTTTCCTGAATAAAGTCGCATATTTATGATGCCGGCCCCGGACCGTGAGCGAATCGCTACCGAATGCGGCGACACTAGCTAAGGCGGCCCTTTTGGTCAATACGAAGGAAAAAACGCCGTGTGAAGTGATTTTGTGAATCTACGTCTTGACGGTAATCCTGTATTCATGCACCATACCGTTAAGGCTGTAAGTATGGATTCTAACGCTCCCGCACTGCAAAACGGCTCCGGCGCACGACGACTGCGCACCACGGAAGAACGCCGTACGAGGATTCTGTCCCGCTGCAGGGTTTTCGAGGCATTGCCGCCCGCACTTCGGGAGCAGGTCTTGAGCGGGAGCGCGCTGGTCGACGCCGACCGTCGTGAATCGCTTTGCATGCCTAGCGACCCTGCGATCTTCGCGATCGGCAGCGGTCGAGTTCGGCGCGTGCGCCGCACACCGGAACGAGAACTGACGCTCGGCTACTACGGCCCAGGCGATCTGGTCGGCGAAATGTCGCTGGTCGATCCCGAAGCGCGTCTTGAAACGGTGGTTTTGGATTATGTGGAAGCACTACGCATTCCGCCTCGGCTCATCAAAATGGTGATGAACGAGGACCTGGAATTCGCTTCCGCTATGCATCGGTTAATGGGGGAACGCCGCCTGCTTGCAGAACGGCGGATCGATGCACTGCTCACGCGAAGCGTAGAATCGCGTGTTGCAGAGTTTTTACTCGATGCGTCTTCGAGGCACGGTATTCCCGATTCACGGGGAATCCTGATTGGTGTGAAGTTCACTCATCAGGAGATTGCGAGCTACGTAGGCTCGACTCGGGAAACCGTCACACTGGTGCTCGGCGCCTTCAAAAGGGCTGGCCTGATCGACACCGATCACCGCCGCGTCGTCATCAGAGACATCGCAGGACTGCGAAAGAGGGTCTAGCAGCAAAAGGGGAGCGTCCGAACGGCGCGCGGCCTGGGGGGGCCGCTGC
>CBESWY010000252.1:0-4247 GCA_965533395.1 uncultured Myxococcales bacterium
CGATCGTAGAGCTCCGAGTCTTCAAAGGCGGCCAGGTCGAGGGTCAGCGCCTTCTCGAGAATCATCTCGTTGACCCGTTGCCCGAGGAGCGCACGCAGGAGCTGGTTACAGGTGCTCAGCCCTTTTTGTGCGCCTGCCATGACGGCCACCAGCCCGAGCTCCAGCGCTACCCAAGTCAACGCGGCCTGCTGGTCTTCCGTCGCGCCCGTTTCGGCGGCGCGGACCACCGCATCGACGATCAGTTTCCCCACCCATGCGGCGGCCGCAGGGATCACGCCGGCGACCAAGCTCAGCAGCCCGAGCGCGAAGCTCAAGGCGTGACTGGTCGTCCACACTAGACCGAAACCCTGCTTCAACTGGCGAAACACGCCGAGAAGCTGCGGCCGATCGAGTCGCGGCGGTGAGTCCATCGGCCGAGTCTAGAGCGCGCATCGCTTCGCGCCATAGCCCGCCTGCAAGGGCCGTGGTACCACTCCGGAGGCGCGTTTGGTTGATGACGAAGCGAGACAAAGGTCCCCGCATTCGAAAGGTGCCCTCCGGGGATAACCGCCAGCGGCTGGTTTGCCCAGACTGTGAGTACGTTGCCTACGAGAATCCCAAGGTCGTGGTTGGCGTGGTCGCGACCTGGGAAGACAAGCTGCTGATGTGCAAGCGCGCGATCGAACCGCGTCGCGGTTTCTGGACCTTGCCCGCGGGTTTCATGGAGCTCGGCGAGACCCCAGAAGAAGGCGCATCGCGCGAGGCCTGGGAAGAGGCCTGTGCAAAGCTCGAGATCATCGACCTGCTCGCGGTGTACAGCCTGCGCCACATCAGCCAGCTTCAACTCTTCTATCGTGCTCGCTTGATCTCGCCGGACGTCTCGGCTGGGATCGAGAGCGAAGAGGTGGGGCTCTTCAGCTTCGACGGCTTGCCGGCCACCGATTTGGCCTTTCCTTCGGTCCACTGGGCGATCGACCATTTTCAACGGGTCCGAGGCGCAGAGTCGTTCGTTCCGTTTCGAAATCCGCCGGGGTACGGCGGTGAGATGAATCGTGGCCGCTGACACACGGCCGCGTCGTCGCTGACACGGCGAACGAGCGCCGGCGGGCCAAAAGCCTGGGAATTTCGATTGGCATGGAGCGTGCTCTGTTCTGCGGCAGGAGGTCCCATGAACATCGAGCCCAAGATCACCATTCCCTTCCTCGTCGCCCTGCTGGCCACCGCGGCGTGCGGTCGTGCGAATCCGAAGAAATCCGAGCCGACCGATCGAGCGAAACCCGCGCAGGCCATACTGACTTCAACCGCGCCGGCCGCCGTGCCTAAGCCCATCGAAGCGAAGAAGCCTGCGCCGCCCGTCGCGGACTTCGTCGAGGCAGCGGCGACCGAGGTGAAGCCGATCGAAACATCAGCGTCGTTCGAGCCCGAGCTGGAGAGCCTCGACGGGCTCACCATCGAGCGCCTGGTCACGGCGCCCGAGGTGGACCGTCGCGAGCCGGTCGCAGCGTCCTCGGTTTTTGGCGCGCATGATGAGAGGGTGTACGCCTTCGTCGAAGTGCGTAACGAGTCCGAAGACGACAAGACCTTGCTGGTTCATTTCATCGGCCCGGAGGGGCAGGTGAGCGGGGGCATCGAGCTTCGGATTCCAGCATCGACGCCCCGTTGGAGGACCTGGGCATACACCCGAAACGCGACGAAGCCGGGGCTCTGGCGAGTCGAGATTCGAAGCGAAGACGGAACGCTGGTCGGTGCGCTGCCTTTCGAGGTCGAGCACGGCTGCTAAGGCCAAAATGAGGCATCGCGATCGCGATCCGGTATGCTGAAGGGGTGGACGAATCCTCTGTAGTGTCCCGGATCGCGCACGAATCTTGCTCGCGCGCACCGTCGCTACTCGCCAAGGGGCATTGGTGGGAGGAGCTCGACCGCGATTTCGCACGCCGCCCCGAAGGCTTCGATCTCGCTCTTGCCGACCGGCTGCGCGTCGGCGCCGCTGCCGGTTTCGATACCGTATTTCGCACCGCCGGCGCGTCGATGATCTCGAGCATGGCGCTCCCGCTCGGCTACAACCCGATCGAGCTCCGAAAAGCGATCCGCGATTCCGAGCTCTACGCCGAAATCGCGAAATCGGCGGACCCGAAGCGTTTCTTTGCGACCCCGCCTTCAGGTGTTCGCGTTCGGGCCAAGAAGGGACGCTGGCTGCCGCGGTTCGAGCCCGAAGACGGGACCTGCGAGGCCCTGAGCTTCGATAGCCCATTCCAACCCGTCAACCCACATCAGCACAAGCCCTACCTGCGTCACCGAGCCAATCGTGTCGCGCACGCGCGCTTGCTTCGCCATCGAGGGGACGAGCCGCGCCCCACCATCGTCGCGATTCACGGCTTCACCGCCGATTGGTATCTGATCAACGAATGGTTTTTCGCGCTTCCCTGGTTCTATCGGATGGGTTGCAACATCGTTCTGTTCACCTTGCCCTTCCACGGCCCGAGGCAGACGCGGTTCTCGCCGTTCTCGGGGCACGGCTACTTTGCCGGAGGCCCGTCCCGGCTCAACGAAGCGGTGGCGCAGTCGGTGTTTGACTTCAGGATTCTCTTCGACTGGTTGCAGCGCGAGCGAGGCGCGGAACAGATCGGCGTGACCGGATTGAGCCTCGGAGGCTTCACGACCGCCATGCTCGCAAGCGTCGAAGACCGGCTGGCTTTCGCGATTCCAAACGTCCCCGTGGTCAGCTTGGCGGACCTGGTGCTCGAATGGCAGCCGATCGGCGTGCTGCTGCGCGGCGCACTCGCCGCCCTCGGGAAGGAGCTGTCGGAGGCGAGAAGGCTCGTCGCCGTGAGCTGTCCGCTCAGCTATCCGCCGGTCCTGCCAACCGAACGCCTGATGATCGTCTCCGGGGTTGGCGATCGCCTCGCTCCGCCCAAGCACTCTCGAATCCTCTGGGACCATTGGGGGCGATGCCGCATTCATTGGTTTCCCGGCAGTCACATCATTCACATGGACCGTGGGGCGTATCTCACGGAAATGGCCCGCTTCATGGTCGGACGGGGCTTTCTTCCGCAGAGCGAGCTCCCGCCCACCGATAAGCGCTAGATTTTTCGCGCGCCCTGAGTACCCTCCGCGAAACTTCGCCGAACGAGGAGCTCCATGGAACGCGTCATTCCGCTGTCTCGCCGCAAAGGCGACATCGTTGTTCTGGTCTACTTCTGGATCAACATTTTGTTCATCACCTACATCGTCGACGTCGAGCAGATCGTCCTGCCCGACATCAGCGGTGACTGGGAGTACCCCCTGTGGCCGCCGGCCTTCTTCGTGGACATCATTCATTGGTACGGCAACAACTTCGATCCTGTTCTCATCGCCCGTCCCGTCTGGTGGCGCATGACCATCTGGATCGACTCGATCTTCTTCGGGCCGTTCTACGTGTTTGCGATCTATGCCTGGACCAAGGGCAAGAATTGGATTCGCATTCCGAGCATCATCTGGGCTTCCGTCATGATGACCAACGTCACGATCATTCTCGGCGAGGAGTTCATGGGTCCGCACCTCACGCCCGCGCCGCTTCTCGTGCTCGCGTTGAACGCGCCGTGGCTCTTGGTGCCGATGTACGTGATCAAACGCATGTACAACGCCGAGACGCCGTTCACCGAGACCGTCTGAATGGCCGACTTCGTCGAGCGCTACGGGCCCTGGGCAGTCGTTGCCGGCGCCTCTGAGGGCATCGGCGCGTCGTTTTCCCAGAAGCTCGCCGCGCGTGGGCTGAACTTGGTCCTGGTCGCCCGGCGGGCGGCGCCACTCGAAACCTTGGCGGCCGGGCTTCGCGACCAGCACCGGGTCGAGGTCCGGGTGCAGCCTCTCGATCTTGGCTCGCCCGACGCGGTTTCGAAGCTAGGCGCGACGATCGAAGGCTTGGATGTCGGCCTGCTGATCTACAACGCCGCCTACTCCCCGATCGGTCGGTTCATCGACATCGAAGTCGAAGAGCATCTCAAAGCAGTCGCGGTCAACGTACACGGTCCACTCCGCTTCTCGCACTACTTTGGTCGCCGCTTGGCCAAGCGAGGGAAGGGCGGAATCATTCTCATGTCCTCGATGAGCGGCTATCAAGGCACGGCCATGGTTGCGAACTACGCGGCCACCAAGGCATACGACACCATTCTCGCCGAAGGGCTCTGGTACGAGCTCCGTAGCCATGGCGTCGACGTGCTGGCCTGCATTGCGGGCGCCACCCTCACCCCAAGCTACGAGTCCGTCACGGACGACATCCCGTCGAAGGG
>CBESWY010000253.1:0-4233 GCA_965533395.1 uncultured Myxococcales bacterium
TCCCAGGTTGAGATCCCCGTCTTGGTGGTCGGATCGTTCATTGCTACAATGAGTCGATGGAACTCCGACCACACGGACTCGCGAGACGGTCACGCGGGATGCACGAGATTGCCGGAGCGGGGCGAAGGTGATCTTCGTACTCCTGGCAAGCGTCGTCTTGCTCGCTGGCGTGCTCGTCGCATTCGTGAACGGGCGGAACAAGCTTGGGGCCAGCGTCCTCGTCTTGGGCGCGCTGACCTTCTTCTTCATGCCAGGCTTTCTAAAGGTCGCGGGATTGGCACTACTGGCGCTGGTCATCGTGATCGCGAACAAGCTGGATTCCGCAATTTAGACGGCGGCAATGACGGCCCGGACGACGACGCTTTCGTCGTAACTCTCGGTCAGTGGATTGACGAAGGGGCGTTGGACGACTGACCTGAGCGCAGCCAATTGCTCGGCGTCTCGGGTGAGCTAGGGTCGCACGAATGAGCGAGAAGACGAAGGACCCGACGCCGCCACCGGAGCCCGGTGTGATTCCTTCGACGGCGCACTTCGTGTGGTACGGGACGCGCCTCGCGTACCTTCACGCGTTGGCCATCCGGTCCGCGGCTACGCACGGCGGGTTCGACGCGGTCCGCCTCCATCACGCCGACCCCATCGAGGAGGACCCACATGTCATCGCGCTGCGCGAGCTTCCGAACGTGGAGTTCGTCATGCTCGACGATCGACGATTGTGCGACGAAGTCGCCGGCCCGAAGCTCGCCGATCTCAGCAGGGAGCTCGTGTCGCCCGCAGCCCGGTCGGACGTCGCCCGCATGGCGCTGCTGCTTCGTGACGGTGGCGTGTACCTCGACACCGACACGCTAACGATTCGCTCGTTCGACGACCTGCGGGGCGCCGCGGGTGCCTTCATCGGTCAAGAACGGATCGTGTTCCCTGGGCACGTCGTCCGTTCCTGGGACCCACGGGTGAAAGCCAAGGCCTATGCGATGACCGCGCTTCGCGACGTCTACCGGCGCATTCCGCACGGCTATCGCCCCTTCCAACGGATCGAGTCGCACTACCATCTTGCCGTGAACAACGCCGTCATCGGAAGCGTAGCGGGTCATCCGTTCGTACGTGCCTGCGTCGACGAGATGGTCCGGATGCCGGTCAAACGACGAGTCCGCCGCTATGCGCTCGGGCCTCACCTGTTGCAAGCCATGTGCACCGAGAGCAGCGCGAGCGACCTTCACGTCTGCGCTCCCAAGGTATTCTTTCCGCTGGGCCCCGAGATCAGCGCGCATTGGTTCCGCGCATACCCAGGCGGCGCGGACGGCCGGGAGGTGATCGACCCGACGACGCGCGCCGTGCACTGGTATGCCTCGGTCCGCACCGGGAAGGTCCTGACCGAGATTACGGGCGACGAGGACATCCGCCGGCTCGCGCCCACCCAGCTGTACAGCTCGCTCGCGCGCCGCGTTCTCGATGGTGAGTCCATCGGGGCCTAGCGCACGATTGGAATTGCGCAGCGCAAGGGTTGCGGTAGCCTCGCTTCGTGCAGAACCTGACCGATCAGCGGCTCTTTCGACAGCGATGCTACGTGAACGGCGAGTGGGCGGAGGCGGAGAACGGCCGCACGGTACCGGTGACCAACCCTGTCGATGGAGAGGTCATTGGAAGCGTTCCCGATTGCGGTGAGGCGGAGACGCGCACTGCGCTGCAGGCCGCAGAGGCCGCGCTTCCCGGCTGGCGCGCGCTGCCGGCGAGGGAACGCGGTGCGAAGCTACGAACCTGGTTCGACCTGATGATGGCGAATCAGGACGACCTCGCGCTGATCATGACGACCGAGCAGGGCAAGCCGCTCTCCGAGTCGCGCGGCGAGATCGCCTATGCAGCCTCGTTCATCGAGTGGTTCGCCGAAGAGGGTCGGCGGGCATACGGCGATGTGATCCCCCAGCATCAGGCCGACAAGCGGATCGTGGTGCTCAAACAGCCGATCGGCGTCTGCGTCGCGATCACGCCGTGGAATTTCCCGGCGGCGATGATTACGCGCAAGGCCGGCGCGGCTCTGGCCGCCGGTTGCACCATGGTGGTCAAGCCGGCCCTGGAGACCCCGTATTCGGCGCTGGCGCTCTGCGAGCTCGCAGACCGTGCCGGAATCCCGCCGGGCGTGCTGAGCGTCGTCACCGGCGATGCAAAGTCGATCGGTGGCGAGATGACGTCTAGCCCGATCGTCCGAAAGCTCAGCTTCACCGGCTCGACCGCGGTCGGAAAGCTGCTGATGGAGCAGTGCGCGAGCACGGTCAAGAAGGTCTCGCTCGAGCTAGGCGGCAATGCGCCTTTCCTCGTCTTCGACGACGCCGACCTCGATGCCGCCGTCGAGGGCGCAATCGCGTCAAAATACCGCAATGCCGGTCAGACCTGCGTCTGCACCAACCGGTTTCTGGTGCAGGACGGCATCTACGACGCGTTTGCCCGAAGGCTTGCCGAAGCGGTTCAGAGTCAGCTCAAAGTCGGCAACGGGCTCGACGAGGGCGTGGCCCAGGGGCCGCTGATCAACGAGGCGGCAGTCGAAAAGGTCGAGTCGCACATAGCCGACGCCCTCAGCAAGGGCGCGAAAGTTGCCACCGGAGGCGCCCGGCATGCGCTCGGCGGGACATTTTTTCAGCCGACCGTGCTCACGGACGTCACCCCGAACATGGCTGTGGCCCACGAGGAGACCTTTGGCCCTGTAGCGCCGCTCTTTCGATTCGAGACCGAAGAGCAAGCGGTGCAGATGGCCAACGACACCGAGTTCGGTCTTGCGTCCTACCTCTACAGCCGCGAGCTCTCCCGTGTCTGGCGCATTGCCGAGGCGCTCGAGTACGGAATGGTCGGCATCAACACAGGCCTCATCTCGACCGCCGTTGCGCCCTTCGGTGGAGTGAAATCTTCGGGCATCGGCCGCGAGGGATCCAAGTACGGCATCGAGGACTACCTCGAGATCAAGTACATGTGCATCGGGGGCATCAGCTCCTGAAGAGAATGACACCCCGGTAAACCAAGGAGCGCGATGGCGATGGCGACGAATTCCGATCTTCTTGCGCGGCGAAACCAGGCGGTGGCACGCGGTGTGGCGAGCATGCATCCCCGCTTCGCCGAGCGCGCCGAGAACGCCGAGGTCTGGGACGTCGAGGGCAAGCGCTACATCGACTTCGCGGGTGGCATCGGCGTCCTCAACACCGGGCACCGGCATCCGAAAGTGATGGCCGCCGTCAGGGAGCAGATGGAGCGTTTCACGCACACCTGCTTTCAGGTGATGCCTTACGAGCCGTACATCGCGCTTGCCGAACGACTCAACGCACTGGCTCCCGGCGCGCAGCCAAAGAAATCCCTCTTTCTCACGTCCGGAGCAGAGGCGGTGGAAAACGCGGTGAAAATCGCGCGTGCGCACACGGGTCGCTCGGCGTTGATCGCGTTTCATGGCGGCTATCACGGGCGCACCATGATGACCCTCGGGCTCACTGGGAAGGTGCAGCCCTACAAGGCGGCCTTTGGTCCTCTGCCCGGTGAGATCTTTCACGCTCCTTTTCCGATCCCACTGCACGGCATCACGGCGGAGCGTTCGCTCGCGGCGCTGCACGACATTTTCAGGTGTGACGTCGATCCGAGCCGGGTCGCCGCCATCATCATCGAACCAGTGCAAGGCGAAGGTGGCTTCTACGTGGCGCCGTTTGATTTCTTGCGCGAGCTGCGGGCCGTCTGCGACGCACATGGCATCCTGCTGATCGCCGACGAGGTGCAGGCAGGTGCAGGGCGGACAGGCAAGGTATTCGCGATCGAGCACAGCGGCGTCGTTCCGGACCTGATTACACTTGCCAAGAGCATCGCGGGTGGATTTCCCATCTCGGCAGTGGTCGGGCGCGCGGACGTGATGGACAGCGTCGCACCGGGCGGACTCGGCGGGACCTATGCTGGAAGCCCGCTCGGCTGCGCCGCTGCGCTCGCGGTGCTCGACGTCTTCGAGGAAGAGGGCATCCTCGAGCGCAGCCTCACCCTCGGTGAGCACATGATGACGCGCCTCACCGAAATGGCTGGACGGACGAGCGCCATCGGTGACGTGCGCGGCCTCGGTTCGATGGTGGCAATGGAGCTATTTCGAAACGAGAACGGAGAGCGAGTCCCAGACCCGGAGCTGGCCAGAGAGCTCGTCGGATTGGCAGCCGAACGCGGTCTGATCCTTCTATCCTGCGGCATGTATCGCAACAGCATCCGAATCCTCGTGCCCATCAC
>CBESWY010000254.1:0-4224 GCA_965533395.1 uncultured Myxococcales bacterium
TTCGTGGAGCAGTTGCCGGCGCCCGAGCTTCCTTCGTGGATCGCGAAGGAAGTTCCGTTCACTCGATATCGCGTTGCCGTGGGCGACGGGCTGCATATGCATGTCATGGAGACCGGCCGAGGAAGGCCGGTGCTGATGGTGCACGGTAACCCCACCTGGGGCTTTCTCTACCGCAAAGTCGCAATGTGCCTGCAGGGGCAGGGGCTTCGCTTGATCATGCCAGACCTGATCGGCTTCGGCTTCAGCGACAAGCCCCGCAACTTCGGGCTTCACACCATCCGTAACCACAGCAAGTGGCTCGGCTCGCTCATCGATCAGCTCGACCTCCACGAGGTGATTCTCGTTTGCCAAGATTGGGGCGGCGCGCTCGGCACACACCCGTTCACCACTCGGCAAGATCGCCTCGGCGGAATGGTCGTGCTCAACACGGTTCTCGATGCGCCGTCGCCCGGCTTCAAGCCAACCGCGTTCCACCGATTCTCGCATCTGCCCCTCGTCAGCGATTTCGCATTTCGCGTGTTGCCGCTGCCTCAGGCCGCCTTGCACCTCGCGCAGGGAGACAAGTCGAGTATTCGCGGTAACGTCGCGCGCGCCTATCGATACCCGTTTCGAAACATCGCCGATCGGGTGGCCCCTTTGGCGACGGCGCGGATGGCCGTCGATCGCATGGGTCATCCATCGATCCCAGCTCTCGAAGAGTGCGCCGCCTTGGCCGGCAGCTTCGATGGGCCGAAGGCCATGGTCTGGGGTCGACGCGACCCGATCCTTGCCCGCGCGTTGAAGCGCACCAAAGCGCTTCTGGGCGACCCTCCGGTGACCGAAACCCAGGCCGGCCACTTCCTGCAGGAAGAAGTGCCCGAGGAAATCGCGGCGGCCGTTCTCGACGTAAACGCCAGGCTAGGCCGCGCTTCGGCGCAGGCCGCGCAGAAGCAGGCTTAACGACGCCGCAAACTGCTTCTCCTGGGCGGCTTGCGACGGGATGGTGCCGCCCAACCAGGTCACGAGACCGAAGTAGTGCGTGCTGAAAACCTGCTGTGCGGCTTCCATCGGCTCAATCGACGGGTCGAGCTCTCCGCGCCGCTGTGCGTTCGTCACCAAGCTCGCAACTCGTTTCACCAAGTTGAAGGTCCACGATGCCGACTCTGCGCGTCGCTGACCATCGGTGAATAGCAGCTCCTTGATGAACACGCGGCTCAGGCGCCGTTCTTTCGCGTAGCAGCGGGTCAATGCCGAGAACACGTAGGTCAGCTCTTTCTCGAGGGTTGACGCCGTCATCGTCGCGAACGCCTCACCGAGCGCCGTGTCGATCTGACCTTGCATCAAATGGATCAAGAGGCTGCGTTTCTCCGGGAAGTAGTTGAACAGCGTTCCCGCGGCGATGTCGGCAGCCTCGGCGATCTCTCTGGTCGAAGTTGCCTCGTAGCCGCGGCTCGTGAACAGCCTCCAACCCGCTTCCTCGATCCGGCGCAGGGTTTCCTCTTTGCGGCGCGCTCGACGGTTCATGCCTTCCACGGAAACGACTCTCGTCTCCCACGCAGCCCACACCAAGTTTTCCGCATCGGACAAACGTTCGGCAGCTCACACAATGATCTGATCCCAAGCGATCGACATCCGTTCACCCTATCAACGCTGATGCACCCATGATACCTACACCTACCTTTCCCGATGCATCCTGCAAACGCACACAAAGCCCTATTTGTAACCCTTTTGGGCATAACCCTTGGCTGCGGTGAGCTCCCCGATACAGCTGAATGGGATGACGAAATCGCGCGGACCAGCGCCAACGTAGTTGGGGGGTGGGCAGCCACCGACCAGCAGATCTTCGCTACCGTCGAAATCCGGCACGCGGGTGGGAGTCGGGGCTTCTGCTCTGGCACGCTGATTTCACCGCTCCTCGTCGTGACCGCCGCCCACTGCGCAGTGGTCGAGCCCGAGGTCGGTGTCGTTCGAGCCGCCGGGCCGGGCACGCTCGAGGTGGTCGCAGGCCATCTGGCGAGCCGTTCGGCGCACCCCGGGATGATTCGCCCCGTGTTCGAAGTCCGTGTGCACGAACGCTACGACCACGACTTCATCATGGGTCGAAACCGTAGCGGAGCAGGTCAGGGCGGCATCGGCTCGCCAAACGACATCGCGCTCCTATTACTCGCCGCGCCCTTCGACGGGATTCCAAACGCGCCGCTACTCAACAAAGAGCGCGAGCGGGAGCTCGTCCATCACGGGGATGTCGGGTTCGTGGCCGGCTACGGAATCTACGACCTCGACGACAAGTTGAACGGCGAGCTCTACATCTCGGACGCGGTCATCGACATCCTCGGGCCGATGGAATTGCTGACGCGTCGACTCGATCAGCTCGGTGACTCCTGTTACGGGGATTCCGGCGGCCCGCTCTACGTTCCTACCGAAGAAGGCGATTTTCTCGTGGGTCTCGTGTCCCGCGGCCGCTCCGATGTGAAGCGGGACTGCGGCGACGGTGGCGTTTACACTTTGCTTTCCGCTCACTTCGCTTGGATTGCGGAGACCGCCGGTAGCCGGTTCCAGCCCAGCAACGCGATGGGCTCGACTGGGGGCTCGTTCCTGGCCGAAGGCGCCGACCCAATCAGCGTTCCCAAAGGTGGTTCGCTCCATCGAGCCAACGCTTGCGCCGCATCCTCCTCGACCACCGGCGATCGTTCACCAAATTCTCTGCTTGGGCTCCTGCTGGGCTTTGCGTTGTTCAGGCGGTCACTCGGGCGCCGTTTGTCAGAGGTTTAGCCCTGGCCTAGGCTCCGCGCAGCAATGAAGCTGCCGCCGCAACCGTCGCAAACACGGCTCACCAAGATCGTCTGTACCATCGGTCCGTCGACCAGTTCCTGGGATGGGCTCGCGGCCTTGGCCCATGCGGGGATGAACCTCGCCCGCCTCAACATGTCGCACGGCGATCATGCTTCACATCTTCAGGTCATTCGAAACCTCAAAAGCCTGAGCAAGAAGCTCGCCCACCCCGTTTCGATCTTGATGGATCTGCAGGGCCCCGAAATTCGGACCGGCGAGCTTGCGGAGAGCCTCGACCTCAAGGCCGGCGAAGTCTTCTACTTCTCGGTCTTAGTCGACGATGCCGAGGAGCGAAGCGTCCACGTCAACTATCTAGACCTGGTCAAAGATCTGCGCGTCGGTGAGCGGGTGACGGTCGACAACGGGCTGATCAATCTAGAAGTGCTCGAAGTGTTGGAGCATCGCCTCAAGTGCAGAGTCCTCGATGGCGGAACGCTCGGGTCGCGCAAGCACGTCAACCTGCCCGGTGTTCGAGTCAACCTCCCTTCCATCACGAAGAAAGACCGCGAAGACATTGCCTTTGCCCTGGAACAAGACGTCGATTTCATTGCGCTGTCGTTCGTACGCGGCGCCCAAGACGTCTTGGAAGTCCGGAAGATCGTCGACGATGCGGGCGGTCACCAGCGCCTCATCGCAAAGATCGAAAACCAGGAGGGCGTCGACAACTTCGAAGCGATTCTCGAGGCGGCAGACGGCATCATGGTTGCGCGAGGAGACCTTGGCGTCGAAGTCGCCTTCGAAGAGCTTCCCGTCCTTCAGCGCGACATGGTCCGCAGCTGTGCGATTGCCGGCAAACCCATCATCGTAGCGACTCATTTGCTCGAATCCATGATCGACAACCCCTTGCCCACGCGGGCCGAGGTTACCGACGTTGCCAACGCCGTCTACGAGCAGGCCGACGCAATCATGCTCAGTGGCGAGACAGCGGCCGGCAAGTATCCCGCACGCTGTGTCGAGGTCCTCGACACGATTGCCCGCCGGATCGAAACGGGACCAGGTCTCGACTTCTACAAGCAGCGCGCTGCACCTACGACCCAGCGCGCCCACATCGCTCAGGGTGCGTGCCGCCTTGCTGACTCGTTGGGTGCGAAAGCGATCGTCGTCATGACGCGGCGCGGTTACTTTGGTCAGCTCGTCGCGAGCTATCGCCCGCAGCGTGCAATCATCTATGCGTTCACCAACATGAGCACGACCCGCCGCAAGCTTTGGCTCCTCCGCGGCGTGATCCCTTTTCGGATGAATCTGTCCCGAGACCCTGAAAAGACCATCGTGAACGCGCTCGCCAAGCTCAAGGAACGCTCCGTAATCGAAGCCGGTGAGCCGGTCGTCGTCGTTTCGGATGTGGCCACTTCCAGCGGAGATTTGGTGACCAGCATACAAGTTCGGGTGTCCGAGTAGCATTCGGCTCAATTT
>CBESWY010000255.1:0-4192 GCA_965533395.1 uncultured Myxococcales bacterium
TCGATCGATTCGAGCGAAGGGCAAGAGATCGTTCGCAACTGGCTCGCGTGCCAGGCGCCTGCGATCGCGCGAACGGAGACTGCGCCATCCGCGGCGCTCGAGCTCGAGCCTTGTCAAAGCGTCGACGACGAGATCTGTGTGTACGGCGGGCCGGGCGACCTTCCCGATCCGGATTGGAGCGATATCTATTTCGGAATCATGTTCACCGACTGCGTGATCTGCCACGGGCCGACCAACGACAACACCGACCAAAACCCCAACAATCCTCTCGACGGCAACATTCCGGGTGGAGCGAGCCCCGCGGGCCTGGCTGCCCTGAATCTAGCCGGCGCTGATACCGCAGACACGACCAACTGGCCGGCCGACTCCTGGTCGGCGGTCGTCAATGCACTGGCCGCCGACCCGGGTGACTGCGCGGGGCAGGGCACGCTCGTGATCCCCTTCGATCCGGACGGGTCCATCATGATTCAAAAGATGCGCAACGTGCAGACCTGTGGCGATCGGATGCCGCTTGGCGGCTCGATCAGCGAAGCCCGTATCCAGGTCGTCGAAGAATGGATCAACCAGGGAGCGCTAAACAACTAGTGACGCGCGCGTCTCTCACCGCGTTGTTCCTGCTCTTGCTGACGGCCGCGGGCTGTAGGTCGGCTCCCTCCTGTCCTCTACAAATGCGCAGCGATGCGGGGAAGGCCCTCGACGATCACAGGAATCAACACGCCGGCTGGCAGGCTATCAAAGCCGAAGCTCGCGTCACGCAGTGGGCGCGAGACGGCCGAATCCGAGGAACCGTCCTGATGTTCCTGCAGCGGCCGAACCGGGTGCGCTTCGATGTGATGACTCAGGTTGGGCCCGCCGCCGTGTTGACGAGCGATGGAGAGAGTTTTCAGCTCAGCGATTTACGCGCGGGTGCGTTTTTGCACGGCCCGACATGCCCGGAGAACATCGCTCGGCTGCTCGGCATTTCGGTCGATGCCGAGAATGTGCTTCGGCTCCTGACCGGCGATACGCCGATGATCGAAGCCACGGAGCGGTCCATGGAGTGCCGCGATGGGCGCTATGTCGTGACGCTCGTCGCCGCCGATGGAACGACACAGGAAGTCTCGTTTTCCGTGCACGAGGACGACCTCGACCAGGCCCCGGCCGAGCAGCGCCTTACCCTTCGACGCTCGGTTGAACGAGCCGCGAACGGTGACACGCGGTGGGAAGCGACGTACGACGAATACATCGAGGTCGACGGCCAATCGTTTCCAACCAAAGTACGGTTCGTCGATCGGGTCAACGACGCTGACACGTCGGTTCGGGTGAAGTCGATTTCGGTGAACCCGGAGGTTCCGGACGGCGCGTTTCGGCAAGCACCGAGCCCCGGCATGTCGATTGAGTTCGCGTCCTGCCCCTGAAACGCACGGGATTTCTCTACCGGTGCTAAGGTAGCGCCGCATGACGGAACCGCTGCTCAGCCTGCGCCACCTGGTCACGGCATTCGAGACGGATGAGGGCTATCTGAGAGCCGTCGACGACGTCTCGTTCGACGTGTTCCCGGGGCAGACTCTCGGCATCGTGGGGGAGAGCGGCTGCGGCAAGAGTGTGACCGCCCTGTCGGTCATGCGCCTCGTCCCGAGCCCGCACGGCTTCATCGAAGAAGGTGAGGCGCTGTTCGATGGGCACGACCTCTTGCGGCTTTCGGAGTCGGAAATGCGAAGCCTCCGGGGGAACGAGATCTCTATGATCTTTCAGGAACCGATGACTTCGCTCAACCCGGTGTACACGGTCGGTTCGCAAATCGTCGAAGCAATTCGGCTTCACCGTAGCGTCAGCCGTCGCGCTGCAAAGGACCGAGCAATTGAGCTCTTGGATCTCGTCGGCATCCCGGCACCCTCCGAGCGCATCGACTCGTATCCGCATACGCTCTCTGGAGGTATGCGCCAACGCGTGATGATCGCAATGGCGCTTGCGTGCGAACCTCGCCTCTTGATTGCGGATGAGCCGACAACAGCGCTCGACGTGACGATCCAAGCGCAGATTCTGGACTTGCTACGCTCGCTTCAGAGTGATTTTGGCATGAGCATCATTTTCATCAGTCACGATCTGGGCCTGATGGCGGAGTTCGCGCAAGAGATTGCGGTCATGTATGCGGGCAAAATCGTCGAGCATGCGGAAACGCGGACTCTCTTTCAGAGTCCGAAGCATCCGTACACCCGAGGGCTGCTCCGCAGTCTCCCAAGCGTCCGCAATCGAGGGGAGCGCCTTCCAACCATTCGCGGAATGGTTCCCGACCTGCGCAAGCTCCCGAGCGGCTGCCGTTTCCAGGAACGTTGTGACCTCGTCACCGAGGTCTGTCGGCTTGAAGAGCCGGCGTTGCAGCGGCTCGAACAATCCGATGTCGCTTGCTTTCACGCCGAGGTGTCCGGGTGACCGGGCAAGCGATCGTTCGCGCCGAATCTTTGCGCAAGTCGTTTAGTGGCCCTTCGCGCGGAATCGGGCGTGGGCGCGCCGAGCTTCGCGCGGTTGACGGCGTTAGCCTCGAAGTGATGCCGGGCGAGACTTTGGGGCTGGTCGGCGAATCGGGCTGCGGAAAGAGCACACTCGGCCGGCTGCTCCTGCGACTCCAGGATCCCACCAGCGGACGCATCTATTTCGAAGGGCAAGACATCACCGGCTTGTCCCAATCGGCGTTGAGGCCGTTCCGTAGCAAGATGCAGATCATCTTCCAAGATCCCTACAGCTCACTAAACCCGCGCATGACCGTGCGCGCGGCGCTGTCCGAGGCACTGCGCGTACATGGAAAGGTGAGCTCCGCATCCGAAGAGGAGCAGCGCGTTGCGGCCCTGCTCGAACGCGTGGGGTTGCGACCCGAGCATATGCGCCGCTACCCGCACGAGTTCTCGGGTGGACAGCGGCAGCGCATCGGCATCGCACGAGCGCTTGCGGTGTCCCCCACCTTCATCGTGGCCGACGAACCTGTCAGCGCCCTCGACGTTTCCATTCAAGCGCAGATCGTCAACCTGCTCCGCGATCTGCAAGAAGAGCTCGGGTTGAGCTACCTCTTCATTGCGCATGACCTTCACGTCGTGGAGCACGTTAGCCGTCGCGTAGCGGTCATGTACCTCGGGCGCGTCGTCGAGCTTGCGACGTCGGAACAGATTTACGCGCGACCTCGCCATCCGTATACGCAAGCTCTGCTCAGCGCAGCCCCCGAGCCAGACCCGACCGCGCGTCAACATCGGTTGCTGCTGAAGGGCGACGTGCCGAGCCCCCTCGATCCACCGAGCGGCTGTGCGTTTCATCCCCGCTGTCCAATCGCGAGAAAAGGACTTTGTGATCGGGAGGTTCCGGGGCTTCGGATCATCGAGACCGGGCACGAGGTCGCCTGCCACCTCGCACAATAGCGGTTGCGGCGCTTCGGCCTCCTGGGTTACCAAGCTGGATAGTGGAATCGGCAGAAGAGCTTGGGATTGACGGGTACCGACGCAGCTTCTCTGCGGGGGCGACTCTCTTCTACGCCGGAGCGCCGGCCACCGAACTCTACTTGATCCGCGAGGGCCGGGTGCAGCTGTTCAAACGGGCGCGAGGCGTCGAGCGCAGCATTGGCCTCTATGGGGCGGAGGAGCTGGTCGGCGAAGAAGCACTGCTGCCAGGGACGCATCGCACCGCGTCGGCCCAAGCGATCGAGCCGACGAGTGCCATTGTTATCGAGAGTGACACTTTTCGTGCCCTCGTTCGGCGCCGCCCAGAGCTGGGCGAGCGTGTCATGCAGCAGCTAGTACGCCGACTGCAGCGGACCGAGGAGCAGCTCGAGAACTTCGTCCTTCCAGATCCCACCATCCGCGTGCTGAACACGCTTCTCCGAGCGGGCGAGGACGGTGGCGAGGCGTTGCTCGCCCTCTCGCCACTCGAATTATCCACCCGAACTGGACTGGGCCTCGATCAGGTCAAGGGCGTAGTCGTTCAGCTGCGCGATCGAGGCTATCTCTCGGTAGGTGATCAAACGATCACCATTGAGCATCCGTCCGCACTTCGCCAGCTTCACGCGCTACTGGCGCTGAAAGAGGACGTTCGGCACGGCCTGAGCTGTCGGTAACCCGACACCCCTTCTTGACCGGGCACCAAGCACTAAGTAGACCCATCTGGTGGTGCGTACTTGGGGATTCGTTTGGCTGGCCTGCCTAGCCATCGGCTGTGTCACGACGTCGGC
>CBESWY010000256.1:0-4186 GCA_965533395.1 uncultured Myxococcales bacterium
GGGTGACGTTGCGTCCGCTTTGCGCTAGAAGCGTCAGCTCGGAGGAGCAGCGTTGACGAGCAACAATCTAAGCAAAAACGATACCCCGGTCGTGGCGATTCTCACCGGAAGCCCGAATGACCTTCCCGTCGTGCTGAAGGGCCGCGACGTTCTCGATGGTCTGGGTATCCCGAGCGATGTGCGCGTGCTATCCGCACACCGGACTCCACACGAAACGGCCGAGTACATCGCCGCCGCGGAGCAGCTTGGCGTCGAAGTTTTCATCGCCTGTGCAGGGATGGCCGCACACCTCGCCGGAGTGGTCGCCGCGCACACGACTCGACCCGTCATCGGCGTTCCGATCGCCGCTGGCGCGCTGCAAGGGATGGATGCGCTGCTGGCCACGGTCCAAATGCCCCCTGGCGTTCCGGTCGCGACAGTCGGCATTGACGGTGCGAAGAACGCTGCATTCCTTGCAGCGCGGATCATCGCCCTGACTCACCCGGAGGTGCGGGGCCGCCTTCTCGACCATCTCAGCGAGAGCCGGAAGCGCTACGATTCGCCCGACCCTGCCACTCCCGGCCAAGCCGCGACTTGACGCTCGATGCCGTGATCCTTATGCGCTTCGAGTAAGCATTCCATGTCGCTCGGTCGCATCCTCATTTTCCTCGGCATCATCTGCGGCTTGACGCTGGGCACGCACTACTACCTATGGGCGCGTCTGATTCGCGACCCGATGTGGCCATCCCCGTGGCGCCAAGTCGCGACAATCGCCCTCGTCCTGCTCGCGTTCTCGATTCCGACATCGATGCTTGCGTGGCGAATTCTGCCGCGCAATCTCGCGATCCCGGTCTCTTGGGTCGGCTACGTTTGGATGGGCTCGATGTTCGTGTTGCTCGTGCTGCTCTGGGGGGGCGAGCTCGCCCGATGGAGCTGGGTGAAGTATGCGAGCTTCGCCTCGGTCAACGGCGGCCGCCGTGAGTTCCTCGCCCAATTGCTTGCCGGTGGCGCAGGCGCCTTTGGGCTCGCCTTGTCCGGCTGGGGTGTTTGGTCGGCGATTCGGCCCGTCGAAGTCAAGCGCGTCGCCGTGCGGCTCAAGAAGCTTCCAGGGTCGCTCAACGGCCTTCGTCTCGTGCAGCTGACCGACATGCACATTGGCCTGACGATCGGCCGCGATTTCGTCGAAGACGTGGTGCGCAAGGTCAATGCGCTCGAGCCTGACATCGTCGCGATCACCGGCGACCTGATCGACGGTTCGGTCGATGACCTCGGACCGGCGGTGGCCCCTCTCGGGGAGATCCGAGCGAAGCTTGGCACCTATTTCGTGACCGGGAACCACGAGTACTATTCCGGTGCCGACTCCTGGCTTGCGTTCCTTCAAAGCCTCGGGATCAAGGCGCTACGCAATGAGCACGTCGAGCTCACCAAGAACGGCGAGACGATCCACCTCGCCGGCGTCGACGATTGGAGCGCACATCGGTTCGGAAACGGTCACGGCTCGGACATGGCGCGCGCGATGGAGGGACGCGACGCGGATAAGCCGGTCGTCCTGCTGGCACACCAGCCCGTGCATTTCGATGAGGCCCGCGAACATGGAGTCGACCTTCAGATTTCGGGCCATACGCACGGTGGGCAGATCTTTCCCTTTGGCCTTCTGACGCGCCTCGCGCAGCCGTTCGTGTCTGGTCTGCACCGGCGAGGTGACTCCCAAATCTACGTCAGCTCGGGAACGGGCTACTGGGGGCCGCCGATGCGAATTGCGGCGCCCGCGGAGATTACGCTCATCGAGCTCGATCGGGACGCTGTCGTTTAGGGCGCGACTGGAGCTAGAACAGGGAATTGAGCGCGGGCTCGACGCTCGTATGCTCCCAGCGAAAGCCGTGCGCGTGAAGTGAGGCCGGGACGACGCGTGCTCCGCCGATCAGCATTTCGTTCGCCATCTCGGCGCCGGCTCCCAGTCGGAGCGCAAACTTCGGAACCGGCAACACCGTTGGACGTCTGAGCACGTGGCCCAGGGCGGCGGTGAAATCCGCGTTCGTGACCGGCGTGGGCGAGACGAAGTTTGCCGGACCTTCCAGCTCGTCCTGCTCCAGCGCAAACACCAGCGCCGAGACCAGGTCTTCCAGGGTAATCCAGCTCATGTACTGGCTTCCGTCGCCAATCCGTCCGCCGACGCCGAGCAGGAACGGCATTTTCATCTTGGCGAGCGCCCCGCCCTCGGCCGAAAGGACGATGCCGATGCGCGGATGCACGACGCGAATCCCAGCTTTGCGCGCGGGCTCCGCAGCCGCTTCCCATTCACCGCAGACGGACGCCAGAAAGCCGGAGCCTTGGCTGGCGGTTTCGTCGAGGACCTCGTTGCCCCGGACGCCGTAGTACCCAATCGCCGAAGCCGACACCAGGACCCGCGGCTTTGGTGACAGCTCCGCGAGGGCGCGGGCTAGCAGCGCCGTGCCTCGAACCCGGCTGTCGCGGATTCTCGACTTTTTCGCCTCGGTCCAGCGACCGGACGCCACGTTGTCTCCGGCCAGGTGAATCACCCCGGTGACGCCCCGCAAGCCTTCACGGTCGATGGTCCCGCCGTCCGGATCCCAACGAACCTCGCCGTCTGCCCTCGGGGGGCGCCTCACCAGGCGAAGAACCTCGTAGCCGTTCCGCTGAAGGGTGGGCACCAACTCGCTGCCCACCAGGCCGGAAGCCCCGGTCACGGCGATTTTTTCGTGCTCCTCCACCCAACAAGCCTGGACCAGCATGGTCCCAGCGCAAGGCGGGTTTTACACGTGGCCGCCAGGGCCAACAGTCGCTATGGTCCAGCACTTTGCGAATTCTTTTTATCGCCCCTCAAGCATTCACCTCGACCCGAGACGCCCAGGATGTGGCAACCCTGGCCAAGGTGATGCGTCGTGCGGAACACTCGGTCGACCTCGTGTCTCCGCTGTACGGACATATCGACACCGTAAAGCTCGCGCTGGCGCGCCGTCTCACCAAGCTAGAGTTCGATCTCGGCGGGAGAGCGTGGTCCTGCGAGCTTTACACAGGACGAAACCACGATGGCGTCGACCTGACCTTCATCGGGAACGAGGAGGTCCTTCTGTCGGCGGATTCGCTCACGGGCGAGGGCGGGCAACTCGAAGCGTCGCGGGTCGGGGTCTTTGCAAAAGCCGCAGCAGAGCTCATCGCGCAGAACGCGGACAACTACGACATCGTGCACGCCCATGGCTGGGCCGCCGGCGCCGTGGTCGCGCGATTGCGATCGGAGCTCCCCGACCTCCCCACTGTGTTCACGGTCTACGACGCCTCGGAGCAGGGCCGCTTCGATTCGGCGGACGCCGATTGGCTCGGGCTCGGCGACCAAGCGAGCGACGAGGCCGGTGTCACTGTCTTGAAGGCCGGCCTTCTGACTGCCGATCAGGTCACCGCCCTCTCCCCCAACTACGCCCACCGACTGCAGCGTCCCGACAGCGACCATCCCTTGAGCGAGGTGTTTCAGGAAATCGGCGCCAAGTTCACCGGAGTGCGCCACGGCATCGACCCCGCGCTTTGGAATCCGGCGACGGATGGGCATCTCCCGGCCCGCTTCGATCCTTTCGACATGGAAGGCAAAGACAAGTGCAAAGCGGAGCTCCAGCACGACCTGACCTTGCCGGTGCGGAGCGATGTGCCTCTGTTTGGTGCCATCGGGCACGTGGATGACGAAGGCATGGCCCTGCTCGCGAAAATTGGGCCCGACTTCTTGCGCAACGACGTACAGCTGGTCGTCCAACTCGATGGCGACGGGGAGCTCGTCGCCATTTACGAAGAACTTTGGGACCAATGGCCCGACCGCATCCAGATCAAGACCGGCGGCGACGAAGCATTTCGGCATGCGCTGATCGGAGCCAGCGACTTCATCGTGGTGCCCGGCAGTGAAGCGCCGTCCGACAACATTCAGATGCGAGCACAGCGGTATGGCGCCTTGCCCATCGTCCACCGTGATGGCGGCCTTGCGGACGAGGTGGTCGACTGCGAAGCGTCCTTGAAGACGGGCTCGGGTCTGCTCTACGACGAACCCACCACGAGGTCGCTGCTCGCCACGATGCAACGCGCGACGGCGGCCTTCGCCAACAACAAGGCGTTCCGCGAAGTACAGAGCAGAGTGATGCGACTCGATCACTCCTGGGAGCGCACGACCCGGCTCTACGAGCGAGCCTACCGCGACGCGATCGCC
>CBESWY010000257.1:0-4179 GCA_965533395.1 uncultured Myxococcales bacterium
GGCGTGTCCTGGCTCGAGGGCCTGGCCGATCGAATCGGTGGTCGTTTCTTCGCTCAGCTCAGTCGGTCGGCCACCCGAAACCGTCCGTTCAACGTGGTCGTCACCAACGTCCCTGGCCCATCGATGCCGCTCTACTTCTTGGGCTCCGAGATGCAGGCGATCTATCCGATGATGCCGCTCTTTCCGAATCAGGCGCTCGCGCTGGCTGTCCTCAGCTACGCCGGCAAAGTGTTCTGGGGCTTCAATTCGGATTGGGACGCGCTCCCGGACGTTCACAACATCGTCGAGGGCATCGGCGAGCAGTTCCGCGAGCTTCACACGGCCGCGCAGGCACGAGCCTCAGGCAACCCAGAATCGACGGCAATCCCCACCCGGAGTTGAGATGAGTGAATCAGGTACCGGTCTCCCGCTGAGCCTACGCAAAAAGGACATCTTTTTCGTGCTCTGCTTTTCGTTTTTTGCGTTCTCATCGTTTTTTTCGGACTCCTGGCATGCGCTTGGGCTGCTCGAAGGAGATGCGTTTTGGTCGCGCGCAAACCGCTGGTACGGCGAGATTGCGCAGGACCATTTCTTCCTTGCCGACCACCCCTACGTGCGGGTGAACACCGGCATCTCTGGGTTGATCTACGGGCCGTTCTATCTCGTGCTCGTCTACGCGTTCATCAAGGGGAAGAACTGGATCCGGCCGATGGCGCTCGTCTACGTCGGCGCCATGCTGCATGGCTGCACCGAGTTTTTGATCTACGAGTATTGGATCGGGCCACCGCCAGGTAACGCAGCCATCTTCTGGGCCTTCAACGGGCCGTACTGGGTCGTTCCATTCCTGCTTGGCGTTCGTATGTGGAAGCCCAACCCGTTTGGAGCCGCATCAGCCTGACCGGCGTCTCAGCGCTGCGGGTGCTCAGGCGCAACGGGCGCTGTCGGAACGATGCCGCGGGCGTTTTGCCTTCGCGCCTGGTTTCGTCTTGGCGCTTGGATCCCAGCGTCGGAATTGTGCGCGCGGGTTTCGCTTGTCCGGTCGGGCAACGGCTCGCTCGAAGCGCTGTGCTGCGCTCGCCGAGATGTCCACGGTCGAGCTTTTTGGGGAAACTCGAATCGCGCCAACGACCTCGCTCGAGACGTCGCCTCGACGGCAGATCATCGCCAGTAGCTTCCTGGTGTCGGCGCCCGCCTCTCCGCCCCAGCTCACCTGATACGTGATGAAATCGCCTTGTGGTCGCTGCCGCGATTGCCCCTTTGGACCAACCTTACGGGGGCTGCGCTCGTGGCGCCCTGGTTTCGCATCGTCTCGGACGCGCTTTGGGGTGCCCTGGCTGCGTTCCGTTTCTCGTTTCAGAAGGCAGGCCACGAGCTCGGCGGGCGAATGCTCGGCCAGCAGGCGTTCGGCGAGATCCTTCGCGCGGCCGTCCGGCTCATCAGCCTGATCGGCGAGGTCTCGAAGGAAGCTTTCGCCAGTCCGCTCGTCGGCGGCAGCGAAAATCTCCTCCGGTGTCGGAATGGGGACCAGACGCGCATCCACGCCCGCCGCACGCAGCGTGCTCTTGACTCGGAACTCGGCCCGCGCGGCCGCAAACAACACATTGGTGCCGCGCCGCCCGGCTCGCCCCGTACGTCCGCTCCGGTGGGTGAATACATCTGCATTGTCGGGGAGGTCGACTTGAATGACTCGGCCGATGTCTTGCACGTCGAGGCCGCGTGCGGCGACGTCGGTGGCGACCAAGTATCGAACGGTCCCGTTTCGAAACTGAGTGAACGTCGCGGTGCGCTCGCGTTGAGTCATCTCGCCGTTCAGTGCGCGCGCGGCGAGGCCGGCTGCGCAAAGCTCATCGGCAAGGCGGACCGTCTCGGTTCGCGTTCGTACGAAGAGCAGGGTCTTGTCTTCCGGGTAACGAAGCAGGACGTTGATCGCTGCGTTGAATCGATCCGCTTGACGGACGTGCATCACGAGATGCTCGATATCGGCATTCGCCTTGCCGAGCGCGGTGCCTTGCACCGAGACGGCGTCCTGCTGAAGCCGGTCTGCGAGCCTCACCACTTCGCGTGGAAAGGTCGCCGAGACCAAGTGGGTGCGACGCGCCGCGGGCGCGAAGCCGAGGATGCCGTCGAGCTCCTCCTCGAAGTTCATGTCGAGCATCTCATCGGCTTCGTCGAGGGCGATGGTCTCGAGCCGATCGAGCGTGAGGGCGCCGGCCTTCAGATGATCGAGAAGACGACCCGGGGTGCCGATGACCACCTGGGGAAGGGTGGACAGCTGGTGGCGCTCCTGCATCACGCTCGTGCCACCGGTCACCACGAGTACACGGGCCCCGAGCGGTTGGTAGAGCCAGCGAAGCTCTCGCCCTAGCTGGCCGGCAAGCTCGCGAGTCGGAGCGATGAGCAGCGCTATCGGTGCGGCGGGAGCCGACTTGCGAGATTTCTTTGGTTGCGCAATGGCAGCCGCGATCGCGACGGAGGGGGCGAGGAGCAGGCCAAGGGCCACCGTTTTTCCAGACCCCGTCTGGGACGAAATTCGCAGGTCTCGACCGGCCAACTCGGGGTCCAAAATGGCCTGCTGAATCGCGGTGAAGCTCTCAAATCCGGCGCTGCGCAAGACGGCACCGAGACCCGCGGGGGCCTGCTCTAGGGAAAGTAACTCAGACATGAAGCGGCATCTCTAGCACAGACTCCCCAAAGCACACGGCGAGGCCTCAGGAGCGCCGTTAGCGCCGAAAGCCACCGAGTTTTTCTTAGTCAATCTGGACGATGAGATACGATGGCTTCGTGGCTTCGGAACGTTGGTGGGGCGCTGCGTCGATCCTCCTTGCTCTTCTCACGGTGTTGGCTTTCATTCCGGGGCTCAGCGATGAGTTCACCTGGGATGACAACGGCCTCATCCGCACCAACGAGAACATTCAGCGTCCGGAGCGCTACGGCGAGGCGCTGACTAGTCACTTCTGGAACGTCTCGAGCGATGCTGCGCAAGCCAACGAGGCTTACAATCACCTGTATAGGCCGCTCGTCACCCTTGCCTATATCGTTCAGTTTCGACTCTTTGGTCTGCAGGCCTCGGGGTACCGCGCAGTCAGCCTGGCGCTTCATTTGCTTTGCTGCATCCTCGCGTTCTTCTGGCTGCGACGGCGCATCCCAGCCGGCAAAGAGGCCCGTCGCCTGCTTGCCATCGGCCTCGGCGCCGCGGTCTTCGCGCTTCACCCGAGCCGCGCCGAAGCGGTTTCGTGGATATCGGGAAGCACCGAGCTCTGGATGTGTGCGCTGGTGCTCTCGGCTGCCCTCGCGTTCGACTCCAACCGCAACTGGCTCGCTGGAATTCTGCTCGCGCTCGCGCTGTTCGCAAAGGAATCGGCGATCGTCGCAGCGCCGTTGCTCCTTGCCGATCGATTCTTGCTGCAGGGACGTCGGGAGCGCTCGGCATCGATCGCACTCGTCGCGCCAGTGGTCGTCGCGCTGCTCGTTCGCATTTCGGTAGTCGACATCGCGCTGCCCACCGGCCAGATCCGCGGCGCGCTACCGAGGACCCTGGCGTCGTTTGGGTTGTACGCGCAGCAGATCTTCTCACCCTGGAATCCAACCGCCTTCCCTGGGATGCGCCTTTATGAATGCGAGCGCGGCGAGGTCCTGCCGGCCGCGTGGTGGATTGGGGGGACGCTCGTCCTCGGCGCGGTGATCCTATTGGGCATCTTGGCCTACCGCAGGCGCGCTTGGCGAACTGTGCTTGCCGACGCGCTCTGGATCGTCGTTCCGCTGCTGCCGGTGGCGAACCTCATCGATCTCGGAAGCCGAAACCTCACGGCGGACCGCTTTCTCTATCTTCCGATGCTCGGGGTTGCGTCTCTCCTCGCCCGCGGGCTCCTGTGGATGTTCGACAAGCGCGCATCGCTCGGGAAGACGGTCGCTATCGTCGCGACTGTAGTCGTCTTGGGTTTCGCAGTCGTGACTTCGCTTCATTCACGGGTCTTTGCCTCGTCGTCTTCGCTTTGGGAATACGAGGTGACGCGGAACCCGGACAACCCGTTCGCCTTGCATGCCGTTGGAACCGCCCGAACGCGCGCCGGGCTCCGAAAGAGCGGCTTCGACTACCTCGAGCGAGCGCAAGGGCTGGCGGCACGCACCTGTGTCCGGGACGACCAGCTGCGCGCCGCCAAAGATCTCGCCTGGGCCCTCGCGCTTCGTGCGAGCCCCGAC
>CBESWY010000258.1:0-4173 GCA_965533395.1 uncultured Myxococcales bacterium
ATGCGACAACCCCGCAGCCGCCGACGGCACAGCCTGCGATTTCGGTGGTTCTCCAGGCCTTTGCAACGCCGGCACCTGCGAGGACGCTCCCTGCATCACGAATACGGTCTGCGCTTCCTGTCCGAGCGCGAACGACGCGAGCTGCACCTGCGCGCCGAGCCAGATCTGCGTGCCGAGCGGCTGCACGGAAACGGTCGGCGGCGCTTCGATCATGGCCTGCTGGCCTGGGCCCGGCGAAGCCTGCGAGACGGTGGCTGATTGCCCGGCTGAATACGACTGCGTGGAGGTCGGATTCGGACAAAACCAGTGCGTCAAAACGACACCCGGCTGCAACACGACCAACGATTGCGGCTTGGGTTTTTCGTGCGAAGGCGTCCCCGGTGCCTGCGTCGATCGGCGCGTCCCGTGCAACGACTACACCGACTGCCCCAAGGGGCATGTCTGCAAGAGCCTTCCCAATTCTCAGTTCTGTGTGAGGGTGAATCGCGACTGCAACCAAGATACGGATTGCTCCGACCTGGGAGCGCCTTGGTGCGCGGACATCGACGGCGATGGCTCGAAGGAATGCGCGGGGTCCCCGCTCCCAACCAACGTGCCTCCTGCGCCGGCCTGCCTGAACTCGAGCTGCAGCGGCACCACACCGGTCTGCGAGGTGGCTGCCGCCTCGAACCTCGCCACCTGCGGCGAGTACGGTTTGTGTCAGGTCACCGGCGACTGCGCTCTCGATTTCGAGTGCGTCGGACTCTGGCCGGACGGCCGCATGGAGTGCGTCGAGCTCGGCGGCACCTGCAGCTACATCACGGATTGCCCCGACCAGCAGGTCTGCGCCTCGCCTCGGGCCGGTGGCCCACCCAGCTGCCAGGCGGGCTATCTGCCGTAGTAGCGCTGCAGTGCCCCCAACGAGCCCCCTCTAGGCGCTTGAAATCACAGCTGTTTGACGGGTTTCGGCAAGCGAAGTCTCCGATTGATCCGAGGATTGAACTGGGCGTACCATGACTCTTATGTCAACACAACGCCTTGCCCTCTCTCTCCTATTGCGTTGGGCGCCGCGCATGGTGATCGCGGTTGCTCTTGCGTCGTTGCTGTGAGTCAGAGCAAACCGGCTACGCCGTAACGATCCCGCTGATCGGGCCCATCGAGTTCGACGGGACGAGCTGCGAGTTCTCCGGTGACGTATGCAGCACCGATGGCGACTGCTTCGACGAAGACGGGTTCAGCCTCGGGCCTTGCACCAAGACGATGGAGGAGCTCGAACCGATCACGGTGCGGGTTTCATTGTCTCCAAACAGCCCCAGTTACACGCTTGGCTTCGTGGACACCGCTGGCTGGACCGGCATCTTCACTGCGCAGCAGTTCGCCAACGGAGAGGTGCCCGAAGGCGCCCGGATCAACATGACGATGGATGACTTCTCGCTTCAAGGCGGACCCGTCACCATCGCGGTCGACATCTCTTCGAGAGTTGGCCTCATTGCGGGGCGGCCCGCTACGTACGAGCCAATCACGCCTCCGAGCTGCACGTTCACGCTCGAGGAGGGATCAACCGGGCAGGACTATGCCGACGGCATCAACACGTGCCTCACCGACTGGATTTCGGAGAACGGGGCACCGGTCGAGTTCGACATGCAAGTCACCTCGTCCTCGGGAGCCGCAACGTCGGCGCTCGCTGCCAAGTCCGGGCTCGTAGCGAAGCAACTTGTCGACTACAGCGTCGACGGCGACTGGACCATGGACACCAACAGTCAATGCGACCACGAAACCGCGGCTGACCTGCTTGACGGCATCAAAGAAGGCGAGGGCTTTTTCGAACAGCTTACATGCGAGAACTTGACGCTGACCGGGACCGCAAACACCGACCAGAACCTCGATAGCATCCACGGCTGGGCTCTCATCTGGGATCGCTGCGGCAACGCGAGCGGAGCCGTGCTTCTTGATACAGCGCTGCCGGCCGGTGAGTACGAGGTCAGGGTGCTGCAGAGCGGCACCGTGGAGTCTGGCGTCTTGCCCGTCGTGTTCTTCCCAACCAGGCTCAACTTCGCTGAATCACTGGTGGGCGCGGCCACCGGCAAGTGCCTGTCGGGCACTCCCACTCCCACCTCTGCGGACGGCGCCGCCTACGCTGGCTGGCACCACTGCGGCCCCACGCCTCCTCCGCCCCGCACGGGGAACATCGCGGTGAGCATCAATGGTTTCTGCTCGGTCGCAGGGGACTCAGGAGCTACCGGAGGCTCGGGGCAATAAGCATTCGACGATAAGGAGGAATGAGATGGCGCGTCTGACTATAGTTCTCAGCACAGCGCTCCTGTTGGCCTCGAGCGTCGAGGCCCAGGAGGAAGCCAGCGAGGTGGTTGCCGCAACAGAAGCTTCCGACTCGGGTACCGCCGACGCGGTCGCCGAGCCGGTGACCGTCGAAGAAGCATCGGTCGGCGAAGTGAGCATCGCCTATGAAGACCAATTGCCGCCGGAGGAGGGCGACCCCGACTGCCTCACCAAGGTGTATTGCAAGGTCGTCAAAGGCATGCTGTGGATCGAGGGCACATTCGGCCCCGCGAAGTTCAACGCCACGAAGTTCCGTACGATCAACCTGCTCGAGGACTTTGGAGGCAACCTGTCGCCGCAGGTCGTGGTGAAGGGCCCCGAGTACGGCGCGGCGATCGGCGTGCAGTTCAAGATCTTCAGCATCGGAGCGCGCTTCAAGTACGCGAAGTTTGATCCGTTCGACCTTCTCACGGCGGGCATCGACATGGGTTTCCTCGTGAAGCGGGTGCCGTTCGCGCATCCCTACGCGAGATTGGGCCTCTACTACAATACGACCCGGGGCGGCACCGTGATCCCGGTGCTCGATCAGCTCCTCGAGGACACCAAGACCAACGGAGGTGGCGTCTCGATCGGTGCGGGCGTCCGCGTTCCGGTGATCAAGTGGCTCTCGGTCGCGATCGGGTTCGACTACACCGTCGTCGCGCTATACGTATCCGGGTTCGATCCGAGCGAGAACGAGGACTTCGCCAACGGGACGATTGGCGGCGAAATTTCGGGCACGTTCACGCTGACGGTTCACCCGATCTGAAGGGCGAGGCTCGATTGCCGCGAACGGCGCTGCAGTCCATACCGCACAGGGGTTCGCGCATCGGACAGTTGTCCGATTTGGACAGGTAGCTCTGTTGAATTGGGGTGCCAAGGGGTACCCTCGAGGGAGGCGACCGATGAAGATAGGCATCGTGGGAATGGGCTGGGTCGGGGCGAGCGTGGCTTCGTCGATCCTGCACAGCGGACTCGCAACGGAGCTGCTGCTCGCCGATGCCAAGCCGGGGCTCGCGGAAGGTGAAGCGATGGACCTCGCGCACGGAGCAGCCTTCTATCCGACGTCGTCTGTCCGGTCCGCTTCGATCGAAGAGATGCTCGACGCAGATGCGGTCATCATCGCCGCAGGCAAGGGGGGAGGTCCAACGGACAGCCGACTCGGTTTGCTTCGAGTCAACGCCACGATCGTGCATGACATCGCGCGGCGATTGTCCAAAATGCAAGGGATATTGGTCATCGTCACGAACCCAGTCGACGTCATGACTCAAGTGGCCGCCGAGGCTTCCGACCTGCCTCTCGCGCGTGTCATCGGCACCGGAACGATGCTCGACACCGCACGGCTACGAGAGGCTCTTGGACGAACGCTCGATTTGGAGCCTCGCTCGATCCACGCCCAGGTGATCGGCGAGCACGGCGACTCGTCCGTGGTGCTTTGGTCGGGTGCCCAGCTCGGTGGGGTTCCGCTTCGGAAGCGGCCAGGTTGGAGTCGCAAGAGGGAGAGCGAAATCGCACACGACGTGCGCAACGCCGCCTACGAGATCATCGCGAGAAAAGGCTCTACGAATCACGCCATCGGCCTCGTGACCGCAGCGCTGCTCCGTTGGACGCTCCGAGGAGCAGGCCGACGAATTCTGACCATCTCGCGCGTACAGGAAGGCGCTGTCGGGATTCGTGACGTCGCGATCTCACTCCCGACCATCGTCGGCCGAAGTGGGGCCGTCGAGGTCATCGAGCCCGAAATGGATGCGGAAGAGCGAGAGGCTCTGAAACGCTCGGTCGAAGTCCTCCGGCAAGCGTACCAACAGGCGCGAAGCGACCCTTGAGGGCGGGCGCGACGTCCGAGCCGACCGACGTCTCACGCTTATTCGCGTCTAC
>CBESWY010000259.1:0-4161 GCA_965533395.1 uncultured Myxococcales bacterium
CGTCATGAAGTCGAGAACCAAGCAAGTTCTAATCGCGCTGGCTGCTCTGCTAGCCGTGCTCATCGTGCTGGGCGGGACAAAGGGCGCTCAGATTGCCGCGATGATCCGGGCGGGCGAGTCGTTCAAGCCTCCACCCGAGGCCGTGACCACCGCGCCCGTGGCGAGCGACCGCTGGGGTTCCTCCATCGTTGCGATCGGCTCGGTCCAGCCCGTCATGGGCGTGATGCTGACCGCAGAGATTCCGGGAACCGTCCGGGAGATTCGCTTCGAGTCGGGGCAGGAAGTCAAAGAGGGCGCCCTGCTCCTACGGATGGATACATCGACCGAGCGCGCCGAGCTCACTGCGGCGGAAGCGGACGCCAGACTTGCGGAGGCGGAGCTTGGTCGCACCAAGAACCTTCTCGAGAGGGATGCCCGCAGTCAGGCGGACCTCGACATGGCGATCGCAAAGGCAGCACGGGCGCGCGCGGCCGTTCGAAATGTCTCCTCGGTCATTTCCAAAAAGACGATCCGGGCTCCGTTTTCCGGCCGCCTCGGGATCCGCAAGGTCGATGTCGGAGAGTTCCTTCAGCCTGGCACCCAGATCGTGGCGCTCGACGCGTCCAATCCGGCGTACGTCGACTTCCGGGTCCCGCAGCAGGCCTTGGCCGAGATTCAAGTCGGGCAAGAGGTCACGATCACTGGCGACACGTTCGGCGACCGTGCCTGGGTTGGCGAGGTCGACAGCATCGATACGCGGATCGATGCAAGCACGCGAAACGTGCTGATCCGAGCCTTGGTGGACAACCCGGACGAACGGCTTCGGCCCGGCATGTTCGTCGATGTCAAAGTCTCACTTCCGGATCTGCGGGACGTGTTGCTCATTCCGGAAACCGCCTTGCTCTATGCGCCGTACGGAGATTCGGTTTTCCTCGTTCGTGGCGGTGAGAACGAAACAGAAGGACAAGGCGAGCTCACCGTCGAGCAGGTGTTCGTTCGAGTGGGGGAGCGGCGAGGCGACCTGAGAGTCGTCGTTTCGGGGCTCGAGGCTGGGCAGACCATCGTGTCGACCGGAGCCTTCAAGCTGCAAAACGGTACCTCGATCGTGGTCAACAACGCGCTTGCCCCCAAAGTGAGCGAGAACCCTACGCCTGACGATCAATGAACCGGGACCGTTGAACGCGTCATGAAGCTGACCGACCTCTTCATCCGCCGCCCCGTCATCGCGATTGTCGTGAACCTCGTGATCGTCATCGCCGGCCTTCAGGCGATCCGCTCACTGAACGTGCGACAGTATCCGCGCAACGAGAACGCCGCAATCACCGTCACGACCGCCTACGTGGGCGCCAACGCGGAGCTGGTGCGCGGCTTCATCACGACGCCGCTCGAACGGGCAATTTCGGCGGCCGACGGCATCGACTACATCGCGTCGCAAAGCACGCAGGGCGTATCCATCATCCGCGCCAACCTACGGCTCAACCAGGATTCGATTCGCGCGCTTTCCGAGATCAGCTCGAAGGTCGACCAGGTGCGCGGCGACCTCCCTCCCGAGGCGGAGGTTCCGATCCTCAACATCGAGTCGGTCGAGAGTCAATTCGCCTCGGCCTACCTGAGCTTCTCGTCGGACTTTCTCGAACAAAACGAAATCACCGACTACCTCGTTCGAATCGTCCAGCCCCGCCTTTCCGCGATTCGGGGGGTGCAGAAGGCCGAAATCCTCGGGGCACGCACGTTCGCGATGCGGATTTGGCTCGACCCCAGCAGGCTGGCGGCGCACGGGGTCACGCCCACCGACGTCCAGCGTGCGCTCGCCGCAAACAACTACCTGGCCGCGGTCGGGCAAACCAAGGGTTCATTGATTCGGGTGAACCTGACGGCGAACACCGATCTCGCGTCGGTGGAGGAGTTCAAGAGGCTCGTGATCCGCGAACAGGACGGGGCCATCATCCGGATCGAGGACGTTGGCACCGTGGCGCTTGGGGCGGAGAGCTACGACGAGCGCGTCAACTTCACGGGGCAGACGGCGGTCTTCATCGGCGCCTTTGTGCTGCCCAACGCCAACGCGCTCGATGTCATTCGTGACGTTCGGGCAGAGCTCGAAGACATCAAGAGGGACCTTCCGAGTCAGCTCGAGGCGACGGTCGCATACGATGCAACGGCCTACATCGAGGACGCGATCAAAGAAGTCGTGACGACGCTCTTGGAAACGCTTCTCATCGTTGTCGTCGTCATCTTCTTCTTCCTCGGTTCGTTTCGCTCCGTGCTCGTGCCCGTGGTCGCGATCCCCGTTTCGTTGATCGGGGCTGTATTCCTGATGCAGCTCTTCGGGTTCACGCTCAACCTCCTCACCTTGCTCGCCATCGTGCTGTCCGTCGGGCTCGTGGTCGACGACGCGATCGTGATGGTCGAGAACGTCGAACGGCACCTTCGAGACGGCTTGTCACGGACCGAGGCCGCGATCGTCGGCGCCCGGGAGCTCGTCACGCCGATCATCGCGATGACCATCACGTTGGCCGCCGTGTACACGCCGATTGCATTTCAGGGCGGGCTCACCGGTTCGCTGTTTCGAGAGTTCGCGCTCACGCTCGCCGGGGCCGTGATGATTTCCGGAGTCGTGGCCTTGACCCTCTCCCCGGTGATGTCCGCCCGATTCTTGAACGAGCACAAGAGCGAGCGAGGCCTCAGCGCTCGAATCGATCGTGGGTTCCAACGGCTCAGGAACACGTACTCGCGTCACCTCGCGTTCGCGCTGGACAACCGAATCAGTGTCTACATCGTTTGGCTCTGCCTGAGCGCGCTCGGTCTCGTGATGTTCAGCATGTCGGCGCGCGAGCTCGCACCCGCCGAGGACCAGGGCGTGATCTTTGGGATTCTCGAGACGCCGTCGAACGCAACCCTCGACCAGCTGGGTCCCTTCGTCGACGCCATCCACGAAGAGGCGGTGTCCATCCCCGAAGCGCAGTTCACGTTTCAAATCACGACGCCAGGCGGTGGGTTTTGGGGCGTCGGCCTCACGCCCTGGGCCGAGCGCGACCGGACGGTCTTCGAGGTCTTGCCCGAGCTCACCGAAAAGATGTCAGCGCTTCCAGGCATCCGCACCTTTCCGGTCTTGCCACCGGCGCTTCCCGGCGGTGGACAGTTTCCCGTCGAAGTGGTGATTGCCTCCACCGCCGAGACGCCTCAGATACTCGGCCTCGTCGAGGAGCTTCAAAGGAGGGCCACCGAAAGCGGGATGTTCGCGTTTCCGCCGATCATCGACGTCAAAATCGACCAACCGGAATCCGAAATCGTCTTGGACCGGGACGCGGTGGCGGAGCTCGGCTTGGACCTTCGACAGGTCGGCCAGCAGCTCGCGGCAGCGGCTGGCGGCAACTACGTCAACCGGTTCAGTGTGGCTGGCCGCAGCTACAAAGTGATTCCTCAGCTGGCGCGCAAAGAGAGGCTCACCCCCGAGCAGCTCGCGGACATTTACATCACCGGCCCTTCGGGCGCGCTGATTCCGCTCAGCACCTTCGCGACCATCAAAGACACCGTGACCCCGCGATCGCTCAATCGCTTCCAGCAGCTCAATGCCGTGACGCTCTCGGGCGTCGCGATTCGGCCTCTCGACGAAGCGCTCGGCTTTCTCGAGACCGAGGCCAAGAACCTTCTGCCCCAGGGCTACACCATCGACTATACGGGCGAATCACGTCAGCTGCGCAAGGAGGCGAACACTTTCGTTCCGGCCTTCGGCCTTGCGATCCTGTTGATCTTCTTGGTCCTGGCGGCCCAGTTCAACAGCTTTCGGGATCCCTTCGTGATTCTAGCGGGCTCGGTTCCACTGGCCATGTTTGGCGCGTCGATCTTCACGTTCCTAAAGATGCCCGATCCGAACATGAGCTTTTTCACGGACGGCTGGACGACGACGCTGAACGTCTATTCGCAAGTGGGTCTCGTGACCCTGATCGGACTGATCTCGAAAAACGGCATCCTGATCGTCGAGTTCGCCAACGCGCTTCAGCGAGAGGGCCACAGCAAGCTCGACGCGATCAAGCAAGCCTCCGCCACACGCCTCAGGCCCATTCTGATGACCACGTTAGCGACCGTGTTTGGTCATTTTCCCCTGACGCTCGTCTCCGGACCGGGCGCCGAGGCCCGCAACAGCATCGGCCTCGTCCTGGTTGGGGGCATGACCATCGGCAC
>CBESWY010000260.1:0-4151 GCA_965533395.1 uncultured Myxococcales bacterium
TTCTCGCCGACCGGGCTGATGGTATCAGGAAAGTTCTGAAGCAAGTATCGCGATCGATACCTTTCCGGAATAGCAGAAAACCTATATTTTCAGCGCGTTGAGGAGCAGTGAAGCGGTGTCGATCAGGTCGGCAGGACTCTGTACCCGTGGCGCACACAGGATGGGAATGCGCGGGATGTAGTCCGCGAGCACGTCTGCATTCGAGCTGCGACTGAGGTCGTCTTTGTCGCTTCGATCCACGTGGTTGAGCACGATTGCACGGACCGAAATCTTCCTCTTGCGAAGCGCTTCCACCGCGGTGAGTGTGTACGACAGAACCCCGAGCGCATTGCGGGCGACGAGAACGGTTTGCAGGTCGAGCAGCGCCGCGAAGTCCGCGATCGTGTGTTCGCGATCGAGTGGGACGAGCACCCCGCCAGCGCCTTCGACGATCGCGTAGTCTGCGTCGCTTGAAAGCTCGCGCACCCGTTTGGCGAGTGCGCTCAACGAACCGATGCTCGGGCCTCCGCGCTTTTCGATCGCGTACGGTGCCAGCGGTTCCTTCGCGCGATACAGACCGGCGGCGTTCGCCAAGGACGCATCACCGCACGCGTGCGCGAGCGCAAGTGCATCGAGAGGATCCGGGTCGACGCCAGTCTCAATCGGTTTGATCGCAGCGACGTGTTTGCCCCGCTGCACGCAGGCACTTGCAAGCGCGGCTGCAAGCCATGTTTTGCCAACTCCCGTGCCCGTCGCCGTAATGAACGCGCCCTTCATGTTGGGCCTCCTATCTCGAGTTGCGCAGCGATGCGAATGCGCTGATCGCCCTTGCGATCTGTTCCGGTCGATGTGTCGCCATGGGCGTCAGTCGAAGCCTCGCGGTTCCTCGTGCCACGGTCGGTGGCCGAATGCCTTGGACGAAGACACCTCCGTCGAGGAGCTCCGCCGAGAGCCGCATCGTACGATCGTTGTCACCTATCAAGACAGGGAGAATCTGAGACTCGCCGTCGGGCACGTCAAAGCCCAGGTCCCGTAGCCCCGCGCGAAGCGTGGCAGCGTGATCGAGCAAGGCGCGGCGCGCATCCGCCGCATCACGAACCAGTGCGAGGGCTGCGATCGCCGCGCGGGCGAGCATTGGAGGGGGTGCGGTCGAGTAGACGAAGCTTCGGGCTCTATTGCGAATGAGAGCAACCGCGGGCTCACTTGCCGCAACGAAGGCGCCGGCCACACCGAAGGACTTACCGAGGGTCCCGATGACGAGGTCTGGCTTGACGCCGGTGGCAGCGGCAAGGCCCCGGCCGTTCGGCCCCAGCACTCCGAGGGCGTGCGCTTCGTCCACGAGCAGGCCGGCGTCGAAGGCATCGGCGAGCCTCGCAATCTCTTGGAGTGGGGCGGTCACGCCGTCCATCGAAAAGAGCGAATCCGTGACCACGAGCGCGCGCCTGGCTCTCCCTCGGTGCTGCTCCAACAGCGACTTCAGATCGCCCGGGCTTCGGTGCGCGTAGACATGGATCTCGGCGCGGGAGAGGCGGCAGCCGTCGATGAGGCTGGCGTGGTTGAGCGCATCGCTGAAGACGATGTCACCTGGGCCGACGAGCGCTTGGATGCTGCCCACGTTGGCGGCGTAGCCGCTTGAGAACAGCGCGGCCGCGGGAGCGCCGATGAAGTCGGCGAATGCGCGCTCGGCCTCTCGGTGGGCATCCATCGTGCCGGTGATCAAACGCGACGAAGCCGCGCCAACCCCGTCGAGAAGCAGTGAGTCCTTTGCGGCCGCAGCGATGGCCGGATGGCTGGCGAGGCCCAGATAGTTGTTGGAACAGAGGCAGAGGACCGGCTTACCGTCGATCAGGACTTCGGGACCCTGCGGGCCCGAGATTCGGAGCGGCTTTCGCAGGAGGCCGGAGGTTTCGAGCGCGTCGAGGGCTTCCTGGATTTGGTGGTCAAAGCCCATTGTGGGGATCTAAGCCCAGCGGGACGCGGCGGTCAAACACGCCTCGCCGGCCATGTTTCACGTGAAACATCTCGGGCCCTCGGCCTCGTCTTAGGAATGTTGCACGTGAAACACTCAGAGCTGGAGGCTCGCGCGCGGGTCGTCGTCGAAGGCATCCTGAACGGTCTTCAAGGCCGCCTCGACCCCTTCGTCGCCTCCCTTCGGCAGAACGATCTCGAGGTGCGCAATCAGGTCCCCCCTGGGCTTGTCCTTCGGCTGAATCCCTTTGCCACGCAGTCGCAGCTTGGAGCCGTTCTTGGAGCCCGCTGGGATCGAGAGCTGCACCATGCCTTCGGGCGTCGGCACGTTCACCTTCGCGCCGGCGTACGCTTCGAGCGGGGTCACCGGCACCTTCACGTGCAGCTGCTTGCCACGCATCGAGAAGTAGGGGTGCTTGCGGACCTTCACCTCCAGAACCAGGTCACCCCGAGGGCCACCCTGGAACCCTTGGCCGCCCTGGCCACGCAGCCGGATCTTGCCCTGGTTGCGAACCCCGGCCGGGATCCGGACCTTGAGGGTTCGATCCCCTTCGTCCGTGCGGAGGCTCAGCTCCTTGGTGCAGCCGAGAACCGCGTCCCGGAAATCCACCGTCACCTCGGAACGGAGGTCAGTGCCTTTTCGGGGAACTCGTACGTAGCCGCCTCGGCCGGCTCCGGCGCCACCCAAGATATCTTCCAGATTAAACTCGAAGTGGCCGCCCTGACCACCGGCTCGTTGACCCCGAGCTGCTGCCCCGAAGATGTCCCCGAAATCGAACCCACCAGAGCCGGCGGCACCCTGAGTCGCGGCATGATACGACTCCGGGTCGAAGCCCTCGCGAAGCCCCATCTCCCCAAACTCGTCGTACAGCTTCCGCTTCTCCACGTCCGAAATAACGGTGTACGCCGCCGAGACGTCCTTGAAGCGCTCCTCGGCCTCTTTGTTGTCCGGGTTTCGGTCGGGGTGCAGCTCCTTGGCAAGCTGGCGATACGCCTTCTTGAGGTCCGCTGGGCTTGCATCTCGCGACACGCCCAAAACAGCATAGAAATCGCGGTCAGCCATGGTTGACCAACATAATCACTTGCTACCTTCTTTCAACGCAGGCCTGGCTCGAAAGCAGGCGGATCCGCGTCACGTGGGCTATAGAGTTGCCAGAAATGGCGCGAAGATCAATATTTAAAGCCAACTTTGGCTCTCGTGCGTGGCCCATAGCCGTTCTTGCTGCCTCTCGGGTCGCATGATACTCGCTCGCCATGGCCTTGGTCGATGTTAGCCGCATTCCGAAGCATGTCGCGATCATCATGGACGGCAATGGGCGATGGGCGCAGGCGCAGACCAAGCCACGCACAGCGGGTCACGAGCGCGGTGCGGATGCGGTGCGCGCGACGATGCGCGCGGCTCGACGACTCGGCATTCCAGCGCTGACCTTGTACGCGTTCAGCGAACAGAACTGGGATCGGCCCGAAGTGGAGATCAACGCGCTCGTCGATCTGCTCTGCGAGTGCTTGGTGTCGGAACGCAACGAGCTTCTCGACAACGAGATTCGCCTGTCCGCAATTGGCCGCTTGCACAAGCTTCCGAAACATGCGCAGTCGCGCCTGCAAGCGCTCAGCGCGGAGACCGAAGCTTGCAAAGGGATGACGCTGACGCTCGCGCTCTCTTACGGTGGGCGCGAAGAGCTTATCGATGCGGCGCGTGCGCTTGCGAGCGCAGCACGTGATGGCGAGATCGAACCCGACGAGATCGACGAAGCGGCAATCGACCGCTTCTTGCCGTCGATGGATTTGGGGCCGGTGGACCTGCTGATTCGCACCGGTGGCGATCAGCGGATCAGCAACTTCCTCTTGTGGGGCTCCGCCTACGCCGAGCTCTATTTCACGGACGAGCTGTGGCCTGATTTCGATGCAAATTCGCTGTATTCCGCGCTTCGGGACTACCAGGGCAGGGAGCGTCGATTCGGCCTGGTTCCGGGCGTCGACGGAGACGTGACCGTTAGCAAAGCAACCCGCAAATTGGAGCGCGCAGTATGAACGACGCGATCGAACAACCACCCATGAAGAAGGGTTTGTCCGGAACCGCGCTCCGCGTCGCGACGGTCGTTCCGCTGATTCCGATCATCGTGTGGATGATGTTTGCCGGGCCGCGTTGGGTTTGGCAGACGTTCATCTTGGCGGCGATTGCGATCGGCGGCTACGAGCTCATG
>CBESWY010000261.1:0-4146 GCA_965533395.1 uncultured Myxococcales bacterium
GCGGGCAAGTCGACGACGCTCCGCATGCTTTGCGGGATTCTCGACCCCAGCGGCGGTCGCGCGACCGTGGTCGGTTTCGACGTCGAGAAGGAGCCGGAGCGGGTCAAGCAAAATATCGGATACATGACGCAGCGCTTCAGTCTCTATGAAGATCTCACGGTCGAAGAGAACCTGCATTTCTATGCGGGGATCTACGGGCTCGGTCGAGCGGCGCGCCGCAAGCGCGTTCCCGAGGAGCTCGATCGGGCGGGCTTGACCGAGCGGCGCGCGCAGATCAGCGGCACCCTCTCCGGTGGTTGGAAGCAGCGCCTCGCGTTGGTCTGCGCGACGATTCACCAGCCCCCGCTCTTGTTTCTCGACGAGCCCACGGCGGGTGTCGACCCGGTGAGCCGCCGGGAGTTCTGGGCCCACATTCACCGGATCGCTTCGGCGGGCACGACCGTCATGGTGACCACTCACTACATGGATGAAGCGGAGCGCTGCCATCGCCTCGCATTCATCTTTCGGGGTACGCTTCTCGACATCGGAACACCTGGGGAGGTCATCGCGCGCCGCGAAATCCGCGTTGGTGTCGTTTCGACTCCAAACGTGACCGCGGCCATGGATCTGCTGGAGTCACACCCTGCGGTCGACGAGGTCGCCCCGTTTGGCGATCGCCTTCGGCTGGCCACCCTCGGCGGCGTCGACCCGATCGCGCTCGCGAAAGAGGTTCTCGGCGCGGATCCGGGTGTCGCCGATGCCCGCGAGATCGACCCTAACGTCGAAGATGCCTTCGTGGCGATGGTTCACAGCGAAGCGCGAAACGGAGGCGGTCGATGAACCGCATGCTGTCGATCGCATGGAAAGAGATGATTCAGGCTCGGCGCGATCGGCTCACGATGGGAATGATGATCGGCATTCCCATCATCCAGCTGCTCCTCTTCGGGTACGCCATCAACACCGACGTGCGAAACATCGCGACCGTGGTCTACGACCAAGATCATTCGGCAGAGTCGCGGGGGTTCGTGAGGCGCATGGAGGCGACAGGCTTCTATACGGTCGTGGGTCATGTCGATAGCTACGAGCAGATCGGCGTCGCCATGCGGTCTCGGGAGGCCATGGTGGCGCTGGTCGTGCCACCTCGTTTTGGGGCCCAGGTCGAAGCGGGCAGAAGGTCTCAACTGCAGCTGGTCGTCGACGGCTCGGACCCGCAGGTGGTCGCGAGCGCGACCAACACCGCCCTGTCCCTGGCATCTGCGCGCTCGTCCGACCTGAGCGTCGAGCGACTCCAGCGACTGGGACAGCCCGTCGTAGTACCCACTCAGCTGATCGCAATGGAGCCTGCGACTTGGTACAACCCCGACCTTCGCACCGCCGTTTTCATCGTGCCGGGTCTCGTGGGGGTCATCCTCACGATGACTCTGGTGATGTTTACGGCGATGGCGATTGCCCGCGAACGCGAGCGCGGAACGCTGGAACAATTGATCGTTTCTCCCATCCGAAGCGTGGAGCTAACCGTCGGCAAAATCGTGCCGTACATTGGCATAGGGTACCTGCAGATGACCTTGATCCTCCTGGTAGGGTCGTGGGTCTTCGACGTGCCGATCGTCGGGTCGGTCGGGCTGCTCTATTTGCTCTCCGTATTCTTCATCGCTGCGAGCCTCGCCGTGGGTCTGTTCTTTTCGACGCTCGCGAAGACTCAGCAGCAGGCCATGCAGATGTCGTTCTTTTTCTTGCTGCCGAACATTCTCTTGTCCGGCTTCATGTTTCCCTGGGAGGCGATGCCTGCGCCGGCGCGCTGGTTGTCGACGATCCTGCCCTTGACACACTACCTGCGCGTCATTCGTGGCATCGTCCTCAAAGGAGCATCATTCGCGGAGCTCCAGACCGAGCTCGTCTGGCTTGCCGGCCTGACCCTGTTCCTGATCGTTGTCGTATCCATGCGCTTCCAAAAGAAGCTGGACTAGAACGAGGAGCCCGGCTCTCGTAGGAACTTGGCTTCTTCTTCGCTACTCGCCCGCCCGAGAATCTCGTTTCGATGCGGATAGCGTCCGAAGCGCTCGACAATCGCTCTGTGCTGCACTGCGAAATCCAAGTAGTATTTCGCATCTGCTTCGAGTGGCTCGGGCGCGGAGTCGAGCAGCCTTTCGAAGAGCTCCAGGCAGAGTTTGTGATCGGCCATCGATTCACTGTGCTCCAGCGGCAGATAGAAAAAGACGCGTTCATCGAAGGACAGCTCGGCATCGAAGCCGGCATCGAGGCCTTCACGGCAGACCTCACGCGCGAGCTCGTCGGCGGCGAACATCGTCGGCGTCCCTCGGAACATGTTTCTCGAAAATTGATCCAGCACGATGATGTACGCCAAGGCGCCGCGCGCGCTGTTTCGCCAGGCTTCTCTCTCTCCCTCTACGATGGCTTCATAGTCGTCGAGGAAATGGTGCTGGATCGACTCGTCGAAGGCGTCAGACTTCGTCCACCAGCGCTTTCGGTGCTCCGGGGTCGAACATCCCTGCGCGTTGAGCTCGCCAAACCAAAAATCCAGTATGTCTTCGATCGGATCAGTCACCTTGGTAACCCCCTTGCAGCGATTCTACAGCATCGAGAAAGACTCGTGCCTTGAGCTCGGTTTCGGCGACCTCCCGGTCAGGATCACTCGCTTCGACGATGCCGCCACCGGCCCAGTAATAGACCCGTCCATTCGAAACCGTCGCGGTTCGAATCGCCACGGCAAGGGAGAGCCCGCCATCGTGATCGATAAAACCCAAGGCCCCGCAGTAGATACCGCGCGGGTGTTGCTCGAGCTCCTCGATGATTTCGAGCGCACGAACCTTTGGTGCGCCGGTGACGCTTCCGGGAGGAAACGTCGCTTCCAAAATCGCTTCGAGTGAAACCTCCGGTCGCGTAGTGCAACTCACGGTGCTCACCAGATGGTAGAGGCCGGTAAACGGTTCCACGAGGAGAGGCTCTTCGACTTTCACTGTTCCGACCTCTGCGACTCGGCCGAGGTCGTTCCGCATGAGATCGACGATCATCGAATGTTCAGCCTGCTCTTTGGGGTCTGCGCGTAGGCGGTGTGATGCGCCGTCGTCAGTGGTTTCGCGCCGGATCGTCCCTTTGATTGGGCGCGAGACGAGCGTTCTGCTCCCGGCGTCCCACTGAATGAATCGCTCCATGGTGCAGGCAAGCACCGCATGGTCCCCGCCATCGAAAAACATTCCGAGCGGCACCCGGCTGGCGACTCGCATCGCTCGCCAGAGCTCGAGCGCATCGCCTGAAAAGGGCGCCGACCAACGTCTGGCGACGTTGACCTCGTAAACCTCTCCCATTCCGATGTACTCGAGCGCCCTGCCAATCGATTTGCGGTGCTCCATTGCGTCGTCTACTTCGATTGCACCGACCACGGGAGGCGAGATTTCGGTGTCACCTACTAGTTCGTCCAAGCGAGCGGAAAACAGAGCGCACGCCTGGCGATCGTCGCCAACGACCCAGGTTTCACCCTCTTCGTGATCGAGGACGAGGAGCGCCGGATAGCGCCGAAAGATCATGACCGGATCCGCTCCACGATCGAAACGCGGCACTCCACGCACCGGCGACGACCAGAATGCGTCGTAGGCAATGTAGCCGATCCAGGCTGGCACTTCGCTGGGCCTGGGACCGTCGGGGATCGACCCTTCGCTCCGTTGGCCCACCCGGCCAAGCGCGGCGAATGGCGCCTTGGCTCCGAACGCCACCCGAATCTCTTCGGTCGGCCAAGCGGCAAGAAACGAAAACCGTCCATCGCGCGCCTCGCTTCGGTTCGAATCGAGCCATGCGAACCCTGGCTCGGCGCGCAGGCGGCGCGCTACCGCGAGCTCATCGATTGAAGCAACGGGTTCGGCCCACACTGCGCTGATCTACTTGCTCGCCGCGAACTGGTAAAGCACCCTCTCGCCGTGATCCGCCGAATCGTCTTACTCGGATTGCTCTTGGTGGCGGCCTTTTCCTGCCAGGAGTCCGTGGCGCCGTTCGTCTTCGAAGCTCGCATCGTCGACGGCCAGAACGGTAATCCGGCGGCCGGGACCGATGCCACGGCGCTCCGAATCGGCATTCAAGAGGGCGAGCTTCCCGCGCAAGAATACGAGTATCCGATCACCGACGGCGACTTCGAGGCGTTGCTGGAGTTCGGCG
>CBESWY010000262.1:0-4128 GCA_965533395.1 uncultured Myxococcales bacterium
CATCGATGAACCCCGAATGTATTCTCGCAATCGATCTCGGCACCAGCGGGCCCAAAGTGGCCCTCGTCACGACGGAAGGCGCGGTGTTGGCATCTGAAGTCGAGTCGACGGAGCTGTTCTTGAGCGACGGGGGCGGCGCCGAGCAAGACCCGGACGATTGGTGGCGAGCGATCACGACCGCGACGCGGCGGATTACCGATCGCGAGCTCGTTCCGAGGGAGCAAATCATCGCCGTCGCGGTAACCTCGCAGTGGGCGGGCACCGTTCCCGTGGACAAAGCTGGAAATGCGATCTCCCGGGCGATGATTTGGTTGGACTCGCGCGGCGCGAAGTACGTGCCCGAAGTCGCCGGGGGTTTGATTCGGATTCAGGGCTATGGCGCCCTGAAGCTCGAAAGCTGGATCCGCAAGACCGGAGGCGTGCCAAGCCTGGCAGGGAAAGAGCCGGTCGCGCACATCTTGTTTCTTCGCCACGAGCGCCCCGAGATCTACGAAGCGGCGTACAAGTTCATGGAGCCCAAGGACTATCTGAACCTGCGACTCACGGGTAGGTTCGTGGCGACCGTTGACTCGATTGCGCTGCATTGGGTTACCGACAACCGTGACGTCAACAACATCGACTACGACGACCAGCTGCTCGCTCAAACGACCATTCCAAGGGAAAAGCTCCCGGAGCTCACCCGCTCCGTCGACGTGATCGGAACCTTGACGCCGACGGCCGCCGCCGAGCTCGGTCTGAACGAAAACACCAAGGTCGTCGGAGGAACGCCGGATGTGCCGGCGGCCGCGGTCGGCTCGGGCGCGGTCGGCGACTTCGAAGGGCACCTCTACGTCGGAACGTCTTCCTGGCTGACCTGCCACGTGCCATTCAAGAAGACCGACCTGCTGCACAACATGGCATCGCTTCCATCCGCACTGCCGGGGCGGTACTTCATTGGTAACGAGCAAGAAACCGCAGGCGCCTGCATGACATGGCTCCGAGACAGCGTGTTTTTCCGCGATGACGTTCTCGACCCGGGTGAGGCGCCCGAGGATGTATTCGAACGATTCAACGAGCTCGCCGCAGAGGCCCCCGCGGGAAGCGACAAAGTGATCTTCACCCCCTGGCTCTACGGTGAGCACACGCCCGTCGCCGACCACAACCTGCGAGCGGCATTCTCGAACCTGTCATTGAGAACGACTCGCGCCCACATGGTCCGCGCGGTCATGGAAGGCGTGGCCTACAACACCCGCTGGCTGATGGGCGGGGTCGAGTCGTTCATCGGCAGGCCGTTCGAAGGTATTCGGTTCATCGGCGGCGGAGCGAAGTCGCAGCTTTGGTGCCAGATCTTCGCGGACATTTTGGACCGCCCGATCGACCGTGTCGCCGACCCTCTTTCGGCGAACGTCCGAGGTGCTGCGTTCGTCGCGGCCGTGGGGCTCGGCAAGCTGGCTGTCGAGGACATCCCCTCGCGTGTTCCCATCGAAAAACGCTACACACCAGACCCTCGCAACAGGTCCATCTACGACGAGCTGTACAAGGCCTTCCTGGAAATCCAGAAGAACAACACGGCCATGTACAGTCGGCTCAACGGCTAGGCAGACCGCCGGCGCTAGCGAAATACCCGGTGCTGCGGTACGGAAGGCGCATGGACATCAAAGACCTCGCGAACGTCAAGCTCGGCCCGCTCGAGCCTCTGGTCGCGCGCCTGTACCGCTACGCGAAGCGTTTTCCAATCGTGAGAGAAAAGCTCAACGCCGAGTATGCACCGATCATGGATGAGCTTCGCAAGTCGGCGAAGCCATACGAGGGCGAAGTTGAAGCGCACGCTGACCTACCGGCCGATGGGAGGCCACGAACGGAGATCCTAGAGACGTTGCGGGATCTCGATCGGCGCGAGGCGGACCGTTGGAAGGACGGCTACGTTTCAGGGGCTGTGTATCACGGCGATCCAGAGCACATCGCGTTTCTCAACGAGGCATACGCGATCACCTCGCAAACGAATCCGCTCCACTCCGACCTCTGGCCGAGCATCGCGAAATACGAAGCCGAGATCGTCTCGATGACGGCCAACATGCTCGGGGCCAAGCAGGCTCGGGATGCTCGTGTCTGTGGGGCGGTCGCGAGTGGCGGTACCGAATCCATCTTACTCGCTATGCGCAGCTACAGGGACCGCGCGCGCGCGACGAAAGGGATTACCGCTCCGGAGTTGCTCGTGCCCACCACCGCTCATGCGGCATTCGACAAGGCCGCGCAGTACTTCGGGCTCAAGCTCGTGAAGGTGCCGGTGAGTTCGGACTACCGTGCGGACGTCACCGCAACCAAGAAGGCGATGACCCGGAACACCATCTGCATCGTCGGGTCGGCGGTGTCGTTTCCGCATGGCGCGATCGATCCAATCGAAGAGCTTTCGGAGCTCGCCCGCAAGCGCGGCATCGGTTTCCACACCGACGCTTGCCTCGGCGGCTTCATCCTGCCTTGGGCAGAGAGGCTCGGCTACGACGTTCCACCCTTCGACTTTCGCCTCCCAGGCGTCACCTCCATGTCTTCGGACACTCACAAATACGGCTACGCGGCGAAAGGTACGAGCGTCGTGCTCTACCGCGACCCGGACCTCCGCCACTATCAGTACTACACGGTCGCGGACTGGCCTGGCGGGCTCTACTTCTCACCCACGTTCGCAGGGAGCCGGCCGGGGGCGCTCAGCGCCGCCTGCTGGGCGGCAATGGTGTCGATGGGAGAGAGTGGCTACATGGATGCAAGCCGCCGAATCCTCGAAACCGGCGAGAAAATTCGAGAGGGCATCCGGGCGATTCCACAGCTCCATGTCCTCGGCGACCCTCTCTGGGTGATCGCGTTCGCCTCCAACGAGCTCAATATTTATAGCGTCATGGAGTTCATGACCAAGCGCCACTGGAACCTCAACGGCCTGCACAAGCCGTCGAGCGTCCACCTCGCGGTTACGCTCCGGCACACGCAAGAGGGGGTCGCCGAGCGTTTCCTCGATGATCTTCGCGCTGCCGTTGCGCATGCCGTGGCTCATCCCGGTGAAGAAGAAGGGATGGCGCCAGTCTATGGCATGGCCAGCACGGTCCCCGTCCAGGGCGTCGTCACCGACCTGCTCGAACGCTACCTTGACGTTCTGTATGAGGTCTGAATAACGGCCCCATGCAAATGCTCGAGCTCTATCGATCGACCGATCCCCTCGCGACGGCACTCTGGGCAGCGGGCGGCATCGCGCTCCTTTGCTGGCTGCTCTCGCTCGCCACGAGAGAATACTCCTGGGTCGACCGGCTCTGGTCGATCACGCCGCCGCTCTTTGCGGTTCACTTCGCGGGCTACGTCGGGTTCAGCGACGCGCGGCTGAATCTGATGGCGGCGCTCACCGTGCTTTGGGGCGTGCGCCTGACGTACAACTTCGCGCGCAAGGGCGGTTACACGGCGGGCGGGGAGGATTATCGCTGGGAGGAGATTCAAGCGAAGATCGGCCCCGTGTGGTTCCAGGTATTGAACGCGACCTTCCTCGCGCCTTTCCAGAACTACCTTCTCTTGTTCATCGTCGTGCCCTCCTACGCGGCCTATCAACTGGCCGGCACGCCGCTCAACGCGCTCGACTACGCCGCTGCGGTCGCCTTCATTGTGTTCTTCATCGGGGAGTCGGTGGCGGACCAGCAGCAGTGGAAGTTCCAGACCGCGAAGTACGCGGCGATTGCCCGAGGCGAAACCCCCGAAGCCGGCTTCATCACGACCGGCCTATTTCGATACTCGCGGCATCCTAATTTCTTCTGCGAGCAGGCGATCTGGTGGAGTTACTACGTGTTCTCGATCGCAGCCGGCGCCGGCTGGCTCAACTGGACCATCGCCGGTGCCGCGGTTCTTTCGCTCCTCTTCCAGGGCTCTACGGGTCTCACAGAGAAGATTTCCGCTCGGAAGTACCCGTCGTATGCGCAGTACCAAGAGTCGACCAGCCGCTTGATGCCCTGGTTCCCGAAGTCCGGCTAGGCTTGATGGCCGTGATGTGCAAACCTCCTCGCTGCCGGCGCTTCTGAAGGAGAACGAGGGATGATGAGAATTTCTAAACTAATGGTGATTGCTGTGCTGACTGGCACACTCGGCCTGGTGGGTTGCGGTGACGACAGCAGCACGACG
>CBESWY010000263.1:0-4123 GCA_965533395.1 uncultured Myxococcales bacterium
ATCCCGACCTATGCTTCCGCCCGCGTGGCTTGGTGGAAAAAGGGTTGTCTTACGGTCGTCCTCGGCCTCGTGCTCTTGGTCTTGGCTTTCTGGCTCGTCTACGGAGGGGCCAAGGAGCAGCTCGACGGCGAGATCGCGCGGGTCGCGCTCGCACCGCAGCACGTCGCCGCCCGTGTCGCCGGGCAGAAGCGGGCAGCGCCCAACGAAAGCAATCGAATCCTATTTGGGGACCTCCACGTCCACACGACGCTCTCGGTGGATGCCTTCATGTGGGGCCTGCCGCTCATGGGAGGCGAGGGCGTTCATCCGCCGGCCGATGCGTGTGACTTCGCCCGTTTCTGCTCGCAGCTCGATTTCTACGCACTGACCGATCACGCGGAAGCGCTCAACCCGCGAACATGGAAGATGAGTCGAGACTCCGTCCGTCAATGCAACTCGGTGACCGCTGGGAGCGAACAACCCGATACCATCGCCTTCACCGGCTACGAATGGACACAGGTCGCGCTCACGCCGGAGGCCCACTACGGCCACAAGAACGTCATTTTCAAGCATGACAGCGACGACGAGCTCCCGGCCCGCCCGATTTCCGCGCCAGGCCTCGCTACGCGAGCGTTTTCGAAGCTCAGCGCGCTTTGGCCGATCCTCGCCATTCCGGCGCGTTCGTTTCCAAACCAGCAGGGCTATCTCGACTTCGCGCGACACATTCGCGAGAACGCACAGTATCCATTCTGCCCCGACGGCGTGAACAGCAAGGATCTGCCCGCGAGCTGCCGCGAGCGAGCAGCGACGCCTGATGTGCTTTTCCAAAAGCTCAATGAATGGGGCCTCGACACCCTGGTGATTCCGCACGGCACGACCTGGGGCTTCTACACGCCGCTCGGCTACACCTGGGACAAGCAGCTCCGCGCGGATCTCGACGACACGAACCTTCAACGCCTCGTGGAGGTATTCTCCGGACACGGCAACTCCGAAGAGTACCGGGACTTCCGCTCGGCGATCGTCACCGACGACGGACTGGCCTGTCCCGAGCCGACCGAAGGCTACGAGCCCTGCTGTTGGCGCGCCGGCGAGATCATTCGCGAGCGATGCGAGGACCCGGGCTCGGACGCCTGTCAGCAGAGAGTGGAGAAGGCGAGGGCGGACTTCCTTCGGGTCTCGCTGGCGGGTCACGTGACCCTGCCCGGCGAGGATGTTCCGGACTGGAACAACTGCGGCCAGTGCACCGATTGCTACCTGCCCGCCTATCAATACCGGCCCGGTGGTTCGGTGCAGTACATGCTTGCGAAGGGCGACTTCGAGGACACTAAGGCGCCGCGGCACGCGACGATGGGCTTCATTGCCTCGAGCGACAATCACACCGCGCGTCCGGGCACCGGCTACAAGGAGTTCGCGCGACGTCAAATGACCGAGGCGAGAGGTGCGCCGAGCGAGTCCTGGCGCGCGTCCATGTTTGGCGATCGCGGTAAGCCAGACCTCGAGTCGGTCTCGTACACGCTCGACGGCTTGATGGAGCGGCCGCCCTTCGAGCTGATGTGGATGGAGCGGCAGGCTTCGTTTTTCATCACCGGCGGGCTCGTGGCGGTACATGCGACCGATCGGACACGCGAAGCGATCTGGGAAGCCATGCAGACGCGCAACGTCTACGGCACGTCGGGTGACCGCATCTTGCTCTGGTTTGATCTGAAGAACGGCCCGAGCGGCGTCCTGCCGATGGGAAGCGAGCTTCCGTTCACGGGAACCCCCAAATTCGAGGTTCGCGCCGCGGGTTCGTTCGAGCAGAAACCCGGATGCGCGCCCGACGTGATTCAGTCGCTCGGCGAGGCGCGGATCGAACGCATCTGTGCAGGCGAGTGCTACAACCCTGGCGACCGACGCCGTCGCATCAGCCGCATCGAGGTGATTCGCATCCAGCGGCAGCAGAGCGAAGACGAGCCGGTCGCCACCTTGATCGAGGATCCCTGGAAGACGATCTCGTGCCCGGAAGGGCCGGAGCTCTGTGTCGTCGAGTTCGAGGATCCTTCGTATGCGGAGCTCGACCGGGACCTCCTGTACTATGTCCGCGCCCTGCAAGAGCCCACGCCGACCGTCAATGGAGGGGGCCTTCGATGCGCGGGCGGCCAGTGCGAGCCCTGCTACGGCAATTTCCGAACGTCCGTCGACGACGACTGTCTGGTCGACAGCGAAGAGCGCGCGTGGTCCTCGCCGATCTTCCTGCAGACCGGTTCCGAGCGATGAGCCGGCCGTGGCTGCTTGCCGGCGGGATGCTCGCCGGCGCCGCCCTGGCTGTTTTTTACATCGTGCGCCTGCCGCAAACAGCCGAGCCTGCGGCCGACGCCGTCGCCTGGGTAAACGAACGCCCCATCTCACGAGGCTCGTACGAGGCTGCCCTTCAAGCGGTCGCCGGCGACCGCAAGACGGGAACGCTGCGCCCGGACGATCGCGAACGGGTGATGCAGCGCTTGATCGACCAGGAGCTGCTGATCGATCGGGCGATCGAGCTCGGCCTGCACGAACGCGACCCGCAAATCCGAAACCAGCTCGCCACCGCCATGATCGACTTCCTGGTGCGCCGTACCGAGGACGAGGCAAGGGCCGTGGACGAGTCCGCCCTCCGTGCGTTTTACGAGGAGCAGAGCTTTCGATTTCAGCGGAGCGCCCAGTACCGGGTTGCCGCCGAAGGTGGAGCTGTGCCGCTGCCTGGGGGCTTTCTTCTGCTCAAGGAGATCGAGCAGCGCCTCGGTCCGAGTGCGGCGCGACGCGTGGCCGAGCTGGAAGTCGATGAGTCGTTTCTCGTTGGCGCAGGAGACCGTCAGTACACCGTCCGCCTGCTCGAGCGGCGGGACGGACTGGTCGCGCCGTTCGAAGAAGCACGTGAGGCAGTGGAGGCGGCTTACCTTCGGGACCGAAGTGAGACCGCAGTGCGTGCGTACCTCGAGCTCGCGCGCCAACAGAGCGACATCCGCATCGAGGCAGAGCCGTGAGGCGACTCGCGGTGTACGCGCTTGCACTTGGCCTGCTGATTCCTGCATCGGCGCTCGCTCACCAAAAGAGCGTTTCCTATTCGAAGTGGACGCTGGTTGACGGCGGCGCAATCGCCGAGGTGAGGGTGCGATGGCTCGAGCTCACGTCGCTGCCGTTCGCGAGCGGACAAGCCGACGGGCCCTTCGATCGCTCGGCGGTTGGTTCGTATCTGCAGCGCCATCTGTTGCTCGAATCCGAAGGTGGCGCGTGTGAAGCGGTGCCGTCCAGCGCGACCTGGCTCCCAGCCGAGCGCGGCTGGGTTCGGCTCGAATGGCGGGTGCGCTGTGATGCTCCGCCGCAGCGGCTCCACAGTCAGCTCTTCACGACCCTGACGAATCACGTCCACCTGTCGACGATTCGGGGGCCCGATCCGATCGACGTCGTCCTTTCCCCCACGGCGCCGACCGCCGCAATCGCATCGAAGGGGGCCCGTCGACGCGCCAGGGGGCTCGGCAGCTACCTCCGTCTAGGCGCCGAGCACATCCTGAGCGGCTGGGATCATCTCGCGTTTCTCCTTTTGCTGATCGTAGTCGCGCGGCGGCTTCGAGAAGTCGCGGTGCTGGTCACGGGTTTCACCGTCGGGCACAGCGTGACGCTGGCGGCGGCTGCGCTTGGGGTCGTGGTTCCGCACGCGCGCGCGGTGGAAGCGACCATCGCCGCGTCGATCTTGCTGGTCGCGCTCGAGAATGTCGGCTTGGAGCGACTTCGCGGTGGCGCGCTCGTGATCCTCGGCGCGCTGCTGCTTTTTGCCGCAAGCGCGGCGTTCGGGGGGCTGCCCGCGTTCTGGGGGATCGCCTTGTTCACCGCGTGCTACTTCGCGCTGCTGCGAACCTTGGGCGGCGGCGGCCGTCTTCGCTGGTTGATCGCCTGCCTCTTTGGCTTCGTCCACGGCCTCGGCTTTTCGGGCGTGCTTCTCGAACAAGAGCTCCCGCGCGCCCAGCTCGTTCAGGCGCTCTTCGGCTTCAATGTCGGCGTGGAGCTCGGGCAGCTTGCCGTCGTCGCCTGTATCTGGCCGATTCTCCAATGGCTGCGGAACCGCGACCTCGGCACCGCGGTCGTCGATGCCACTGCGTTCGCCGGAGCCGCGGTCGGCACCTTCGCC
>CBESWY010000264.1:0-4113 GCA_965533395.1 uncultured Myxococcales bacterium
CGCGGCCGCTAGCTCGTCGAGAAACTCGTCGGCCAACTGCATGTAGAAAAAGGCGACATCGGCCAGCCCGACCGCGGACGAGACCGGCGAGGCTGCGGCCCCCTTGAATGCGAAGTTGTCGACGAGAGGGCCGATTTGCTCGATGGCGTAAAAGGTTTCACGAAGTTGCGGGTTGTCGAGCACCACGCTTGGCAGAAGCTTGCGAATCCTTCGGCGCCGCAGCCAGTAGAAGGGAAGGATTGCACCGTGGCGAAAGAAATCTCGGTTTTGAGCTGCCTTCTCGACGAGGACGGACTTGAGCGAGCGGCTGGCCCGCAGCGCCTCCCATTGCGCGGTGATGCGCGTCACCTCTGCGGCCGTTCTTCTCCCGGCCGCGTCGGCGCACTCGGGTTCGGGATGGAGGAGGAGCGCAGTCTCATAGCGAAGGCGTACTTCTTCGGACCCCGCCTCATCATGCACGGCGTCTCCGAGCTTGGCTTCCCAAGCTCGAAGCTTGGCTCGAAGCGCCGGTGCGTCCGAGGTGCCGTCGGTGTGGAGCAAGGCGAGTCTAGCGCTCAGCACGCCCTCGAGCTCAACGGCGATTGGACCTCCGTTGCCCAGGTCGACGCGCATGTACGGGTGGCGGGCGAGCACTCCTTCGATGCGCTGCAGCACGAGCCGTTCGTGGGGCTCGAAGTGAGGCATCGTGATGGAGGCAAGCACGGTCATGAAGGGACGGCGGTTGTGACACGCCTCGGCTGGAGGCTCCAATTCCCGCTCCCACGGTGTTAGGGTCACTGTCTAGACGATGACAGCCAAGGGCCGAAAACCAAGCTGGCGAGCGCTTTTTCGCCGCGTCGCGATGGCGACCGAGAACGCCCTCGAGCTCGCGCGGCTCGGACATTTCACCGACCCGGAGCATGCGCCCTACAAAGTCGCCCACCAGATGCGAATCGCGCGCCTCCGCCGCTACGGGGGCGACGACTTCCGGCCGACGGTCGCCGCGCCCTTACTTCTGATTCCGCCGCTCATGGTTACCGCGGAGATTTATGACGTCGCGCCCGACATCAGCGGGGTGACCGCGTTGACGCAGCTGGGGCTCGACGTCTGGGTCATCGACTTCGGCTCGCCGGAGCAAGAGGAGGGCGGCATGAAGCGCACCCTCGACGACCACATCAAGGCGGTGAGCGATGCGATCGACTGGGTGCAAGGAGCCACGGGCCACGACGTGCATCTCGTTGGCTACTCGCAGGGCGGGATGTTCGCGTATCAAACCGCGGCCTACCGAAGCTCCAAAGGCATCGCGTCGTTGGTGACCTTCGGAAGCCCGGTCGACATTCATCGGAACCTTCCGATGATCCAAGACAGCATCGCGGGTCGCGTGTTCGAGCTTGCACAAGGCGCACTCGACGCGCCGCTCGACAAGCTCGAAGGCCTGCCCGGTTTTCTGACGAGCACGGGGTTCAAGCTGCTCGCCGCACACAAGGAAGTCGGCCAGCTCATGGACTTCGTTCGGAAGCTGCACGACCGGCAGGCGCTCGAAAAGCGTGAAGCGCGGAGGCGGTTTTTGGGCGGAGAAGGCTTCGTGGCCTGGCCTGGCCCGGCGCTCAAGAAGTTCATCGACGAGTTCGTCGTTCACAATCGGATGCTTTCCGGGGGCTTCGTCGTCGACGGGCGTACCGTCACCCTCGCTGACATCACCTGCCCCGTGATGTTCTTCGTCGGTGAGCGCGATTCGATTGCAAACGAATCCGCGATTCGTGCGATTCGCGGCGCGGCGCCCAACGCGGAGCTTTTTGAAGTCTCGATGCGCGCCGGGCACTTCGGCCTCGTCGTGGGCAAACAGGCCATGTCGGTCACCTGGCCGACCGTCGCGAGCTGGGTTCGCTGGCGCGAAGGCCTCGGCCCCGAGCCCGCTCTGCTGCAGGCCCCGGCGCCCCTCGAAGAGCCCGAAGAAGCGAGCTTCGATGAGGTCGATTTCGACATCGAGCTCTTCTATCGGACCGTCGTCGGCACCGTCGGCGCCTGGTGGCAGCGGGTTGGGCGAGCTGCGACCGATCTCGGCGAAGAGCTCGACAACCTGCGCTGGCAGGTGCCCCGCCTCAGCGTTCTTCAGCAGATGCAGCCCGACACCCGGGTTAGCCTGGGTCTTGCGCTTTCCGAACAGGCGCACGCCGATCCGGACGGGACGTTCTTTCTTTGGCAGGGACGCGCGCTGTCCTACGCGCAGGCGGATCGACGCGTCGACAATGTCGTTCGGGGCTTGATTCGTTGCGGTGTGCGCCGCGGCGAGCTGGTTGCCGTATTGATGGGTGCGCGCCCGAGTTACCTTTCGATGACTGCGGCATTGAGCCGCTTGGGTGCGGTGCCAATTCTGCTCAGCCCGAGCCGTTCGCGCGCCACGCTCGAAGACGCGCTTCATGGCTCTGCGCCGCGTTTCCTCGTCACCGACCCCGAGAACGCGGCCCTGGGCAAGGAGCTCTCCGAGCAGGTTCTCGTCCTCGGCGGAGTGGGCGAAGAACGCTCCCTGCCATCCGGGGTCACCGACATGGAGCAAATCGACCCCGATGCGGTGAAGGTGCCCGGTTGGTACGAGCCGAACCCGGGGCTTGCCCGCGATTTGGCGATGATCATGCTCACGGCGGGAAGGGGAAAGAAGCCCCGTGCGGCCAAGATCACCAACCAACGCTGGGCCTTCTCGGCCTATGGCGCCGCTGCCGCCTGCACCCTGTCTCCACGCGACACCGTGTACTGTTGTCTGCCGCTGCATCACCCGGCCGGCATGTTGGTGACGGTAGGCGGCGGCCTCGTGGGCGGGTCCCGCCTGGCGCTCGCGACAGGATTCGAGCCCGATGCATTTTGGGGCGACGTGCGTCGATACGGCGCGACGGTCGTCTTCTATGCGGGCGAGATGTTGCGCGAGCTCTTGCGGGCCGAGCCCTCGGCGTCGGACAACAAAAACCCGATTCGCCTCTTTGCCGGAAGCGGCTTGAGGTGTGACGCCTGGCAGCGCATCGTCGATCGGTTTGGTCCAGTTGGGATTTTGGAGTTCTATGCAGCGACCGAAGGCAACGCCGTGCTCGCCAACGCGTCGGGTGAAAAGGTGGGGGCGCTTGGCCGTCCGCTTCCGGGGAGCGCGGAAGTCGAGCTGGTCCGCTATGACTTCGACGCCGAGGAGTTCGGACGCGACGAACATGGCCTGCTGGTTCGCTGCGACGACGGCGAGCCGGGCATCCTGCTCGCGCGACTCGACGCCGACCATCCGCTCGCGAGCTTCACCGGAGGCGACGAGGCCGGCCGGCGCTTGCTGCGCGGCGTCTTCGAGCCCGACGACACTTGGTTTGTCACCTGGGACGCACTACGGCGTGATGGCGACGGTGACTTCTGGTTCGTCGACCGGGTCAGCCGCATGCTGCGCACTGCAACCGGAATCGTCGCGACCCGTTCAATCGAAGATGCCCTCTACGGCTTCCCTGCGCTTCGTCACAACGTGGTGTACGGGATTCACCAAGACGGGTTCGATCGACCCGCCGCGATCGTCGTCACCGAGGGCAATCGGGGGCTCGATTTGCAGGCCTGGAACGAGTTTGCCGCAGGACTGGACCCACGGGAGCGGCCTCACTGGGTCAAGCGCCTCGAGCGTATCCCGATGACCGACGGCTTTCGACCCGATAAATCGGCGCTCGAAAGCGCTCCGCTCGGTGGAGGCGCCGAGCTCTTCGTCTATGACGAACGCGCCCAGCGATACCGCGCCGCGCCCCGTGAAGGCTCCGAGATCGGCGCCTAGGCAAGGCTTTCGCTGTACAAAAATCGCGCACCCCCGGCTCTCTTGCTACATACGGTCTCGATGGACCCCCGAGCTCTTCTTTTGCCCTTTGCTTTGCTGATGGCGCTTCTCTTCGCCTGCGCGAAGCCGATCAACGAGGGCGGTGCGTGCTTCCAAACGTCGGAGTGCCGCGGCGGTTCGATCTGTGCCGATACCGTTTACGGGAAATACTGCTTGAACGTCTGCAGCGCCGAGCAAGTGCGATGTGCGAACGGCGCCGCGTGCTTGGAATCGGTGGAGGCGCTCTCCGATCTCGAAGGCTTCGGCGGCAGCTCGGGTGCAGGCGGCCAGGGCGGTGAGGCCGGCGC
>CBESWY010000265.1:0-4083 GCA_965533395.1 uncultured Myxococcales bacterium
GAGGGGCTACGCGGCGGCAAGCGCATCCCGTTGAAGAAGATCACCGACGATGCCGTCGAGGGCCTTGCCATCGTAGAGAGTGTTTTGGTCGTGAAGCGCACCGACGCCGAAGTGCCGATGGAGCAAGGGCGGGACATCTGGATGCACGAGGCGATGGCCGAACAGCGCATCACCTGCCCCAGCGAATGGATGGCGTCGGAAGATCCACTCTTCATTCTCTACACCTCCGGCTCGACCGGAAAACCCAAAGGTTTGGTTCATACGACCGCCGGATACCTCACGTACGCGGCATCGACGTTCAAGTACGTCTTCGACATTCGGCCCGATGACATTCATTTCTGCGCGGCAGACATCGGTTGGATCACGGGCCACAGCTACATCATTTATGGACCGCTCGCGAACGGCGTCACCACCGTCATGTTCGAATCGGTCCCCACCTATCCCAACGCGAGTAGGTACTGGAACGTCATCGATGACATCGGCGCGACGACGCTCTACACCTCGCCCACCGCGCTCCGAGCCCTCATGCGCGAGGGCTCGGAGCCGGTAAAGGGCTCGAGCCGCAAGACCCTGCGGGTCCTCGGTACGGTCGGTGAGCCAATCAATCCCGAGGTCTGGCGCTGGTACAGCGATGTCGTGGGCAACGGAAAGATCCCGATCGTCGACACCTGGTGGCAGACCGAAACCGGCGGAATCCTCATCAGCCCCCTTCCGAATGCGACTCCCACCAAACCCGGCTCGGCCACGTTGCCGCTGTTCGGCATCGAGCCGTTGATCGTGGACCAAGAGGGCAAGGAGATCGTGGGCAACGACGTCAGTGGGTTGCTTTGCATCAGGCACCCCTGGCCGGGTCAGGCGCGCACGATTCACGGCAACCACAAGCGCTTCCTCGAGACCTACTTTTCTCAGTACCCGCCGCACTACTTCACTGGAGACGGCTGCAAGCGCGACGAGGACGGCTACTACTGGATTACCGGGCGAGTCGACGACGTGATCAATGTGTCCGGCCACCGCCTCGGAACCGCCGAAGTGGAAAGCGCGCTGGTGGCGCACCAGGCAGTCGCGGAGGCGGCGGTGGTTCCCTGCCCGCACGAAATCAAGGGCCAAGGCATCTTTGCCTTCGTCGTCCCGATTGCGGGGGGCGAGTGGGAACCGCACGAGCTTCAAGGCGCGCTCAAGGAGCAAGTGCGCCAGGCGATCGGTCCAATCGCTACGCCGGACGAGATCCGGGTCGTGCCGGGGCTTCCAAAGACCCGATCCGGAAAGATCATGCGGCGCATCCTCCGCAAGATCGCTGCCGGTGAAGGAGATCAACTCGGAGATCTTTCGACGCTCGCCGACCCGAGCGTGGTCGAGGCGCTTCTCAAGGAAAGCTGAGGTCCGCCTGCGGCGGAGAAACGGAAACGACAATGACGACCGGATCGAAACAAGACAACGCGGATCGCTATTGGGTGAGGAACCTTCGCATTTTGTTCGCACTCCTCGGCGTATGGTGGCTGGTCTCCTTCGGCGCTGGGATCCTCTGGGTGGACTCGCTCGACAGCATCACGATCCCTGGGACCGGTTTCAAGCTCGGGTTCTGGTTTGCGCAGCAAGGGTCGATCTACGTGTTCGTAGCTCTGATCTTCATCTACTCATGGTTGATGAACAGGCTCGATAAAGAGTTTGACGTCCACGAAGACTAATCGTTCGAGTCATAGAGGGAGAGAACCATGGACGTACAGACTTGGACATTCATCATCGTTGGCGCGACGTTTGCGCTCTACATCGGTATTGCGATTAAGGCCCGTGCGACCACGACGGGCGACTTCTACATTGCGGGCGGCGGGGTTCACCCGGTCATCAACGGCATGGCCACCGGCGCTGACTGGATGAGCGCGGCCTCGTTCATCAGTATGGCGGGCCTGATCTCCTTCATGGGATACGACGGAGCCGTGTATCTGATGGGCTGGACGGGTGGCTATGTTCTGCTCGCGCTCTTGCTGGCCCCGTATCTCCGGAAATTTGGAAAGTTCACGGTGCCGGATTTCGTAGGAGACCGGTATTACTCGAACGGGGCCCGTATCGTGGCCGTGATTTGCGCCGTGTTCGTCTCGTTCACCTACGTTGCAGGACAGATGCGCGGCGTCGGCGTCGTGTTTAGCCGTTTCCTCGAGGTCGACATCAACGTCGGCGTCGCAATTGGCATGGCGATCGTGTTCTTCTACGCGGTTCTCGGTGGAATGAAGGGCATCACCTACACGCAGGCGGCCCAGTACTGTGTCTTGATTTTCGCCTATCTGGTTCCGGCGATCTTCATCAGCATTCTGCTCACCGACCACCTGGTTCCGCAGATCGGGTTCGGTGGGGAGCTTGGCGGCACAATCGGCACCAAGGTCGCAGACGGAGAAACGATCAAGCTGCTCGACAAGCTCAATCAACTCAATACGGAGCTCGGCTTTACAGAGTACACGTCGGGCAAGAAGTCGACGTTGGATGTCTTGTGCATCACCGGCGCGCTCATGGCAGGGACCGCAGGTCTGCCTCACGTCATCGTTCGTTTTTACACGGTGCCGAAAGTGCGCGACGCCCGTATCAGCGCCGGCTGGGCGCTCTTCTTCATCGCGATCCTCTACACCACCGCTCCCGCGGTTGCTGCCTTCGCGCGCACGAATCTCATCGAGACGGTCAGCGAGGCCAACTACGCGCAGGTCGAGGGCGAAAAGTCGATTCCCCAGTGGTTCAAGACCTGGGAAGACACCGGTCTTCTCGCCTGGGTCGACAAGAACAATGACGGAAAGGTTCAGTACGTCGCCGGGGCTGCGCTCACCGGAAAGCCTACCTTCACGGAGCAACGAGGCTCCCATGGCGAACGGCTCGTCAGCAACGGCAATCCGGACACCAAGAACGAGCTCTACGTCGACCGCGACATCATCGTCCTCGCCAACCCGGAGATCGCAGATCTCCCAGCCTGGGTCATTGCACTCGTTGCCGCGGGCGGCCTGGCTGCTGCTCTTTCCACTGCTGCGGGATTGCTCCTCGTGGTCAGTACGTCGGTTAGCCACGACCTGCTCAAGCGCGTGTTCGTCCCTTCGATCACGGAGAAGCAGGAGCTGCTTGCAGCTCGCGTCGCAGCCGCGTTCGCAGTTGTGATAGCAGGCTACTTCGGGATCAATCCACCGGGCTTCGTCGCACAAGTCGTCGCTTTTGCGTTCGGCCTGGCGGCGTCGTCGTTCTTCCCGGCGATCATCCTCGGGATCTTCGTCAAGCGCGCGAATCGTGAAGGCGTCATCTCCGGCATGCTCGTCGGTATCATCTTCACCGCGAGCTACATCATTTACTTCAAGTTCATGGGCGGCACGCCGGATCAGCTCTGGTTCGGAATCTCGCCGGAAGGCATCGGAGCGCTCGGCATGGTGATCAACTTCGTCGTCGCCTTCGTCGTCAGCCGGTTCACGCCGCCCCCCCCCAAGGACGTTCAAGAGTTGGTCGAGCACATCCGTGTCCCCGCGGGCTCGTCGGGACCGACAGCAGCTCACTAGGCAGGCGGTCAAATACAGACAGGAGAGTTGTGATGACGCTACAGAATGAGCACGGCCTCGAGCCGAAAGTTGGGTGGCTCGGATGGATCATCACCCTGGCATTCATTGGAATCGTGGGATTGGCGCCCGGTGCAGCTAGTGCCGAGGAGGGCGACGAAGCATCACAAGAGGCGCTCGAGAAGGCTCAGGCGCAGCTAGACGCCGCACAGGCCCAACTCGACGAAGCACAGGCCAACCTCGACGAGGCTTCCAAATCAATTCCAGAAGGTATGCGGGAGCCGACGGCGGAGGAACGGGACGATCCGGTCGACCCGGTGGACGACTCCGTTGATGAGCTCGAGCCTGTCGGCCCAGGATTCATGTCCTCGGACGGGGCCGCCAAGAAGTTGCAATGGGCTCTGAACAAAGACGGCTCGCGATACTTTCGAATTGCCTTGTGGTTGCAGGTGTGGACACGGGCCATGCAATTGAACCCTGGCACGACCATCCTCGACGACCCCACCACCCCCGAGCTGGAAGGGGACCAACCCTCCTGGATAGGCGACGTTGGGCTTCGCCGTGC
>CBESWY010000266.1:0-4078 GCA_965533395.1 uncultured Myxococcales bacterium
AGCGGTCTATTCCGCGTCTACACCAATCACGATGTCATTGGCTGCGAGCTCGGTGGCGTCCTGAAGAACATCATCGCAATTGCCGCGGGCATGGGCGACGGTCAGGGCGCCGGCGTCAACACACGCTCGGCGGTGATCACCCGAGGCTTGGCCGAAATCACGCGACTCGGCGTCGCGATGGGCGGTGAGCCGCAAACGTTCGCAGGGCTCGCGGGCATGGGAGACTTGGTCGCAACCTGCACGAGCCCGCAGAGCCGCAATCGAACCGTCGGCTTCGAGCTAGGCAAAGGGCGGACGATCCAAGAAATCATCGACGAGATGTTCATGGTCGCCGAAGGCGTCAAGAGTGCGCCGGCCGTCATCGCCCTGGCCGACGAGTACGGCGTGGAAATGCCGATCGCGCGCGAGGTCTACGAGACGGTTCAAAAACAGAGCGACGCTCGCAAAGCGTTTCGCGGGCTCCTGCGAAGCACCGCGGGCGCCGAATGCGAACCGGGCTAGTTCACGCCGCGATCCCGGTCGCCCCAGTACTCCTTTCGGAGTGCCTTTTTGTCCGGCTTGCCCAGGGGCGAAAGCGGAAGCGACGCGACGAAGTCGACGGACTTGGGCGACTGGACGGAGCCCTTGGCCTCCTTGACCGCTGCCTTGAGCTCTTCGGCAAGCTCGTCGCTCCCCTGTTGGCCTGGCCTCAGGACGACCACGGCCTTCACGGACTCGCCCCACTTGTCGTCAGGCACGCCAACGACCGCGACCTGGCCCACGGCCGGATGGGCCGCGATCACGTCCTCGATTTCACGCGGGAAGACATTGAAGCCGCCGGTCACGATCATGTCCTTTTTACGGTCGACGATGTACAGGAACCCGTCTTCGTCGTACCGACCCACGTCACCGGTATGAAGCCAGCCGCCCGCAAACGCTTCAGCCGTTTGTTCGGGCAACTCGTTGTAGCCTTCCATCACGAACGGCGCGCGCACGCAGATTTCGCCGGACTCGCCCTCGGGCACCGGTTGGTTGTTGGCGTCGAGAAGCGCGATGTGAACCCAAGGACTCGGACGGCCGCAGGACGAAAGACGCTCGGGCTTTGATAGGTCGTGCTCTGCCTTTTTGAGATGCGTGATCGCCATCGGCGCTTCTGACTGACCGAAGCACTGAAAAAAGATCGGGCCCCATTTTTCGAGGCCTTCTTTCAACCGTGCCGCGCTCATCGGAGCGGCCCCGTAGAACAGTGTCTCCATGCTCGACAAGTCGGCGGTCGTCGCGCGCGGATGATCGAGCAACGGATAGATCATGGCCGGTACCAGAAACGTGGAGGTGATTTGGTGCTTCTCAATGGCGTCGAAGTAAAGATCCGGCGTGAACCCCGGCAACACGACGAAGGCACCGCCCGCTTGAAGCGTCGGCACGACGAACGCTGCGGCGGCATGTGATAGCGGCGTTGCGATGAGGAACCGCATTTCTTCGGGCCACTCCCATTCGGCCATCTGCACCATCGTCATGTACGCGGCTGCGCGATAGGGCTGACGGACGCCCTTGGGCCTTCCCGTGGTACCTCCGGTGTACACGATGGTATTGAGGTCGTTTGGCCGGATGTCTGGGGCGACCAGCGGCTTTGCCTCGAACTGCGTGGCGATTTCGGTGAGGTCTTCGCCAACTTCGGTTGGGCCGAGCGCGAGAAGGTTCTTGAGCCCCGGTACGCGCTCCTTGAGCTGCGCGGCTCGCTGCTGAAACAGCGCGGGATCAAAGATCAGAGTATCGACCCCGGCGTCTTCGAGGACATATGCGTGGTCGTCGAGCGACCCCATCGGATGAAGCGGCGTATAGACGACGCCAACCGCCATGTTCGCGAAAATTTGATACAGAACTTCCGCACGATTGGCCGAGATCAGCGCAACGCGCGCACCTTGCTGAACGCCTTTTGACCGCAACGCCTGCGCGAAGCGACTGGTCTTCTCTCGAACTTGCTTATACGTGATGACGTCGTCTCCGAGGAACACGAACGGGCGATCGTCATAGCGTTTCAGCCCATTCATGATCAGATGGGGAAGCAGCGGCATGTCGAAGAGAAGCTCGTTGGTCATCGTCGGGTCTCCCGGTTCAATTCGAGGACGGACCGTAATCGTTCCCACTAAATTTGTCGATGGCGACTAGGCTTCCCGTGGTCGTGCTAGTCCTAGCTAGGCCCGGAAGGATGGGACATGCGGCGTAGCGAAGAATCTGTTGTGGTCTTGGGCGGCGCGGCCGGCGCCTGGGGCGACAGCTCCTTTGCGCTGCCCCAGCTTCTCGACTCTGAGCGCTGCGACTACATCTTCCTCGAAGCGCTCGCCGAGATCACGATGGCGATCCTGACCCGGGCGCGCCAAAAAGATCCAGCGCTTGGCTACGCCACGGACGTCATCTCCATGATTGGCCGAGAGCTGCCGCGCATCGCCAAGCTGGGCGTGCGTATCGTCACCAACGCCGGCGGTGTTCATCCCAGGGCGGCCGCCAAGGCGCTTCGGGCCATGGCCGCCGACGCCGGTGTGCCCGTCCGCATCGCCTGGGTCGAAGGCGATAGCCTGATCGATCGGCTCGACGAGCTCTCGGAGCTGGATCTGGCTGAGATGAGCGACGGGGGTCCGCTCGTCACCGCGCCTCTGAGCTTCAATGCCTATCTCGGGGCGCGGCCCATCGCCGCAGCGCTCGACGCCGGCGCGGAGCTCGTCATCACCGGTCGCTGTGTCGACTCGGCGCTCGCGCTTGGGCCCCTCTTGCACGAGTTCAGCTGGGGCCTCGAAGACTTCGACGCACTCTCTCAAGGAAGCCTGGCGGGTCATCTTCTCGAGTGTGGGCCGCAGTCGACCGGAGGCCTGCTCACCGACTGGCAAGACGTGGCTTCTTGGCACGACATCGGATACCCGATCGCCGAATGCCGCTCGGACGGCTCGTTCGTCCTCACCAAAGCCGAGGGGACAGGCGGCCTCGTCGATCTGAGGAGCGCGGCGGAGCAGTTGCTCTACGAGATTGGAGACCCCGGAGCCTACCTCCTGCCCGATGTCACCTGTGACTGGCGACACGTTCAGCTGATGCAAGCCGGGGTCGATCGGGTCGAGGTGAAAGGCGCGACCGGAGGGCCTCCGCCGGCGACACTCAAGGCCTGTGCGCAGGTCCTGGATGGATTCAAGATCACGGCGCTCCTGATGATTGGGGGGCGCGACGCTGCAGCCAAAGCTGCACGCTTGGGTAGCGAATTCACGAACCGCGCCGCGCGGCTCCTAGAGCGGGACCGATATCCGGCCCTACGCGACGTCGACGTCGAGATTCTCGGCGCAGAGAGCACATACGGACCGCACGCGCGAACCGCGCACGGCCGTGAGGTCGTGATCAAGATCTCGATGCACCACGATGAAAGGCCCGCGCTGGCGGCGATCGTTCGCGAGCTTGGCTCATTTGCCATGGCGGTGACCGGGCTCACGGCCGGGGGCAGGGGGCTTCCCAAGCCCACGCCGCTCATTCAGCTGCGGAGTTACCTGGTTCCGCGCAATCGATTTGCGCCGATGATCTACCTCGACGGTGAGCCGATTCCGTACCAGGAGCCGACCGCCCTTGCGCCCATCGCGCGTTCGGACGATCCGGCCCCCCAAGCCGAACCGTTTCCCCTCGATGATTCGGTCGAGCTCCCGCTCGTTGCCATCGCCCACGCGCGAAGCGGTGACAAGGGTGCCGACGCCAACATCGGAGTGCGGGCGCGTCACGCCGACTTCCTGCCCCTGCTTCGCGACCAGCTTACGACCGACGCCGTGGCCGACTGGTTTGCCCATCGAATTCGGGGGCGCGTCGAACGCTACGAGCTCCCGGGCATCGATGCGTTGAACTTCGTTCTCCGGGACGCGCTTGGCGGAGGCGGTGTTTCATCGCTGCGCTTCGATCCACAGGGCAAGGCCTACGCCCAGCAGCTGCTCGATATGCCCATGCGAGTTCCAAAGGCCTGGCTTGCGCACGAGGGGCTGGCAGCGGTCGCCGAAGTCGAAGCGATCCGTTCGAGGGTACCTCCGCCCGGTCGAGCCCGCGGTTCCTAGAGCCACCGATCAGAGTCGAACTG
>CBESWY010000267.1:0-4010 GCA_965533395.1 uncultured Myxococcales bacterium
CCCCCGGCGCTACGATCGCTCGGTGAGCTCCACCACCGGTAGACTCGACGAGTATCGGCTACGGCTTCGGTTTGCTGCCGCTACGGTGTTGGCGCTCCGGATCGCTGCGGCGGCGGCGGCCGTGGGGCTGGCCTCGTTCGTGCTCGTCGCCTGGGTGCTGGGGCCGATGACGCCGCTGGTGTGGCTCTGCATTGGCTGGGGGGTGGTGTTTGGGATGACGACCGCCGCGGTCGCCTGGTCGATTCAGCCGCTACGCGGGTTGCGCGGGCGCGGTGCGCTCGGCCTGGTGGCGGCCGAGCAGCCTTCCCTACTGTCGCCTCTCCAAAGCGCCTACGAGCTGCAGGCCGAAAACGCGTTCTCGCGGGAGCTCGTCGTTGCACAGCGGGTTCGCTTGCTGCGCTCGCTCGACGATTCGCCGGCGCGCAATTTCATTCCTTGGCGATGGCTCGTCCAACCCGCTCTGGCGTCGATCCTAGTGCTGGCCGCCGTTGCCTGGTGGTCTCTGGATTTCGATCGCGCCGCGGCCGGCCGTTACGCGCTGCTCCACGCAGACACGGGCGGGCTCGACGGCCCGCAGACCGGCCACGTCGTCGCGCGGACCGACGCCGAGCTCCTCTTTCCCGAGTACATGGATCGCGACAATGAGCGTGTTGAAGACGCCGACCGCCTGGTCGTGCCCCGAGGGACGTCGGTAGAGTACACGATCACGCCCATCGGGGATGCCGCGCGCGTGGTTCTCGAGCTTCCCGGACGCCACGTGCAGGCGGACCGCGTCGGTGGGCAGTTCGTCGCGTCGTTCGTCGCCGATACCGACGGGCCGCTCGAAATCTACGTCGAATCCACGAGCGGCGAACGCCGCGCGGACTACCGGGCTCGGTCGATCCAGGTGCAGCTCGACGAAGCGCCGCAGGTAACCATGGTCGCTCCGCAGGAAGATCTGGTTGTCGAAGCGCGACAGCCGATCGAATTACAGCACCGCGCCACCGACGACTACGGCGTGCAGGAGCTCACCCTCATTATCAAGCTTCCGAACGGCGAGCACCTTCGAAGGGCCATCCTGACGCCGTCCGACCAAACGCAGACAGAGTTGCTCGGCGAGTCCTTGCTCCACCTCGACGAATTCGCGCTCGCTCCGGCCGACGCGGTGACGGTCTGGCTGGAGGCGAAGGACGGCAATCGCGTGGATGGACCGGGCATTGGTCGCTCTGCGGTGCGCACGCTCACTCTCGCGTCGGACATCACCCGCCGACGCGATCGGATCGTCGAGCTCGAAAAGCTGTTGGACGCACTGCTCGTGACGTTGGCGACTCGCCTGGAGCAGCCCGTACCCGACAGGTTTCGCGAGGCTCTGGAACGCCGCGCCGCGGTGTTCGTTCCCTACGACGGCGTCAAGGCGCTGCTCGCGGACGTGGGCGACCACCGAGGTCCGAGGACCATCCCGCTCCTCTTGGACATGAGAAAGCGGCTCGAACGAGCGCACCAGCGAGAAGCCGCGTCCTACCGAAACCGCGACCAAACCAAAGCACGCAAGCAGCAGGACAAATCGATCGTGGCCGAGCTCGAAAAGGACACGCTCATCGTGGCCGATCTCATCAGCGAGGCCCGGTTGAACGACGCCGCCGAGATCGCACGAGAGATGCAGCAGCTGCGTCGCGAGATCGCCTCGCTCATCGGCGAGCTGCGGCGAGGGCAGACCCCAGAGCTGCAGCGGGCACTGATGGCCGCCCTGGATCGCGCGGATCGCCGCCTCGACGCGCTGCGCGAACAGCTTCGGCAGGCCATGCGATACGTGCCCGGAGAGTTCGTCAACCAGCAGTCCCAGCAGGCGAGCAAGTCCACAGACGCTCTGCAAGCCCTGCGCGAAGCGCTTGCAAGCGGTGACCTCGACGCTGCGGAAGCTGCGCTGACGAAGCTCGATCAAACGATCGACGCCATGACGCAGGCGCTTGCTCAGAGCGAAGATTCGCTCGTCGAGGCCCGCTTTGGCCCTCGCGAGCGGGCACTGATGAAGGCCATGGATACGATCCGCGACCTCGAAGTGGAGCAGCAGCGCCTCGCCGACAAAGCGCGGCGCGTCGGCGAGAAAGCGATCGACCGGGCGGCCGGAGACGAGAAGTCGCTCGCCGGCGAGCTCCGCGGCCAGCTCGAGGAAATCGCCAAGGACGTGTCGGAGCTTCTCGGCGGCGTCGACGACGAGGCGCTGGGGCCGTACGAGTCCGGCCTCAAGGCACGGGCGGCCGAACGCCTGAACGATTTCGAGAAAGCACTCGAAGGAGGCGACCTCGGCGAGGCGCTGTCGATGGCCAATCGGCTCGCGCAGGCTGCAAGCGCGCTCGCGAAAGACCTAGAGCTTTCGGCCATGATGTTTCGCGGCAAGAACGGGCAAACCTCCGAAGCGGCGTCGAAAGCGCGTGAAGTGTCCGCGCGCTCGCAGGACCTGCGGGACGCTGCAAGGGGCGCCGTCCCCGATGTGGGCGGCGCGCTGACCGACCAGGAACGCGAACAGCTCCAAAAACAAGCGGAGCGTCAAAGCGCAACTCAGGAAGCCACCCGTCAGCTCGCGCGCCGACTGCGTGAAGAGGTCGGGGGGGTGCCGGTGTCCGAAGACGCGGCGGAACAGCTCGAAGCCATCCAGCAGCCGATGCAGCGTGCCGCGCGGTCTTTGGAGCAGGCGAATCCGCTCGAGGCCAACAAGCAGCAGGAGGCCGCGGCGGATCAGCTCCGGCGGCTGCGCAAGAATCTCGAATCCCAGAGCAAGAACTCGGTCGGCGGGGGCGGGAAAGAGCAAACCCAGGGCGGGCGCGCAACCGAGCGGGTCGAAATCCCCGGGGTCCGATCCAAGGCCGACGAGCTCGCCTGGCGACGCCGTGTGCTCGATGCGATGAACGGAACACCTCCAGACGGCTACCGACAGGCCGTCGACGACTACTACGAAAGGCTCCTGCGATGAAGCGTGTCGCACTGTTCACGGCCTGCATTTTGCTCGCCTCGGTATCGAGGCCGGTGCCCGCCGAGAAAGCGAAGCGCTCCGACATTTTGGAGCTGCTCGAAGCGTCGCTGACCGCGGGGGAAGGTGTTCCCGCGCAAGTTCTGCTTCGACAGTACCTCGTCGACTCTCCGCGCAGTCCGCGCGTCATCGAGCTCGAAGTGCTCACCGAGTTCTACACAGGCAACTACGAGGCAGCGGCCGAGGGTATCGCCGAGCTTCGAGCGAAACCAGGCTATGCGGGGAACTTGGGAAGCCTCGCGGACGTCATCATCGACACCTACGAGACGACCAAGAACTTCGAGACCTTTCGACTCGACAACATCGAGGTGCGTTACGCGCCGGGGAACGACGAGATTCTGGTGCCATACGCGGTGGACGCGCTGAAGGCCGTCGGCGAGGCGCTTGAAGCGGAGCTCGGCGTGAAGATGGTCAGCCCGATCCGTCTCGAGATCTATCCAGACGCAGATTCCTTGTCGCGCGTTTCGACGCTTCCTGTCGAGGCCATCCGCAACACCGGAACGATCGCCTTGTGCAAGTGGGGCCGCCTGATGATCGCGTCACCGGCTGCCCTCATGCACGGCTATCCATGGCTCGACACGATTTCGCACGAATACGTTCACCTGCTGCTCACCAAGGCTTCGCTCGACCAGGCGCCGGTCTGGCTGCAAGAAGGCCTCGCGAAATTTTTGGAGACCCGCTGGCGACGGGATGAGCCAAACCTGCGACACGATCCCGCGTCTGCGCAGTTACTCTACGAGGCGACCGTGGCGGACGAGCTGCTCGGCTTCGATCAGCTGCATCCGTCGATTGCGCTTCTCCCGTCTCAAAAGGCAGCGTCGCTCGCCTTCGCGCAGGTCTCTTCCTTCATGGAGGCCTATTACGAGGAGTACGGGCGCGAGGGAGTGCAGCAAGCGCTCTATCTGATCGGCGAGGGCGAGGATGCGAAGAAAGCCTTGGCCAACGTTGCCGGTGTTTCTTGGAAGAGCCTCGAGACTCGTTGGAAGAGGGCGCTTTCAAAGCT
>CBESWY010000268.1:0-3977 GCA_965533395.1 uncultured Myxococcales bacterium
TTCGACGCTCCGCAGCGGATCGAGCGTGTCGGAGTTCCGGTCACCGTACGGGTCAAGCCCCTTCCGCCGCCCGTGCCTGCCAACGCCGTCGTCGGGAATTACGGCATCGAGGCGCGGCTCGACCGCCGCACGGTGAAGACGGGCGATGCCGTAACTTTGCGTGTCGATGCAGGGGGGGTTGGCAACGTGCACGACCTGCGAATCGACCTGCCGCCGATCGCGGGCGTGCGTACACTTCAACCGGCGATTCGGGACCAACAGCGGCTCGCGAACGGCCGACTCTCCGGCACGCGGTCGTGGGAGTGGATTCTGATCGCAGAATCGCCTGGCGAGCACACCGTTCCACCGATCGAGCTGCACTTCTTCGACCCCGATACCGAGAATTACCAATCGACTCGCACGGCAGCTCTGAGCTTCGCAGCGACGGGCGAGACGAAGCCTCCGGAGCCCACAATCGAACCGGTCAATGCAGCTCCAGAGCCGTCGACCGCCACCTTCGGTCCGATTCGGGTGTACAGCGCGCTGACCCGGGACCGGACGCCGCTGCGCAACCGCCCGTGGTTCGCGTGGTTCCTCGCGCTCCCGCCGACCCTGTTCATTCTGGCCTGGTTCGGAGCAGCTGTCTCCCGGCGTCGCGAGCGACGCGGCACCACGTCGGGCGCCGTTCAGCGAAAGCTCATTCGTGACGCCGAGAGCGCCCTTCAAGCTGACGATCCGAGAGCTTTCTACGACCGCATCGTTGCTTCGATCACCCATGCCTTGGACGCTCGGCTCGATGAGCCCGTCGCCGGCCTTCCGCACACTCAGCTCCGTGCTCGACTGACTGCCGAAAGTTTCGACGACGACTTGATGCAACGGCTCATCAACGAGCTCGAGGGCGCCGACTTCGCGCGCTTCGCGGCGTCCGGCGTGAACCGGGATGAAATGGAGCGCTGTCTGAAACGGACGAGCGCGATCATCGAGCGAATCCAACGATCGGGGGGTGCGCGCTGATGCGCGTCCGCTGCATGGCCGTCGCGCTCTTGGTCGCGCTGCCTTTGGGCTGCTCCACGGTGGCCGCCCAGCGGGCGCCTCGAGGGACCGGCGAATCCTCGCTGACCGGGATCTTCGAATTGGCCAACGTAGCCGCCTCGAGGGGCGACCATGCAAACGCGATCGCGAGCTACGGCAAACTGATCGAAGCAGGGGTTCATGACCCCGACGTCTATTTCAACCTCGCGACCTCCTACGCCCAATCCGGTGACTACCCGCGCGCCATCCTCAACTACGAGCGAGCGCTGGTGCTGCGCCCAAACGAAAGCAAGGCCTCTGAGAACCTTCGGGATGCGGAAATGGCGCTCGAAGAGCAACGCGCCGAGCTCGAAGGGGAGGCGACCATTCAGCGCAGCAGCTCGATCAGTGACGCAGCGTACGGAAGTGTCTCGGAAGATGCGCTTGGCTACGTATTGCTGTTCGCGAACCTGGTGTTCTTCACGGCGCTCGCCTGGATTGCGATTGGGCGCCGAAGGCATCGCTGGCTCTACCCGCTGCTGTTCGCTTCGGGCGCGTTCCTTCTGATCGCCGCGCTCGGACTTGCGACCAAATCAGGCCTGCTCCGGGACGGTCCGCGGATCGTGACCCTCGACGATCGCCTCGTGCTGCGCGAAGGACCGGACCCCCGCGCCCAGCTTCGAGGCGAAGCACGAGCAGGGGACCGGGGAGAGCTCGTTCATCGGGAACGCGATTTCGTAAAATTGCAGATGGTTAGTGGGTTGGAGGGCTGGACCGCGGCCTCGGGCGTGGGTCTCATCGACCGGGAGGACACTCTCCATTGACAAGCCGCGTCAACAGAACGACGATGCGTCCCAAACTGGGGTACATAGGAGTGATGAAACGATGAGCACGGACGCCAAGACCAAGATCCTGGTCGCCGACGATGACTTGGAAATCTTGGCGTTGGTCGCGCGGCATCTGAGCGCGCTACCGGCCGAGGTCGTCGAGGCCTCGGATGGCGAAGAAGCGCTTCGCCTTGCCCAGCGCGAAAAACCCGACCTCGTCGTGCTCGATGTCATGATGCCCGGCATGAGCGGTTGGGAAGTATGCCGCGCCATCCGCGAGGACGAGGCCTTGAGTGGCACCGGGGTCATCATGCTGACGGGCATCGGCGAGCGACTCAACGAAATGACGTCGCCGCTTTACGGAGCCGACGGCTTCCTCGACAAGCCCTTCGAGCTCGACCAGCTGAGCGCAAAGGTCATGGAAGTCCTCGGCGACCTGGACTCCGACTGAACTTTGGCCCCGTTGCCGCGCATGCGGTATATGTGCTACCCGGCTGACGATGTCTTGGAAGCGTGCCGTCATGATCCTGCTGCCGCTGGTCGGTCTGAGCGGACTAGTCGAGGCAGGCTGCTCGAAGCAGGCTGAGGACACTCCCGTCACCGAAGAGGCATGGCCGCAGAACGGGCTCACCGAAGCTCAGGCCAACGAGGTCTTGGCGAAGGTGGGGGATCGAACGATCACCGTTGGCGAATTCGCTGACCGGCTCGCATCCCAATCACCCTATCTTCGCGCACGCTTCGAGAGCCGGGAACGCCGAAAGGAGTTTCTCGACAACCTCGTGCGCTTCGAGCTTCTGGTCTACGAAGCAAAGCGGCGGGGCTACGAGGACAAGCCCGAAATCAAGCGCGCACGCCGGAACGCCATGATTCAGCAAATGGTGAAGAAGGAAATCGACGCGCCGCTAGAAGCTGTGGTAATCGCCGACGAAGAAATCCAGGCGATCTACGATGCCGATCCGGATGCGTACAACCGCACGGCTCAAGTCCGTGCCAGCCACATTTTCATCGAGGACCGCGCCCGGGCTCAGAAGCTTCTCGCGCAAGCCAAAAGGGCCGACCTCGCTGGTTTTCGCAAGATGGCACGCGAGCAATCCCAAGACGAAAAAACCAAGAGCAGTGGAGGCGACCTGCAGTTCTTCACCGCCGATGAAGAAGGGTCGCCGTCCAAGGAGATTCGCGATGCGGCCTTCACGATCGCGAGAGTCGGTGTGGTTTATCCCGATCTCGTCGAAGAGGGGGGCGGCTACCACATCATCATGCTGACCGGGAAGCGGGCGCCGCTGACTCGAACCTACGAACAGGCCAAGCGGGCGATTCGGCACAAGCTCAACCGCGAGCGGAAAGACGCGGCGGTGGCTGCGCTGACGGAGCGGCTTCGGAAGGACATCGACGTCGAGATCGATTACGAAGCTTTGAAAGCCATCGAGATCGCGACCGAGGATAACCCAAGAAGCCCATGACTCGCCGCCTCGTCGTCGCCGCGATTGTTCTCGTGCTCACCGCCAACTCGGCGGGTGCAGACGTCATCGAACGCGTGGTGGCGACCGTGAACAACGAGGCGATCTTCCTGAGCGACCTTCGTGCGCGTGCGGTTCCCTTTCTTCCAAAGGTTGCCGAGGCATCGACTGACACCGAGCGGGCGGCGCGTCTCAAGGAGCTCTACGATGAGCTGCTAAACTTCCTGATCGACGAACAGTTGGTTCGACAGCTGGCGGCCGACAGCGGAATCCGCGTGACCAATGCGGACGTCGACGGCGCCATCGAGAATCTGCGGATGCAGAACAACATGACGGAGGAGCAGTTCCAAGAGGCTCTCGACGGACAGGGCTTCACGATGGCGCAGTACCGAAAGGACCTGAAGCGGCAGTTGATTCGTCTCAAGGTGGTGAACGAGCGCGTCCGCTCACGAGTGAACGTGACGGAAGAAGAGGTTCGCGCACGCTACGAAGAACGCGCACGGGGCGAGGGCAACGATATACGTTTTCACGTCTCGTACCTCGTGGTGCCCGTTGGCGAGGGAGCGTCGGCCATCCAGGTGGCCGCGAAGCGTCAGGAGGCGGTTCAGCTGCGCGCGACGTTGACCCCAGATAACTTCGAAGCGCAGGCACTGGAGCTCGGAGGAGGAGACCTCGGATGGTTGACGACGGGCGACCTGCCCGG
>CBESWY010000269.1:0-3971 GCA_965533395.1 uncultured Myxococcales bacterium
CCATGGCGATTATTCGCTCTTTGATGAAAACCGAGATGATCACAGTGAAGCCGGACGACAGCGTCGCTGACGCCGCCCGACTGATGGCGCAGAACCAAGTGGGCGCAGTCTTGGTCGTCGAAGGCGGAGCGATGAAAGGCATCGTCTCCGAGCGTGACGTGGTGACCCGGGTGGTGGCTGAAGGGAAAGACCCGGCGGCAACGAAGGTTTCCGAAATCTCGACTACAGCGGTCGTCGACGTGGATGTGAACACGCACGTGCGCAAATGCGCGGAGCTGCAGTCTGCGATGGGTGTACGGCATCTGCCGGTCACCGAGAATGGTGTGCCGGTGGGCATCCTGTCGAGCCGTGACTTCCTCGCCTACGTGGTCGAAGGGCTCGAGCAGGTCATCGACAAGATCGGCTACGAGGACGCCCTCGGCAAAGGCGAAGACCCGTACGACCACATGGGCGGCTCGTACGGCAAGTGAGCCAGAAGCAGCGCTGATCCACCCCCATCACGCCACTGGCGCTTACGCCTCGTGGAAGGCACAGTAGCCAGAGGGTGAAGGCGCTCGATCGCAAGCTTTTTCGGGAGGTGGTCCGGCTGCGCGGGCAGGCGCTGACCATCGCGGTCGTCGTTGCATCTGGTGTCGCCTGTTACATCGCGCTTCAAAGCGCCTGGCGCGCGCTCTATCAGTCGCGGGACCTCTACTACGAAACGAACCGGTTCGCGGATGTCTTCGTTCACTTGGAGCGGGCGCCGAAGTCGGTCGCCGGGCAAGTCGCGGAGCTTCCGGGGGTAGCCAGCGCCTATCCACGGATCGTAGAGCAGGTGCGCGTGCCGATGGACGATCTGATTTCGCCCGCAAGAGGAGACCTCATTTCCGTCCCGCCCACGGGTAAAGCGCCCCTCAACGGCTTGGTCCTTCGCGCCGGGCGCAATCTCGAACCTGGACGCTACGACGAGGTGCTGGTCAATGAGCCTTTCGCCGTGGCCCACGGGCTCCAGCCCGGCGACCACCTTTCCGCGGTGATCAACGGCAAGCTGCGCAAGCTCCTGATCGTCGGTCATGCGCTCTCCCCGGAGTACGTGTTTGCGGTCGACACGGGCCTGCTGATGCCCGATGACGAGCGCTTCACACCCCTGTGGATGCTCGAGGACGCCATCGCTGCGGCCTATCAAATGGAGGGGGCGTTCAACGACCTGGCGGTGAAGCTCGAACCGGGTGCCAACGAGGATGCGGTGTTGAGCGCGATCGATCGCCTGCTGAAGCCGTACGGTGGCCTCGGCGCCTACACTCGCGAACATCAGCTTTCCCATTCGATCCTCACGAGCGAAATCCAAGGGATCGAGACGCTGGTCATCTTCCTCCCGGGGGTTTTTCTCGGAGTGGCAGCCTTTCTCTTGAACGTGGTGTTCAGCCGCCTCGTGACCTTGCAGCGCCCGCAGATCGCCGTGCTGAAAGCGATGGGCTATCGCAACCGGACGATCGCCATCCACTACTTCAAGATGGTGGCCCTGATCGTGAGCTTCGGCGCGCTGATCGGTCTCGGGCTCGGCGTCTGGCTGGGCAAAGGAATGCTCGCGATGTACGCGGAGTTTTTTCGTCTTCCCCAGATGCCACAGCGGGTCGACCTGACCGTCAGCGCGAATGCGATCTTGTTCAGCCTTCTGGCCGGCGCCCTCGGCGCATCGCTAGCCGTTCGCGCGGCGGTGATCCTCCCCCCAGCGGCGGCGATGCGACCGCCGGCGCCTGCCAAATACAAAACTGCAGCGATCGAGCGCTGGGGGCTCACGCGCGGGCTGAATCAGACGACTTTGATGGTGTTTCGCGAGATCTGGCGCCGCCCCGGGCGCACGGCTCTTTCTTCCCTCGGAATTGCGTTGGCCCTCTCGATCGTAATCCTTGGGCGATTTGGATACGACGCATACGGTCCGATGATGATGGTCCAGTTCGAGCGGCAGCAGCGCGAGGACCTCACGGTGAGCTTCGTCGACGCGATGCCACAGCGGAGCCTCGGGTACCTGGCACACGTCCCGGGCGTCGAGGAGGTCGAGGGGATCCGGTCGACCGCCGTTCGAATGCGCTCGGGCCACCGCTGGCGTGACACGGTGCTCATGGGTATTTCGAGCGATGCCCGGCTACGGCAGCTTTTCGACCTCGACTTCAGCCATGTTCCGATCCCGGACGAAGGTGTGCTTCTGACCAGCGTTTTGGCCGAGATCCTCGACGTCAAAGAGGGCGACGTGATCGAGATTGAGCTCAAGGAAGGCGATCGTGGCGATCGCGAGCTCATGGTTGCGGGACTCATCGAAGAAGGGTTTGGCCTTCAGGGATACGTGTCGAAGCCAAACCTGCATCGCCTGTTGCGGGAGAGCCCAAGGTTCTCGTCGGCGTTGCTGCGGATCGACGCACCGATGGAGGGGGAAGTCCAGTCACGGCTAAACGACATCCCGGCCATCCAGGCGGTCGCGCGAAAGAGCGACGCCATCGCGAGCTTCGAAAAACAAACCGACGAGACGATGAAGGTGATGACGTTCATCATGACCTTGTTCGCAACGGCCATTGCGATTTCAATCGTCTACAACAATGCTCGCGTGAGCGTGTCGATGCGAGGTCGGGACCTGGCGACACTCCGCGTGCTCGGCTTCACCCGCGCCGAAATTTCGGCCATTTTGCTCGGTGAGCAGGCCGTTCAAATCGCAATCGCCATCCCATTGGGGCTGGCTCTCGGAACGCTTGGCGCCAAGGCTCTGATCGCAAGCTGGGCCGACCCGGAGATCTTCCGAATCCCCTTCATCATTTCGAACCAGACCTACGCCTTTTCGGTCGCCGTGGTCCTGGCGTCCGGCATCGCCAGCGCGCTTTTGGTCCGGAGGAAGCTCGACCGCTTGGACCTCATTGCAGTCCTGAAGACGAGGGAGTGATCCCGGGCGCCCGGCTGGGATGGGGCGCCAAGGTGTGATACCCGTTGCCCGGTCTCTATACGATGAATCTGCGCGCAACATCGACGATGGCCCTCGTGCTCGCGCTCGGCTTCAGCGGCACGGCATGGGCCCAGGACGTCGGCTTGGAAGAGCCCTCGGCCGAGCCTGAAGATAGGCTCGAGGGCCCGCCACCGACCGCGGGCGCTCTTCCGTACGAGGATCCGACCAGCCAGCCGGACGACGTCGAGGACTTGCAGAAACTCGGCGCACCTGAGGACGGCTCCCCGGACGCTGAGGCCGATAGCGAAACCGCCGAGGTGGATGGGGCGCAAACGACCGGTTCGCTCCCCGTAGAGGACCCGATGCTGCACGCGCCCGCGGAGCCGGAAGCGTCAGACGAGGGCAAGACGGAACCCACCGTGGCGCCAGAGCTGGAGGCCAGCAACGAAGACTCGAACGTCAAGGTCTACTACGGATATGAGAGCGGCCTTCTCGTCGGCGTCGACGATTGGTTTTTCCTGTCTGTCGCAGGCCTCGTGCAAGCCCGGTACACCGTCAACTACCGAACCAAGCCGCTGACGGACCCGGACACGCTCGTGCGTGAAAAGCAGGTCACCCAAGGGTTCGATGTTGCGCGTGCGCGTTTTCAGTTGGGCGTCGGGCTCACCGAGTTCGTGGCCTTGTACATGCGCATCGGCGTGGTGGCTGGCGGCGATTTCTCGTTTCAACGCGCATTCATCGATTTGAAGTGGAAGTGGTTTCGCATCCGGGCAGGCCTTTTCATGAACGAGCTCATCGCCGAGTCGATGATCAACCCCAACGACTTGTACTTTTTGGACTATTCGATTGTCGAGAACGTCTATTCGCCCGGCGGCTCCAAGGGCGTGATGTTCACCTACCTCCGCCGCCGCTTCTCCATCAACCTCGGCTACTCCGACGGCCTTCGAACCGGGTTCTCCGAGATCCGTTCGCCGCAGAGGGCCGATTTCGCAGTCACCCTACGCGCCCAATACGGCTGGGGCAAAAACGGTCTCGCTGGATTCAATCGGCTGACCTCGCG
>CBESWY010000270.1:0-3943 GCA_965533395.1 uncultured Myxococcales bacterium
GTGCACGAGGCCGCCAGCACGCAGAACGTCGAGTTCGTGCTCACCGCCCATCCGACTCAGGTGGTCCGGCGAACGCTCCTTCAGCGATACAATCGCATTGCGGATTCGCTCCGTGACGGCGATCGAAAGGACCTCACCCCGGAGGAGGAGGACGCGGTGCGGTCGCAGCTTCGACGAGAGATCTCGACCGTCTGGCATACCGACGAGCTGCATCGAAGCCGCCCGACGCCCACCGACGAAGTGCGCGGCGGGCTCGCCGTCTTGGAGCAGTCGCTCTGGCATGCGCTGCCGCGCTTCCTGCGGCGCCTCGACGCTGCCCTCTGGACGCAGACGGGGCGCGGCCTAGCGATCGACGCCTGTCCCATTCGTTTTGGCTCGTGGATGGGTGGAGATCGCGATGGGAACCCGAACGTCACGGCGAAGGTGACCCACGAGGCGGTCTTTCTCTGCCGTTGGACCGCGGCCAAGCTCCTCCACGACGAGGTGGATGCCCTCTGCCAGGAGCTCTCGATGAACACGGCGAGCGCTGCGCTTCGTGAACGGGCCGGCACCGATCGAGAGCCCTACCGCGCGCTCCTCCGCAGGGAGCGCTCTCTGCTCTCCGAAACGCTTCGCCACATCGAGGACGAGCTCGAGCGCCTGCAGTCGGGTGGCGCTGAATCACCGCAGCGCGATTTGCCCGCACCGTCCACGCAGTCGTTAATCGACGCCCTCATGCTGACGCGCAGCTCCCTCGAGGAGACCGGGCAGAAGGTCGTCGCAGAGGGCCGACTTCTCGATCTGATCCGCCGGGTCCACTGCTTCGGCTCGCACATGGTGCGGCTCGACATTCGCCAGGAGGCGGCCCGGCACACGGAGGTTCTCGACGAGCTGAGTCGATATCTGGAGCTCGGAGCGTACAGCGACTGGGACGAAGAGGAGCGTCAGAAGTTTCTCATCGCCGAGCTCGGTTCGAAGCGGCCCCTGATTCCGAGGGACATGCCCGCCTCCGATCAGGTCCAAGAGGTCCTCGACACCTTCCGCATGCTCGCCACCCTGCCCCGGGATTCGCTCGGTGCGTACGTGATTTCGATGGCCCGTCAGCCAAGTGACGTGCTGGCCGTCGAGCTCCTTCAAAAGGAGGCCGGAATCGACGAGCCGCTGCGCGTCGTCCCGCTGTTCGAAACCATTTCGGACCTGCAGGCCTCGCAAGAAGTCATGGCGAACCTGCTCGATCTACCTTGGTACCGGGCTCGTATTGGCGGCAGCCTCGAGATCATGATCGGTTACTCGGACTCGTCCAAAGATGGCGGGCGGCTCGCCGCGGCCTGGGAGCTTTACCAAGCGCAGGAACGCCTCGTCGAGCTTTGTCGTTCGCGGGCGATTCATCTCACCCTTTTTCACGGGCGCGGAGGGAGCATCGGACGGGGCGGCGGGCCGACCCACATCGCCATCCGCTCGCAGCCTGCCGGCTCGATCGACGGAAGCCTCCGCGTGACCGAGCAGGGAGAGATGATCCAGTGGAAATTCGGAACGCCCGATATCGCCGTGCGCAGTCTCGAGCTCTACTCGACGGCCACGTTGGAGGCGACACTCACTCCGCCTGCTGCCCCGATTCCTGCGTATCGAACTCGAATGGACTCGCTGGCTGCGCGGGCGATGGCGGCATACCGCGAAGTGACGCGGGAAAGCGCATTCGTTCCCTACTTCCGTGTCGCAACGCCGGGGATCGAGCTCGGTTCGCTTCAGATCGGATCGCGCCCAGCCCGGCGCAAGTCTGGCGATGGGCTGTCCGGCCTGCGTGCGATCCCCTGGATCTTCGCCTGGACCCAGACCCGGCTGCTTCTTCCCGCATGGCTCGGCATCGAGACGGCAGTCCAGGAAGCAGTCGACGACGGCGGACTTGCCGAGCTGCGTGATATGGCCGCGAACTGGCCCTTCTTTCAGTCGATTCTCTCACTCTTGGAGCTCGCGCTGGCCAAGGCCGACGAGCGGATCGCGGCGCGATACGACGCCTTGCTCACGCCTTCAGAGCTCGCTGGGGTCGGTGAGGGGCTGCGCGCACGACTCAGGCAAATGAGGTCCGTCTTGCTCCATGTCCTCGACCAAGACGAGCTACTTGAAACCGATCCCACGCTTCGGCGCTCCCTTCAGCTTCGGCGCGCCTATCTCGATCCGATCAACTTGATTCAAGCGGAGTTGCTTCGGCGTCAGCGAAATGCAGACGACGCGCAGCTTCAGGACGCTCTGCTGGCCACGGTGAACGGCATCGCGGCGGGGCTCAAGAACACGGGCTGAGGAGATGGGTTTACTCAAAACAATCGTGCACGCGCTCCTCTTGTCATCCGCCTGTCTGGTGCTGTGGCCCTTGGCCGCCTCTGCGAAGGCGATCCCGGTGGAACTGCGCCAAACGAAGCAGGGCTGGCAATTGCTGCGTGGTGGTAAGCCGTACTTCATCCGTGGCGCCGGCGGGGATGGCTCGCTCGAGCAGCTGGCGGCGGCGGGCGCGAACTCGGTGCGTACCTGGGGGGCCGATGACATCGGCGCGCGTCTCGACGCGGCGCACGCACTCGGCCTGTCGGTGACGGTCGGCATTTGGCTGGGCCACGAGCGTCACGGGTTTGATTACAGCGACGAGGCGCAGGTGCGCAAGCAGCTGGAAGCGGCCCGCCAGACGGTGCTCCGCTACAAGGATCATCCGGCGGTCCTCCTCTGGGGCATCGGCAACGAGATGGAGGGCTTCGGCGAGGGCGATAATCCCGCCATCTGGAAGGCGGTGAACGACATCGCCGCCATGGTGAAGAAGCTCGACCCGTTTCACCCGACCATGACCGTCACGGCCGAGCTCGGCGGCGGACGCATCGACGGCGTGCAGAAGCGCTGTCCCGCGATCGACATTCACGGCATCAACTCTTACGGCGGTGCACCGTCGGTGGCGGAGCGCTACCGGGCGGGCGGCGCGACCAAGCCCTATGTGCTCACCGAGTTCGGACCGCTGGGCGTGTGGGAGATCCCGAAGAACGACTGGGGCGCGCCCAGTGAGCCGACGAGCACGGAAAAGGCCGCGTTCTATCGGCACAGCTACGAGCGCGGCGTAACCGGTGCGCCGGGTCTCGCCCTCGGTTCGTACGTCTTCACCTGGGGCTTCAAGATGGAGGCCACCCCTACGTGGTACGGCATGTTCCTGCCGGACGGCGCCCCGCTCGGGGCGGTCGACGTCATGACCGAGCTCTGGTCCGGTCGCACCCCGAAGAACCTTGCGCCTACGGTGAATCCATTGGTGATCGAGGGGGAACCGCGGCTGGATCCGGGTGACGAGGTACGCGTGCGTGCCGTCATCTCCGATCCGGAAGGCGGGGCGATCCGCGTGCGGTGGGTGCTACGCCGCGAGTCCGGTGAATACGCGACCGGCGGCGACTTCCGGCCCGTGCCGCCCGAGGTGGAGGGCGCGGTCCTCGAGGGCAGCGCCAAGGGCGCACGGCTGCGCATGCCCAAGGACCCGGGGCCGTATCGGCTGTTCCTCTACGCCTATGATGCCGCGGGCCGTGCGGCGACGGCGAATGTCCCGCTGTTGGTCAAAGGCACGGTGCGTACGCCCCTGCCGTTTTACGTCTACCGGGACGGTTTCGAAGGCATGCCCTGGGCCCCCTCCGGATGGATGGGCGCGATCGAATCGCTGACCTTGGAAGGCGACCATGCGAAGAACCCCCACGAAGGCAAAGCCTGCATCGAGATGCGCTTCGTCGGCGAGGTCGGCACCTGGGTGGGCGTCGCCTGGCAGCACCCCGCCAACAACTGGGGCGACCAGGAAGGCGGCTACGATCTGACGGGCGCCAAATACCTCGAGCTCTGGGCGCGTGGCCGTTACAGCACCGAGAAGATCAGCATCGCGGTCGGTCTCCTCGGCGAGGACAAGGCGCACCCCGATTCGGGCAAAACCACTGCCGAGGACATCGTTCTGACG
>CBESWY010000271.1:0-3938 GCA_965533395.1 uncultured Myxococcales bacterium
GCCCTGTTCGACGACGCGGGCCGGCTCTTGCTGCACCGGGAAGACGTCGGGCGACACAATGCGCTCGACAAGTTGGTCGGCGCCTGGCTTGGCGGCGCCGCTCGCGAAGCGGCCAAAGGTTTCGTGGCGGTGAGCAGCCGTGCGAGCTTCGAGCTCGTCCAAAAGACGGTGCGCGCCGGCTTCCCGATGATGGTCGCGATTGGCGCGGCATCGAGCCTGGCGATTGAGACCGCGCGCCGATTCGACCTCACCTTGGTTGGCTTCGCGCGCGAGAATCGCTTCAACGTCTACTCGAACGGCCAGCGGATCGCCCTCGAGCCAAGCGAGGCCGCGTTCGTGCGGGTGGAGGCAGGCTGATGACCGGCCACCGACCAAGCAGCGCCGAGCCGCCCGAAACCGACGACGACCTGCGCATCGAGGCGCCCCAAAAGAAGGCCGCGGGCCTCGCGTCGGTGCGTTCCTCGTTCGCGCACATGCACCTGCACGGCCATGGTCTGCCCTCGGCGATTCGCATCCTCGGGCAGATGAACCAAGTCGACGGCTTCGACTGCCCCGGCTGCGCCTGGCCGGACCCGGACGACCGCGCCGCCCTCACGGAGTTTTGCGAAAACGGCGCGAAAGCCGCGGCCTGGGAAACGACCCGGCGGCGACTCGATGGGAAGTTCTTTCAACGGCACAGCATCGACGAGCTGGCCAATCGATCCGACTACTGGCTCGGCCTTCAAGGCAGGCTCACCGAGCCCCTCATGCTTCGCCCGGGCTCGCGTTTCTACGAGACGATCAGCTGGGAGGATGCGTTCAAGCGGGTGGCCGAAGGCCTGAAGGCGCTCGACTCGCCCGACGAAGCGGTTTTCTACACCTCGGGCCGAACGAGCAACGAAGCGGCGTTCCTCTATCAGCTTTTCGTGCGTGCGTTTGGGACGAACAACCTGCCCGATTGCTCGAACATGTGCCACGAGTCGAGCGGCGTCGGGCTCGGCGAGACGGTGGGCATCGGCAAGGGGTCGGTCACGCTCGACGACATTCACGAAGCCGACACCATCATCGTGATGGGTCAGAACCCTGGCACCAACCATCCACGCATGCTCACGGCCTTGCAAAAGGCGAAAAAGAACGGCGCACAGATCATCGCCATCAATCCGCTCCCCGAAGCGGGCCTGATGGGCTTCGTGAATCCGAAGAGCCCGGCGCACGTGCTCAGCGGCGGGATGCAGGTCGCCGACCTCTTTCTTCAAGTGCAGATCAACGGCGACGTCGCTTTGCTCAAAGCGCTGATGTGCCTCCTGCTCGAAGAGGAAGCCAAGCGACCCGGTGACGTGCTCGACGGAGATTTCATCGGCCTTTACACCGAAGGCATTGCGGAGCTGCGGGCGCACTTGGAGGCTCAAGATGTCGATGCGCTGCTCGAGGCCGCCGGCATCACGCGCGCCGAGCTCGAACAAGCGGTCGCCATCATCCTCCGCAGCCGTAAGACGATCGTCTGCTGGGCGATGGGCCTGACGCAGCATCGAAACGGCGTCGGCAATGTCCGCGAGATCGTGAACTTCCTTCTGATGCGCGGCAGCATCGGCATGCCCGGAGCGGGGACCTGCCCGGTGCGCGGCCACAGCAACGTTCAAGGCGACCGGACGATGGGGATTCACGACCAGCCGTCGAAGGCGCTGCTCGATCGAATCCAAGAGGTGTTCGGCTTTGACCCGCCGCGCAAGCCCGGCTTCAACACCGTCGAAGCGATTCACGCGATGCTCGACGGCCGCGCCAAGCTCTTCTTTGCAATGGGGGGCAACTTCCTTCAGGCGACACCGGACACCGAACGCACCGCGCAAGCCCTCCGAAACTGCGAGATGACCGTGCACGTGAGCACCAAGCTCAACCGCGGCCATCTGATTCGCGGCAGCTGGTCCATCATCTTGCCCTGCCTCGCGCGCTCCGAGGTCGACGAGCAGGCCTATGGCCCACAGTTCGTGACCGTCGAAAACTCGATGGGCGTCGTCCATTCATCGCACGGCCACCTGAGCCCTGCCGATCCAAAGCTCTATAGCGAATCGTCGATCGTGGCCTGGCTCGCCGAGCAGGTGCTCGGCCCCGAGACGCCGGTGGGCTGGTGCTGGTTGATCGAGAACTACGATCGCATTCGAGATCTCATCGAGAAAACGATTCCGGGTTTTGAAGACTTCAACGCGCGTGTGCGCAAGCCCGGCGGCTTTCACCTCTACAACAGCGCGCGCGAACGCCGGTTCGCTACCGAAAGCGGCAAGGCGCAGTTCACCATCAACCCGGCGCCCGACCTCGCGCTGCCCGAGGGCTGCTTCCGGATGATGACGGTGCGGACCCACGACCAGTACAACACCACCGTCTACGGCAACGACGACCGCTACCGAGGCGTCCGTGGCGGCCGGCGCGTCGTGTTCATGAACGAAGCCGACATGCAGCAGGCCGGCATCGCGGCGGGTTCCAAAGTCGACATCACCAACGATTTTGGGGGCGATCTGCGCATCGCGCCGCGGTTCACGGTCGTCCCCTACCCGATCCCGAGCCGCTGCGTCGCCACCTATTTCCCGGAGGCAAACGTCCTGGTCCCACTCAACCGGTTCGCCGAAGGCAGCTTCACACCGGCGTCCAAAGACGTCACCGTCCGCATCGCCCCGAGCGCTTAGGAAACGCTACAGGCGCCGCAGGATTTCGTCGGCCGCGCGTTCGCCCGATTGAATGGCGCCTTCCATGTAGCCGATCCATTCGGTGGCCGCCTCGGTGCCGGCCCAATGGATTCGCCCCTCGGGCTTGCGAAGGTGTGCAAACGATTTGGTGAGCACGCCGGGCGGAAGGCCACCGGCCGGGCCTCCGCGCGACCAGGGCTCGGCGCCCCAGTCGAGCTCGTGGTACTCCTTAAACGATTTGGCTTCGTCGCCGAAGTAGCGCGCGAGCGCATTGGCGACGCGGCGCTTTCGGTCGGGCAGCGGTTGCGCCGACCATTGCCGCGCTTGGCTTCCAACGACGAAGCCGACCAGCGCAGGCTGTCGGTCGTCATGCGAGGTGTTGTCGTAGACGACGCTGAGCGGCCCGTCCGAGCTGACCACTTCACCCGAGAACCCTGCCTCGCGCCAGAACGCGCGCTCGTAGGTGACGAGCACCTTCACCGCGGCGCCCATCGCAAAGCGCTGCGTCACTTGGTCGCGGCCCACCGAGACGGGGGGCTGGTACTCGATGCGCCCGGCGAGCGGCGGCGGCACCGCAACGACGGCGAAGCGAGCAGCGACGGACCGCGATTCGGAGAGCGCCTCCACGCCGTCTTGGTTCTGGACGATCGTCCGAACCGGCGTGCCGAGGACCAGCGAATCACCGAGCTCTTTGGCGAGGGCGTTTGAAATCGATTGTGCGCCGGGGACGAAGCGATCCTGCTGCGCCCCGCCGCGGGTCTCCGAATGGCTGAGGAGCCCGCCGCCTGCGTTGAGGTACATCAGGAAGTAGAGCGCCGACAGCTCGCGCGCCTCAGCGCCAAAAATCGAGCGAATCGCGGCGTCCATCACGGCAAGGATCTTGCCGGACTTCACGAACCGGGCCCGCCAGGTCTCGAGCGTTTCGCCATCGAGCTCGTCGGCGCCCTCTGCGCTCATCGGCGCGTCCGGCGAAATCCGCTTCTGCACCCGGTGCAGGTAGCTGAGCGCGCCCTGCATCTGAATCAGAGACGGCAGCGACATCGAAGCAATCGACCGCTTGTAGGTCGACACCTTCCCCTCGACTTCCAACACCTTCTTGCCATCGGTGTACGTCGGGAAGGTTTGAATCCCAAGCTCGTTCGCAAGCGCGTGCACACGCTCTTGCCCCGGGCCGATCCACTGCCCACCCAAGTCGAAGCTGGCCTGCCCAATCTGTTCGGTCCGAGTGCGCCCGCCAACACGATCGCGCGCCTCGACGACGACGACCGACTTCCCCTGCGC
>CBESWY010000272.1:0-3885 GCA_965533395.1 uncultured Myxococcales bacterium
GTTACCTTGCCTTCTCAAAACCGAGCTTGGCGAAGGGCAGCCAATAGCGCGTCCCTTTCCGCTCCCCTGTTCGGATCAGGGCTCCGAGCTCGACAAGCTTTCCCAGGTCCCGGCGGGCTGTGGCCGAGGGGGCTCCTGTGATCCGCGCGTAGTTCCCGGCCGAAAGCCCACCTGCAAAACCCTCGGGCCCCTCTTGGCTCATCCTTAGTAGTACCTTTTCTTGCCGCGCGTTAAGTTTGCCGCGCAACCCATCCATAAACTTTGCTTTTTCGATCAGGAACCGGACCAAGCGCTGCGTATCCGCTTGCGCTTCGAGAGCCGTTTCCGCGAACCACAAGAGCCACTGCGTCACCTCGTTACCCTTGTTCGCCGCCGCCAGGGCGTCGTAGTACCGTTTCCGTCGTTTCTCGATCGTGGCGGCGAGCGCCGTCAAGCTTGGTTGCCCCAGACCCTGCGCAAGCGCCTTTTCCGAAATCGCGCGCCCTATCCGGCCGTTCCCGTCTTCAAACGGGTGAATACTCACGAAGTAGAGATGCGCGATTCCCGCCCGTGCCAGCGGCGCCAACTCCTCGGAGCCGCCCGGCGCAGTCCGATTGAACCAGTCGATGAACCCCGCCATCTCCCTCGGTACCGCCTCTGATGGCGGTCCTTCGAAATGAACTCTGCGTGCATGGGTCGGCCCGGACACGACCTGCATCGCTTCGGTATGCGTTCTGTACCGCGCGATGTCCTGAATGTCGCGCCGTCCTTGCGTGAGTAGCCCGTGCCATCGAAAGAGCACCTCGTCGGAGAGCGGGTCGGCGAAATGCAGGTAGAGATCGACCATCAGCTCCGCGATCCCTTGCTCGGCGGGTCCTATGCGCCTGGGATCGGTCGTCAGTCCGAACTGCCGCCGAATCGATGACTGCACGCTGTCCCGATCGAGTAACTCGCCTTCAATCTCGGACGTTTTCAGCGCTTCCGTGCTGAGAATGGAAACCGTCAATACGTTGCGGTCGTTCTCGCCGAGGTGCGCCGCGGTGCCGATCAGCACGCCGCCGTCCTTCAGAAAGCGCGACTCGAACGCCGCAAGCGCTTCCCGATCGAAGCGCAACGTAGGCCAATCGTCCTGTTGCCAGTTCCACCTCATGAGCGATATCTTTTCATTTATCGCTCATCATACACCGGAATTATGAGCGATAAACGGCCAATTTATCGCTCATAGCCTGAAATCCGGCGATTCTAGCTCGACGCGCGGGTCGGTCGCAGGCGATCTCCGACTCCGGGTCGTGCACCGTTTGCTAGGACGCCTGCATCTCCGAGTACGGAGTGGACGAAAGGATCCCCAGCGTTGTCTCGTTGGTCGCATCTCGCACGCATCACCGTTCAAGCACCTCGGGTCCGAAGCCACTCGATTGCGCCCGGTGTTCGCGACCAGACGTTCGCATAGTCGGCGCAGAAGGTGATCGCCTCTCGCTCGTCTCCGAACCCGACGTCGTCGGGTGTGCGCACGGGCATTTCCTTGTAGCCGAGCAGAAACTCAGGGACGTGAGGGTTAGCGGACAGCGCCTCAGCCAACAAGGCACGGGCGATGCGCGTATCGCCTTGTTCGCGAAATGCGATGAGGGCCCGCGCATAGGGAAAGCTCGCGAAGGCGTCGTCTTCATACCGGTCGAGCAGGGTCTTCACCGTGTCGAGCCGATCGAGCTCCAGTAACCACGCGGCCAACCGGTGGCGCACGCCTTGGTTGTCGTTCGGGTTGAGGCGGAGGAGCTCCTGGGCGTGTGCGACCGCGTCTTGTCGTTGGCCGAGCTCCCAGGAGCATCGAGCCAAACCCCAAAGGGCCCGCATATAAGGTCGGGTTTCGAGGAGCCCCCAGAAGTGGCCCGCATCCTGCTCAAAAGCTTCGAGGCCGATTGCGCGTTCCCCGGCCTGGACTCCTTCGTGGTAGAGGGCCCATGCACGCTTTGGATCAGTCGTGGCTTGCTCCGCGAGTAGATTGTAGGCGTCCGCGCAGTCCGCTGAAATCTCCAGGGCTTGCCGAGCCAGCGCGATTCGTTGCTCAGGCCTTCGCGCGTCCCAAGCCTCGTACATGACGTCTTGCGCTTCCCGCAGCGACGCGTCGTGACGCCCCGACGTCAGGGAGCCTTCCATCTGGTGAGGGATCGGCAGCGCGAGCAACACCCCATCGTCTTCGTCGTCATGCTCCTCGGCCGGTGCGTCCGATCGGATGGTCGTGTGGGCCCCTTCCCCGCCGCCCTCCTCCAGGGACCTCAACCCCGGGTGCCAGGCCTCGGGCTGCGGAAGGCGCGCAAGCTGTACCTCCGCCTCATCGACGACCAACCCATCTTCATCGATGAGCCAAGAGTTCCACCAGTCCTCCTCCTTACGAACATACAAGCGCCGCATCCGTGACCATGGGTCCTCCCAGCCGGGGGCGGTGCCGACGACCACTTCGAGCGGCACCCCGCCCGCGAGCGCTTGCTTCTTGAGGTCGTGGAGCATTCGTTCGTCGCGGTGAACCCATGGCGCGGCGATGTGCTCGTCGATGAAACCCCAACGGAGCCGTACCGCGCCGTGGAGGCATCCGTACTGGTAGAGCGCGAAGAGCGATTTGGCATTCGCTTCCAATCGACGCCGCAGCTTTTTGAGCGCGCCATCTCGGAGATACGTCCGGAGCCTTTTCTTGTCACCCAAGGGTCGGCTGATGCCACATGAGCCTTGAATGAGGAGCGTCGTGGTGATCTTGAGTTTCCGCCCGTGCTTGTTCAGGGTCCGGCTCTTCTGTGCCGGACCGAGCTCGCCGAGACGCCGGGCCCCTGGATCAAAACCGAGCGTGCGAAGAAGCGCGCGCACCTCGAGCCCGACAATCATGTCGTACGCGGCCAGCTTCGCAGGAACCTCCGCCATCTGCTCTCCGATCCACGTGCAGATCTCCCGCGTCGCAACGTCGATGAGCACCACGGTCTCGGGGTTCTCGTCCGGGAATCCGTAGACTAGAACACGCCGCATCTTGGCTAGCATTTCGCCATGTTCCGTGCGCTTCTTCTCGGACTGCTTGACCCGCGCGGCGAGCACGGACGGGTCGAACTGTGGACGCTCCCCACGTCGAAGCATTTCGATCCGCGTTGCGATCGCGCGTCTTGCGGAGACAAGTGCATCGTGCGCAGGGTTCGTGTCCCAGCGGCCATCCTCGGTCACTCGTACGGCGCCACTGCGCCAATACTGAGCCGAGCCCGCCGACAACCGGGTTCCGTGGCCCTGCGCGCGCTCGGCGACAAAGGCGACCACGTCCTCGGGCCGCATCGGTTTCTGATGGGCATCGAGGACGCAAAGCGCCAGGCGCTGCGCGGACATGTCGCCGGGTATACCCTGCTTCCACGCCTCCTTTAGGTCGCCCACGGTCAGCGGGCTTTCGGGCGATGGCGGCGGTCTTCTCTCGTTCTCCGGTCGGACCACGCGAAGTGAAGCGACCTTCGGCTGCTTCAGGCCGAGGCGAAACGCCCAGAGGTCGGCCTCCGCATCGTGCGGGTCGAGCGCGTACTGGTCTCCGTCCCGGTAAATTGGCGCTCTTGCCGGCCTGCACCGCTTGAGCGAAGCGAGGACGGATTCTGCGGTGCCTATCCCGGCTTCCTCGAAGCGTGCCGCGGCTTCTTGCAGGGTCACCGGCGCCCCGCGCTCGAGCAGGACCACGATGAGCAACGAGTAGTAGTTCGCGTCGAGCCGTGATGCGGCGATCTCGAGAGTCGGAACCTCGATTCCGAGGGCGTCACAATAGAGATTGGTTGCGGAAGACACGGAGGGCGAAGCTCCAGAGGCGCTCAATTGTGTGGTCAAGACTGGGCACGACGATGCTCGTTGCTGCGCATCTCGGACCCGCATCGGAAAGGCCCAAACCATAGAACC
>CBESWY010000273.1:0-3877 GCA_965533395.1 uncultured Myxococcales bacterium
GTGATGAAGGCGAAGATCAGGCCCGGCAGCACCAGCAACATCGAACCGACGATGACGCCAAGGCCAATTAGGATCATCGCGATGAGACTTGCGCCGAATTCGGAAAATCCTTCAAACACGTCGGTGGCGGTGCCCGCGTCGCCGCGCATGCGCTTGCGCACCAATTGGATGAAGCCGACAATCATGGGCCCGGCGCACAAGCCTAGGCTGACGGCCGAGATCACGAATACCAGTAGCGAGGCGAGAACATACAGCACAATGTCATCCTTGAAGAGCGCCCAACTTTCGCTCAGCGAGCGCTCTACGAGGTTCTCAGTCTGAATTGCTTCGGTCATCGGTGCCTCCTTAACGAGATGCAATCATGACACCAGGTTATACTCCGCGCTCATGCGGGAACAACGATTTGGCGGCATCACGGTTCGACTGACGGGAGGCGAGGATCGCCAGGGTGGCGGCGATGGGCCGCTCGTCGTCTTGATGCATGGCTTTGGTGCGTCTGGGACGGACCTGGTCGGTCTATGGCGCGTTCTCGATGTGCCGCGCGCCGTCCGCTTTGCGTTTCCAGAGGCCCCGCACGAGATTCCCGGTCTATTCGGTGCACGCGCCTGGTGGATGCTCGACCTAGCGCGCGCAGAGCAGGCAATGGCCGAGGGGCCTCGCAGCTATGCCCAGGAGATCCCCCCGGGGATGGAGGATGCGACCGATGGTGTCGTCGAAATGATCGAAGCCCTCCAACGGGAGCTCGGTGTGCCGAGCGAGCATCTGATCGTCGGCGGGTTTTCTCAAGGCTCGATGGCGGCATGCAACGCCGTATTCACGAGAAACCTCACCCCGGGGGGCTTGGTGATCCTTTCTGGCACGCCGGTGAACCTGAAAGCATGGAAGGCAGGGATGGCATCGAAGCGCGACGTGCCTGTCTTTCAAAGCCACGGCAAGAACGACCCGCTCCTTTCTTTCGAGGCTGCCGAACAACTTAGGGACGAGATGCGCGGAGGAGGGCTTTCAACCAAGTGGGTTCCCTTTCGAGGCGGCCACGAGATTCCAATGCCGGTCCTCGAAGAGCTCGGCAGATTCCTGTCGACGACGGCCTATTGATTCCCAGGCGCGTCGAGCGCGACGATCTCATCTTCCCGTCCCCGGACCACCCGCTTGCCGGTGAGTGGCCCGCGGTATTCTGTCACGATCGTGCACTGCCCTTCGTGACCGTCGCGCTCGAAGTACACGACCACCCAATCGCGAACGCGGCCGAGCTCGTGGGCCCGGTCGGTGTTGGAGTAGAGCGCGGTGAAGTGCCAGCCGTCTTCGTAGCGGTGAAGGATGGGCAGCCAGGCGGCGCCATCGGGGTTGTTTCGCTGAGGCGCGATGCGAGGGAGCTCGCCCGCTTCGGCTTTCTCTCGGTAATCTCGATCGACCTCGAGCAGCAGACCGACACCGGGTTTGGCCTCGACGGTCGCTGGAGCGGTGACCTGGGCGCCCGCCTCTTGGAGCTCTACGAACCTGCGTGCCCGTCCACGCGCGGAGCGCGACAGCATCGTCGCAAGAATGTCTCGGATGGCCTCGAGCCGCCGAGGACCAAAGCCAGCCACCGCATCGAGTCGGCCGTCGTGTGCGGCAACCTCCAACGATTCGAGTGTGTCGATGTCGAGCTCTCGGTGAATCCGCTCGGCAAGCTCTTCGCCGATCCCTGGGACAGTCTTGAACAGCTCGACTGCAGAGAGGCTTCCCTCCAGCCGTCCCAGCATGCGTAGCTTGCCTGTGTGCGCGATCTCATCGATCGAGCCGGACAGGCTCTTGCCGATTTGCGGCAGTGCGTCGAGGCCTTCGCGTCCTTCGGTGAGCGCGAGGTCTTGAATGCTGCTCGGGTGAGCTCGAACCACTGCCGCGCCAGCTCGGTACGCGTCGATTCGATACATGTTGGCGCGCTGCGTCTCGAGACGTTCGGCCACCCGCTCGAGGAGCGCAGCGATTTTCTCGTTTGTCACGACTGGCAGGCCGGAAGCCACGCGTGCATGTAGCCAGCAGATCGTGGCAAACGCAATAGCCGATGATCCCCTGGCGCTAGGTTCGAGATCGATCAAAGCTTTCGCCTCCATCCATGCCGAACGACACGAGCTCCCAGACCGCTGCCTTTTTCGATCTCGACCGCACGCTGCTCGACATGAACAGCTCGACGCTCTGGGCAAAACACGAGCTCCTCGCGGGGAGCATTTCCATTCGGCAGTTTGGCCGGGTGCTGGTTTGGAACGTGCTCTACCACCTATCCCTCATCGACATCGAGACCGCGTTCAATGAAGCGGTGGGTCACTATCGGGGAAGGTCGTACGAAGGGCTCGACGCGGAGACGCGCGACTGGTTTGCACGCGACGTCGCGCATCATCTTCGCCCGGGCGCCGAGCACGCCATTGCTGAGCATCGAGAGCAGGGGCATCATCTCGTCTTGCTCACCAGCGCATCAGCATTCGCGTCGCGCGCCGCGCGTGACACCTGGGAGCTCGACGACTTCCTCTCCAACGACTTCCCGGCCGACGAGGAAGGGAAGCTTCGCGGAACATTCATTCCGCCGCTTTGCCACGGCGCTGGAAAGGTCCAACGCGCGCAAGCTTGGGCTTCGCAGCGGGGCATCGACCTCGCGGACTGCTACTTCTACACCGACTCTTACAGCGACGCGCCCATGTTGAAGGCCGTTGGGTATCCTCGTGTGGTCAGTCCCGATCCGAGGTTGAAGCGTGCGGCGCGGCAACGAGGCTGGCCCATCCTGCAATGGTGAGCGCGACGACCCGGGCGGTCGTACTCGAGCGCTAGCGCTTGGTCCGCCTCGTCCATCGCTTCGGCGGGAGCACGCCGCGTTCTTGGAAGCCTTCCAAAGCCTCTCGGAACGCCTGTGCGCGGCGATTCTGGACGATGTGGCCGCCCGGGAACTTGATCAGCTCGGTGCCGAAGTGGTCGGCGAGGCGTCGGCCGTGCTCGACCGTCGCGAGGCGATCGTACTCTCCGGATATGATCGAGACGCGTTCTGGTTCGACCTTGGGCATCCGGCAGACAGGTGTGATGGGAACGAGCTGCTCGCGGTAGCCTTCGTAGAGCGTCCGCTGAACGTCGCCGGTGCCGGGCACCAAGTTGTTGTCGTGCATCACGTCGGGCACGCTGCAAATCGGAATGTAGGCGAGCACGAAGTCGACGTCCGAGGTGACCGTGGCGAGCAGAGATGCGGTGTAGCCGCCGAGGCTCATGCCAACGACACCGACGTGGCTTGCGCCCGCATCTCGCATGGCGCGAATCGCGATCTGCAAGTCCCAGATCGCCTGGCGGAAGCCTTCGATGGTGAAGGCCGTATCTTGCTGCGGCCACTCGGGTGGAAACGCGTGCCCGCGTCGCCCATGGAACGGAAGCGCAAACAGCGAAACGCCAATCCCTTGTCGAAAAAACTCCCGCATCGGCCAGGCGACGCGCTCCATGAGATGGTGGCCGGACGAGAAGCCGTTGACGAGGATTGCCATCGGCTTCCCCTTGATGCGCAGATTCAGCGTTCGGAGCAGTGCGGTCTGGTTGTCTCTGTGACTCCGATACTCGTGTTTGATGTCCTTGAAGACCAACGGGTGGGCGCTGAGCCAACTCCATTCCGCATAGCCGACCCGCTGCGGCGCAAGCCAGCGCTTCCGGACAGCGATTCGCCCCGGAGTCGGGAAGAGATCGCGCGGGCTATGTCGGTACGTCCTGTAGTCCTTGCTCGAGGCAAACGCGGTCAGGTCGTGCACCAGCTCCGGAGGGTCTTTCAAATCCGACGGCTGCAGTTTGCTGATCTGAGAGACGAGGAAGCCGTCGGCTCGGTACGCGAGCTTTGGAATCAGTCCTCTAGGCTTGCCGGTCGCTGCGAGCT
>CBESWY010000274.1:0-3860 GCA_965533395.1 uncultured Myxococcales bacterium
CACGGAGCGGCTTCGCGAGGCGACCACTGCGGAGAATCCGGTCCACCGCGCCTTCTTGCTCGCCAAGGCCCCCATCGCAACCGTCGAAGACTTGATCGAGCGACTCATGGCAAAGCCGCCGGGCGCGGCCCTGTCCCAAGACCTGCAGCCCTAGCTCCGAACATCCCCGGAGGCGAAGATTTGATGGTGGAGCGGCGTGGTCTCCGGTCCTCCGTTTTTCCTGCCGGATCGCTGTTTCACCGCTCCAGGGCATCCTCCATGCGCTCCGTGTAGTCCCAGGAGGCGATCCAGATGGGTCGCAGGCGCACGATGAGCTCCTCTTCGGCGCGGGCGAGTAGGAAGCGTCCGAGGCTGGAGTCGGTCGAGCCGAGGTACCGGTCGAGGAGACGCTCGAGGAGCGCAGCGGCTCCGTCCGCATCTAGGCTGGCGGTGGCTTGTCCTCGCACCCCGCGGTATGGGGGCTCGTCCGGGGCGATCTCGAAGGCGCATCGGGCATCCGCTTCCAAGCGATTCGCGATTCGCGCATCCCGATGGACCACCGCGAGGATTTCTTCGTCTTCGGCCAAAAACCAAAGCGAAATGACGATGGGAAAACCCGAATCCGTGTTTGCGGCGAGCCGAACGGGGATGCACGCCTCTGCGAGGAACTCCTGAACGCGGGACTCCGTCCAGGGGCCAGTGAGTCGAATCGATGACGGGGCGGAGCTCATAGGTCGAGTCTCTCTCTCGGACGCAAAAATCGCGCGTCAAAAGGAAAGATACGGCGTTCACAGCGCGAGTGCTGACTTTTCTCTCGAACACCTTACGTTTCGACCATCGCAGCCCCAGATCCACTCCTAGCCATGGCGCACATCCGCAACTCCCTGAGCCGCGTCCTCGCAATCCTTGCGCTGGCACTGGTCTCTCCTGCCGCTGCCTCCCCTTTCGGGGAAGACCTCGGCCCGGCCCCTCGCGAGGATGACGGCCGGTTCATGAACTCTGCAGGTCCGATGCCTGAGGTAAGCGCCTCGGTGACGCTGCCCTTCTTCTTCCGGCGCATCGCGAGCTCCTTTAGCGAGATCTCGAGTGCGCTCGATCAGGTGCCGAACGATGGCGCCTGGCTGCGCGAGAATGCGAAGCACAGCGAGCCCTCGGTGACCTGGATCGGACACGCCACGCTCCTCGTTCAAATGGGTCACATCACATTCCTCACCGATCCGATTTGGTCGGACCGGGCAAGTCCGGTCTCCTTCGCGGGGCCGCAACGAATCGTGGAGCCGGGCGTCGCCATCGATGATCTGCCTCCGATCGACTTCGTGGTGGTCTCTCACAATCACTATGACCACCTCGACCTTGCAAGCTTGGTTGAGCTTTCGGAGAGGGATCGAAGCACACGCTTCTACGTTCCTCTCGAGAACGGTGACCTTCTGCGCGAGAACGGAATCGAAAACGTCGAAGAGCTCGACTGGGGCCAACACGCCGAGCACGCGGGGGTACGCGTCTACTGCCTGCCCGCGCAGCACTGGAGCAAGCGTGGCATTGGTGACGATCGCGAAGCGCTCTGGTCGTCGTGGGCGGTAGTCAGCGCGGAGCGAAGGTTCTTCTTCGCGGGGGACACCGGCTACTTCGACGGATTTGCCCGCATCGCCGAGGCGCTCGGCCCCTTCGACCTCGCAGCCCTGCCGATCGGCGCCTACGAGCCGACCGAGATGATGAAAGCTTCCCACATGAATCCCGAAGAAGCGGTTCAAGCGGCCATCGACCTGCGCGCCCGCGCCGCCGTCGCCATGCACTACGGCACGTTCAAGCTCTCCGACGAGCCTCTGGATGAACCGCCCGAACGCTTCAAGGAAGCGGCGTCCAAGGGCGCGCTCGGAGACGAAGCCGCCTGGTTGCTCCGCATCGGCGAGACCCGCGCCTTCTGACGCGGGTGAATCGAACCTCAGGCCGGCACGGGTTCCATGCCGCGGCCTCCGGAGATCGTCCGGTGAAGGATCGCCGGTGGGGCGATGCGGTGCTGCTCGAACGCACGCATGACCCGGAGGTTCACGTCGGTCTCGAACGCCTTTTCGTATTGCGTGTCGAGCACATAGGCCTTGAGCTGTAGCCGCACCGCGACGTAGTTGTCCTGGATGACCTGATTGACGAGCACGACGACGGGTTTGGGAAGATGAACATAGCGGCTGGTCAGCCCGGCCTCGGTCACGATTTCACGTGCCTTGGTGACGTCCTGGTCGAGCCCGATGTAAAAGTCCATGACGACCTGCATGTCCAGGGCGCCGTAGTTCCCGCATGAAGTCATGTCAGTCAGGAACTTGTTGTTGGGGATGGTCACCGTGTTGTCGTCCAAGGTCTGCAGCCGCACCGAACGAAGGCCGATCGCCGTGATGTCTCCGTACTCCCCACCAAACGCGACCCGATCGCCGACTTGGAACGGTTGGTCGATCATGATCATGATGCCCGCGATGAATGAAGCGACGAGATCTCGAACGGCGAAGCCCACGGCGACCGCTGCCGTGCCACCGAGCAAGGTGAGGACCTGCGCATCGAAGTGGACGCTGAGCGCGATGACGGTGCCGATGGTTCCGATGTAGACGAAGAACTGGACGATCGTGCCGACCTTCTGGAAGAGCATTCGGCGGGCCGTGAATTGGTTCCCAAGATTTTCGATGAAGTTGTTGAAAAAACGAAGGCCAACCCAGACACCAATGATGATGAGAACCGAAGTGACGACGCCGCCCCAGCGAATCGCTTGGCTGATCTGTGAAAACACCTCCTCCTCGCTCGACTCCTGCGCGACGGCCAGCGCCGGCCCGAGCCACTGGCCGAGGAGCGCTGCGGACAAAACGATTGGTTTATGAGCTCTCATGCCGAACACCTCAGAGCAGCAATAGATGTTTTCTGCGAAGGATACTGATGATCGCGCGATACCATTGAAGATCGATCTCGAAAAGATGCCCTGTTCCCTGGATGTAGCCGTGGCCGCGTGCGGCACGCAGTGCGTCTGCGACTTCTGCGGAGCTCAGGTCTGTGCAAGTGACCACATCTTCCTCGACCGCCAGCTCCAACTGAACGACGGTACGCAACACGAAGTAGAAGGTCGCGGGCAGGTCATCGAGCTGGCCGGCCGACGGCCCCGAGAAGAGCCGGACGTGCACCGTCTCATCGTCGGGTCGCCGATACAGGGACTCTCTCCAGAAATGTAGCGCCACTTCCGGATTGCCGTCTGCGTAGTCCCAGAGAATGCGGTAGAAGTCCCGCTTCGTCCGCTCTTCATCGGAAACCGGGGAGGTTCGCACTTGGCGCGGCACCACCAGGCGTTCAAAGCTCGGCACCACCCCCGCGGCCTCCGTGCGCTGCTCGATCAGCGACGCGATTTGATTTTCCTCCCACGGTTGGAGCTTGATGACCTGGTCAAACGCGGCGCGGTCTCCACGGGCCCGCCGGAGGTACTGCCAGGCAGGCATTCCAATGGCGATCAACCACGAGGTCTGCGGGCTGACGCGACGCGTGAGGTTCACGAGTTGGTCGATGGCTTCCAAGCCACCGATGAGCGGCCGAACGAGCCTCTGCGCGTCATCGACGCGGATCACACTGGGAGCGCGCTCTCGCAAAGACGCGACGACTTCTTCCTCTGTCGCCGTCTCCGGGAGCCCGAGGGCACGCGCAAACTCGACCAGAAGCACGGCGAAGCCCCCTGGTTGGCATTGCACCGCACAGAGGCTGCCCGGCTCGAGGTCATTCGTGACGCGATTGAGAAAGGTGGTCTTCCCGAGCCCGCGTTCTCCAACCACCGCAACGATGGCATGACGGTCGGACCGCACCAGCGCGCGCATCGCGTGAACGCTCTCCGACATATAGGAAGTGAGGAGCTCGGGTGG
>CBESWY010000275.1:0-3835 GCA_965533395.1 uncultured Myxococcales bacterium
GTTACCGGCGTGAGAGGCCGATGTCCTAACCACTAGACGATGGGGCCGAAAGCTAATCTGCGCGCTGGCTGCGTTCCTCTAACAGCTAACTAGCTCGGGGACTAGGATTCGAACCTAGATAGCCAGTACCAGAAACTGGAGTCCTGCCATTAGACGATCCCCGAATGGTCCCGATACCTTAGTTGGGGTGTCGAGCGGCGGGACTATAGCGGCAAGACTTCACTCAGCAAGCAACGGTGGGGCGTGGATATTGTTGATCTTTTCAATCATGTATATTTCGGTGTTTTCACCAATGAAATCAAAAGCAATCCTTCATTTTCTCGATTGTTGACTTGACCCACGGGAAAACTGAGGAATAGTGAGGATTCCCCTTCGTCGCGTCATTGGGCAGCCAGGGGACAGGAGCATCATGACTTCGTGGAAAGAACAGCTTGGTGATCGGATCCCAGAGCAGCTCGCGGGCGAGGTGGATCTATTCGAGGGCCAAATCGAGCTCAAGAAGCAGGGCAAGCTCGACGACAAGATCTTCGCCGAGACCCGGCTTCGCCGAGGCGTCTACGGGCAGCGCTACGACAACGGGCTTCGCGACGACGGCACCGGCCAAAAGACCCTCACCTTTCCCTGCGGCGACCTGACCAAAGGGCCGGACACGGTTTGGGACGCGCCGGGCATGATGCGGATCAAGATCCCGTTCGGGAAGCTCACCGCCGAGCAGCTCGAGGTGCTGAGCGAGCTCGCCGAGGAGAATTCCGATTCGATCCTGCATGTCACGACGCGGCAGGATATCCAGCTTCACTTCATTCACATCGAAGAGGCGCCCGACATGATGCGCCGGCTCGCCAGCGTGGGGATCACCACCCGTGAGGCCTGCGGCAACAGCGTGCGGAACGTGACCGCCTGTGAGTACGCCGGTGTCTGCAAGACCCAGGCGTTCGACGTCACACCGTATGCCGATGCGATCACGAAGTTCCTCTTAGGACACCCCGACGTTCAAGACTTCGGACGCAAGTTCAAGATCGCGTTCTCTGGCTGTGAAGACAATCCCTGCGGGCTCGTTACCTTTCACGACCTCGGCGCGGTTGCGCATGTCCGAGATGGCAAGCGCGGCTTCCGCGTCGTGGTGGGCGGAGGGCTCGGCGCCGTGCCGGTGCAGGCCAAGGTGCTTGACGAGTTCTGCCCCGAGGAAGAGCTTCTTCCCCTTGCCCAAGCGGTGTCCCGCGTCTTTGCGCGCCTTGGCGAAAAGCAAAGCCGCGCCCGCGCCCGCATCAAGTTCCTGGTTCAAAAAGTCGGCATCGACGAGTTCAAAAAGCTCGTGGCCGAAGAGCGCGAGGGGCTCCGTCCGGACGAGCGCTGGACGGCATTCCTCGACGACCTTCACGCCACCGACGAGAAGCCCGTGCGCGACCCAGGCGCGATTCCCAGCGACGCTCCGGCTGGGTTCCGCGCCTGGGCTGAGCACAACGTCAAGCCGCAAGCGCAGGAGGGCTACTACTCGGCCATCGTGAAGCTTCCGCTCGGTGACTTCACCGCGACCCAGGGCCGCGCGCTGGCCGACCTCGCGCGGAAGTACACCGGCGATTCGATCCGCTGCACCGTCGAACAAAACCTCACGTTCCGTTGGCTCAGCGGCGCAGACGCCGTCGCGTTCTACGACGGTCTCGTCGCACTGCAGATGGCTGCGGCCGGCGCGGGCACGATCACCGACATGACGTCCTGCCCCGGCACCGACACCTGCAAGCTCGGCATCTCCGCGTCACGCGGCCTGACCGGCGAGCTTCGCAAGCGGCTGACGCTCATCGAAGGCGAGCTCGACCCGGCGGTGAGAGCGCTGCGCATGAAGGCGAGCGGCTGCTTCAACTCCTGCGGCCAACACCACGCCGCCGACATTGGATTCACCGGCGTCAGCCGGCAGGTGGGCGGCCGTAAGGTTCCGCACTTCAACATCGTCCTCGGGGGCCAGTGGACCGAGAACGCCAAGAGCTACGGCTTGGTGGTGGGCGCGGTTCCGTCCAAGAACATCCCGAAAGCCATCGAGCTGATCACCCAGCACTACCTCGCCGACCGCGAGGGCGAAGAGAGCTTCCAGGCGTTCATCGCGCGCGTCGGCAAGAGGGAGTTTCGCAAGGTTTTGGCGCCGATTCAGAAGCCGCCTCCCTATGAAGAAGACCCGAGCTACTACAGCGACTGGGGAAACCCGCGGGAGTTCACGATCGGCGACATCGGCGTCGGCGAGTGCGCCGGCGAGATCGTCCCCTTCGTCGAGTTCGGGCTTCAACAAGCCGAGCAGCAGCTCCACGATGCGCAGGACGCGCTCGAAGCCGGGCAGGCCGGAGCCGCCGCCCTCGGGGGCTTCACCGCGATGGTCACGGCCGCCAAGGCCCTGGTCCGCCACCTCGAGGTGCAGGTCAAAGACGACGCGGACGACGTGGTCGCCAACTTCAAGACCCACCTTCACGACACCACGCTCTTTCACGACCCCTTCGCGAAGGGCAAGTTCGCTGCGTATCTCTTGAAGATGCACGGCGACCAGTCGTACAAGAACGCCAACGACGAGATCGCCCACCGAACGCTCGACGAAGCCCAGTTGTTTCTCGAAGCGGCGCACGCGTGCTACGAGCGTCTCACCCAAGCATCAGCCGCCGCGGCGGAGTAAGGGCCATGCAAGCAACCAAGTTTCAGGTGAAGCTCTACACCAGAGCGGGCGGCATCGAGCTCGAAAAGCTCGTCCTTGTCTTTCACGAGTGGATTCGCAACAAGAAGATCTCGGACGAGCTTCTGATCGACGTCGCGGACTACGCGCACGTTCCCCAGGGGCCCGGCGTAGTTCTGATCGGTCATCAATCGGACTACTACCTGGATGTGGCCGATGACCGGCCCGGCCTGCTCTACAGCCGCAAGCGTGGCTTCGACGGCGACTTTCAGGCTGGCATCGACGATGCATTTCAGCGTGCGCTCAGAGCATGCGAGCTCTTGGAAGCGGAGAGCAGCCTCGACCTCGAGTTTGCAACGGACGAAGTGCTTTTTCGGGTTCAGGACCGGCTGAACGCGCCGAACGCAGACGCGACGTACGCCGCGTACAAACCCGCCCTAGAGCAGACGTCGACCGCGTTTTTCGGCGCCGCTCCCTCCCTCGAGCGGGTCGGCACCGAGCGAGAGCCGTTTGCCGTTCGAATCCACACGGGCGCGAGCGGCTCGGTCGCGGACGCCCTCGCCAAGCACTGATCCCGGCGTCGGCGTTCTTTTTGGCGCCCGGCCGTTTCGCGGTACAAACATCAGCCAGGAGCTGATGTCTTGAACTACCGTCGCCTCGCCTCATCGTTGCTCGTCGTCGTCTGCGCCACGGCTGCGTGCACGCGCGGCGACTCTCTGGAAGACATCGCCGAACAGCAAGCCGAGCGTTCGGGCCCCGGCGGAAACGACGCAGCGCTCGACCGCGTCCGCGCGGCGGTGCGCGCCATGGCAAACCCGAATCGGGACTTCAACTATGTCGCCGCCGAGATGGAAGGCGTGATCAAAGCGCGAACCAAGAGCCAGGCCTTGATTTACTACGACGGGTATCGGGTCACTTTCGTCACGCCCGGCGATCAAGTCACCCAGGTCAACTTTGACCTGGTCGAGGCCAAGCCCAGCCTGCGGCAAATGACCGACGCGTTTGGGCCGCCGAGCGAGGTCGCCAAAGGCATGCTCTACGAGGAGTCGTCCCGTTCGACCGGCGCGAGAGTTCACATCTTGGCGGAGCCGGTGTCGATGCCCGCCGAAGAGAACGGCCTGGTCCGTCGCATCATCGTCCGGCGCGCACGCGGCCGCTAGATTACGCGTCAAGCCCGAGCGCCTG
>CBESWY010000276.1:0-3834 GCA_965533395.1 uncultured Myxococcales bacterium
ACCCGTCGACCGCCACCTGGTCCGGCACGGAAATCGAGACGGATGACGGCACCGTGACCTACAAAGATTTCATCGAGCGGCTCCTCGATGACTCGGCCCCGCTGCAGAGTTACTACGAAGGCACCTGCGAAGGTAGGTACCAAGTCTGCGCTCTGGACTGCGAAGCCTATGACGAGGTCATGTGCGAGGCCGCCGTCCAGTAGGGGCGTAGCCGATTAAGAGGCCTCCTCGCTCGGCCGGTTTGTGTACCGCGCGTAACCAGCCAGTTTCCATCCGGAAAAATACGCGACTCCGCGGACCCGATCGCCGCCGGGGGGCCGCGGACCTCCTACACTCGGCCGAGATGTTGAGCGCCCTCGATCCAGCCCACCGCAGGATCGCGCAAGGATTCCTCGTCCTTGGGGCGGTCTGCGCGATCGCTGTGTTTGGCTATGTGCTGATGGGTTGGACCCTCTCGGACGCGGTCTACATGGTCACGATCACGATCTTCGGCGTGGGTTACGGTGAAGTCCGCCCAGTCGTGGGCGAGGTCCGTTGGCTCACCGTCGGCGTGATCGTCGTCGGTTGCTCGTCGCTCATCTACATCCTGGGCGGCTTCTTTCAACTGATCGCGGAAGGGGAGCTCAACCGACTTTTAGGGAGCCGTAAAATGAAAAAGACGATCGAAGAGCTGAGCGACCACGTCATCGTCTGTGGTCTCGGCCGAATTGGGCGCGTCCTGAGGGCCGATCTCGAGGCTGCCGACGCGACCGTAGTCTTTGTCGACAACAATCCCGAGCGGGTGAACGCGGCCGTTGAGCAGGGCGCCTATGCGCTGACCGGTGATGCGACGTCAGACGACGTGCTGCTCGAAGCGGGGGTGCAGCGCGCCCAGGCGTTGGCGACCGTCTTGCCGGACGATGCGCTGAATGTCTTCATTACGCTCACTGCGCGCAATCTGAACCCAAACCTCCGAATCATCGCAAGAGCCGAGCACCCGGCCTCGGACTCCAAGATGATGCAGGCCGGGGCCGACAAGGTGGTTCTCCCTTCGGCGCTTTCGGGCGAACGGGCCGCGCAGATGATTCTGCGGCCCGCCATGGTCGACTTCTTTGCGGACCAAGACCTGTCGGGGCTCGAACAGGAGCTACGCGTGCTGGGTCTCGAGATCGACCAGTTCGAGGTGGACGGCAAATCCTCTCTCATCGGCCGAACGGTCGGGGCGCTCGAATCGAGCGGGGACGGGGGGTTTCTGGTGATAGCAGTCCGACGAGCAGGCGGGATCGTGGTCCGCAACCCCGAGAAACACTTCGAGTTTGCGGAGGAAGACAGTGTCCTTTTCATGGGACATGCGGAGGACATTCCGAACCTTCGCGAGGCGTTTGCCATAGCCAACCTTCGGCCGGCAGTCAGCCGTCCCCTCGTCTACCGAGGCGCCACTCGCCGCGGCTAGCTGATTCCTTTCCGGATTCACACGACGGAAACCATGCGTCCACTCAGCGGACATGTTGCGGTCCTAGGCTCGGTGAGTGGAAAGCAATTATGCGGTTTCACCCATCGAGGAACGGTCATGAGCGGCAATGAAATTCGTCTACAAGCGATCAACGAAGTCACCAATCGGGGCGAAGTCCCGACCGGGCCGCCGCCGAAGCCTCTGAGCGAAATCTGGGCCTGCGATGTCTTTAATCTAGCGACCATGGAGGAAGCTCTTTCGAAGAGTGCCTTCAAGGCGATGAAGAAGACGGTGCAGACGGGGGCGCCGCTCGACCCTTCGACGGCGGATGTCGTAGCCGCTGCGATGAAGGATTGGGCCCTCGGGAAGGGGGTGAAGTTTTTCTCCCACATCTTCTTCCCGATGACCAATATCACCGCGGAAAAGCACGATGGCTTCATCGTGACCAACGCCGACGGCAATGCGATCACCGAGTTCACCGGAAGTCTCCTCATCAAAGGTGAACCGGACGGTTCCTCTTTCCCCAATGGAAGCCTTCGCATGACCGCCGCAGCGCGGGGCTACACCGCGTGGGACCCGACGAGCCCCGTCTATGTGATGAATACCCAAAACGGCGCGACCCTGATGATTCCGAGCGTCTTCATGTCCTGGACGGGCGAGGCCCTCGACAAGAAGATCCCGCTTCTGCGTTCGAACGCGGCGATGGACAAAGCGGCCCAGAAGGTCTTGGGGCTGATGGGCGAAACCGAAATCGCGCCACTCAACTCGAGCTGTGGTGCCGAACAGGAGTACTTCTTGGTTGACGCGCACTTTGCGAACAGCCGTCCGGACCTGCTTCTCGCCGGACGCACACTCTTTGGCGCACCGTCGCCCAAGGGCCAGGAGTTCGACGATCACTACTTCGGGGCCATACCCGGGCGCGTCCAGGTCTTCATGCAAGCCTTCGAAGACAAGCTCTTCAAGCTCGGCATCCCGGCCAAGACCCACCACAACGAGGTTGCGCCGGGGCAGTTCGAGATCGCGCCCTACTTCGAATCGGCAAACGTCGCCGCCGACCACCAGCAGCTCATGATGACGATCATGAAGAGCACGGCGCTCGAGCATGGCTTCGTATGCCTGCTCCACGAGAAGCCCTTCGCCGGCATCAATGGCTCGGGCAAGCATGTGAACTGGTCGATCGGAAACTCCACCCAGGGGAACCTCCTCGACCCGGGAAGCACACCGCACGACAACCTCAACTTCCTAGTCTTTTGCGGCGCGGTGATCCGAGGCGTCCATCTGTACGGGCCGCTTTTGCGCGCCGTGATCGCGACTGCTGGCAACGATCATCGTCTCGGAGCCAATGAGGCGCCCCCTGCGATCTTGTCGGTCTACCTCGGCGACCAGCTCGAAGGCGTCTTCAATGACGTCAAGGACGGCAAGGTATCGGTCACGAACGATGGTGGCTTGATGAACCTCGGCCTCTCGCAGATCCTGCCATTCAAACGTGATCCGGGCGACCGAAACCGCACCTCGCCCTTCGCCTTCACTGGCAACCGCTTCGAGTTCCGCGCCGTCGGCTCGTCCCAGTCGGTCTCCGGCCCGCTCGTCGCGATGAACACGATCCTCGCCGACTCCCTCGAGTGGATCGCCGAGAAGCTCGAAGCCGAGCTGTCGAGCGGAAAGGAGCGGCCGGCCGCCGTCGCCGCCGTCCTTCAGGAGCTCATGCAGTTGCATGGCAACGTGGTCTTCGGTGGCGACGGCTACTCGCACGAATGGCATGTCGCCGCGGTCGAAGAACGCGGCCTCAAAAACATCCCCACCACCGCCGACGCGCTGCCGGTTCTGAGAGACCCATCGGTGATCGACCTTTTCCAGCGCACCGGTGTCCTCTCGCCGGTCGAGCTCGAAAGCCGATACGAGGTCTACGCCGAGCAATACATCCTCTCGATCGGCGTTGAGGCCAAATTGGTCGTGGAGCTCGCCAAGACCGTCCTCTATCCGGCCACCATGTCGTACGTCTCGAGCCTAGCCGCCACGCTCAACAGCGCGTCGGTCCTGGGCGTCGAGTTCGAACCCACGGCCATGAAAAAGATTGCCAACGAGACGAACGCGATGATGTCAGCCGTCAGCGCACTCGAGGAGGCCCTGGCGAACGATCACTTCGATACGATCGAAGCCCACATGAAGTGCTGCGCAGGAACGCTGCGCGAGCTGATGGACCGGGTTCGCGCCCACGCCGACGCCCTCGAAACCCAGGTCGCCGACGAGTACTGGCCGCTCCCGAAGTACCGGGAGATGCTCTTCATCAAGTGATCTTCCGGCGAGGTCAGCCCGGAACCGCCGGGACGGGCACTTTGCTATCTCTGCCTTCGTGCTCGAGCGTTACGTGAAGCGAGCCGGTCAGGACCCCATCCCACGGC
>CBESWY010000277.1:0-3817 GCA_965533395.1 uncultured Myxococcales bacterium
CCTGGCCAGACCCCCCGGCCTGGTTCGATCGGGTTCGGACCGTCACCACGATCGCGACCCCCCATTACGGCACGCCGCTGGCCCATTTTTTCACGACCTTGGCGGGCACGCGGCTTCTCGAAGCGCTCTCTCTTCTCACGTACCTGACGCTACGTGCGGGTGGGCCGCCGCTCACCATCTTGGCTCCGGTAATTGCGGCATTGGGCCGAATGGACCAGGCGCTCGGCATCGAGATCAAGCTGCTCGATCGGTCGACCGAACTGCTACTCAGCTTCCTCGGGGAAGAGGGTCAGGCCGAAGTTCGCGACTGGTTTGACGGTATTCGCAGGGATCAGGGCGCCGTCATCCAACTCACACCGGAGTCGATGGACATCTTCAACGCCGGGGTCGAGGACAATCCGAATCTTCGATATGGCTGCGTCGTGACGCGGACCCCTCCACCAGCGCCGCTTCGAATCGCAAAGAATCTTCGCTCGCCTCTCAACGCACTCTCGGCGGCGGTCTTTGCCCCGCTGTACGTGGGTGCGGGTCGCACTTCGAGAGTCTATCCGCCGCCCAACCCAGAGCCCGAGGTCCGCGAAGTTCTCGAAAAGAGCTTGGGGCTGGCGCTCGAGAGCTCGTTCAACGACGGGCTCGTCCCAACAGCGAGCATGGTCTGGGGCGAAATCCTGTGGGCAGGCACCGCGGATCACCTCGACGTCCTCGGCCACTTTCACGGCGACCGCGACTCCTCCCACACCGATTGGCTCGTAAGCGGCGCCCGCTTCCGGGAAGACGACTTCGAGGAGGTCATGGACGCCATCGCCGAGTCCGTGCTCCGCTAGAGGTTTTCAGTCGAGTCCGAACTCGCCGCGGTTCGCCGCCAAGTACGCAATGTAGTGTTCGGCCGGTTGCTCGGCTTCGAGGTCCCCGGCGTCCACCGCAGCGTTTAGTTGCTTCATGAGGTCGCCGAGGCGCTTGGAAGGTGGAACCCCAAACTCCTTCATGATGACGGTACCCAAGCCCTTTGGCAGAGGAGCGATCTTGCTATCTTCTTCCTGAAGATCGCGAATGTGCTTGGCCAGCAAGCTGATTTGACGGACGCCGCGCCGACGCTTCTCGGGGCGCTTCGTCGTGATGTCTGCACGGCTGAGGTCGAGCAGATCTCGAAGGCCTCCGCCCATCTGCTTGTAGAATCGACGAACGGCGGCATCCGTCCAACTATCGTCGTACTGCGCCGCGCGAAGGTGATGCAAGATCAGGAAGTGAATTCGTTCGCGCTCCTCGCCTTCGAAGCCGAGGCGATCGGCGACACGCTTTCGAAACATCGCGGCGCCCACTTCAGCGTGGCCGTGAAACGAAACGTTCCCGCGCTCGTCGATCTTACGGGTCTTGGGTTTCCCGATGTCATGCAGCAACGCGCCCCAACGAACCTCGATACGCGGGACCGACTGCTTCACGACCTGCTTGGTGTGCTTCCAAACGTCTTTGTGACGCCACTCGTTGTCTCCAAAGCCGACCATGGCAGCGACTTCGGGCAGCCATGCATCGAGGCCGCCGACCGATTCGACCGCGTCGAGCCCGGGTTCCGGAAACTTCCCGCAGAGCAGCCTGTCCATCTGTTCGCGAAACACCGGGACCGACACTGCGCGCCACTCCGCGGGCGCAGGGCGGACTGGCTTCCGATCGAACAGAGCCGAGTCCTGCGCCACATCGGCGGCCCAGATCAACGTTTCGATCGCCCGCTCGGGCGTGATCTCTCGTGCTACGGACATCGCTCAGCCTAGTATATCGCGGAGCGCCTGGAGTAGGCGCCCGTTCTCTTCTGGGGTCCCAATGGTGATTCGAATACAGCTTTGAAGCCGCGAATCACCGTTCGAAAACTGCCGGACCGCGATCTCGCGCTCCAAGAGTGCCTCGCAGAGCGCTCGGACATCCCCCGCATACCGAACGAGCAAGAAATTCGCCGAGCTCGGATAGCAGGAAAGTGCTTCGTACTGGCCCAGCTCGCCTGCAAGCCCCTCGCGCGCGGCGACGATGCTGGTGATGTGCTCTTCGAGCAGGGGGGCGAGATCGGTCAGCGCGAGCGTCGCGATGATTTGCGAGGTCGTACTCAGATTGAACGGCTGACGAACTTTTTCGATCTCCGACGAGAGAGCCTCGTGGATGCGGACCCAGCCGACGCGGATTCCCGCGAATCCCACCTTCGAAAGCGTCCCCATCAAGGCGCAGTGAGGGCGCTTCTCTGCGAACGTTGCAAACGACTGGCCCGAGTAGGCCCCGTACGCTTCGTCGATCACGTGTAAGGAGTCGGGAAACGCATCGACGAGGCTTTCCACCTTGTCGCGCGAGAAACAGTTGCCGGTCGGGTTGTTTGGAATGGCGTAATAGACGAGGTTGGGTTGCGTCTGTTCCATCGCTTTGGCCATCGCGTCCGCGTCGAGATCCCAGTCCTCGTCCAGAGGCACGCCCAGCGGCTCCCAGCCGTGTACTCGGCTCGTCAGTCGATACATTACGAAGGTCGGCTCCGGGACCAGGACGAGGGGTCGTGTCGCGCCCGCGCGCGGTCTAGACATCGCCGTCGCCAACGAAGCGATGAGCTCATCGGACCCTGCACCGAGGACGTACTCAGCGGGGCTTCCGCCGAGTCCGCGGGCGAGCGCGCCACGAAGTCGCGTTGCGCGACCGTCCGGATAGCGATGTAGCTCGCTCGTGTGCAGTGCCGCGGCGATTCGCGCGCGGGCTTCGGGGGGCAGCGGAAACGGACTTTCGTTGGCGTCGAGCCTCACCTCAGGCGGCGCCGGAGGCACCCGGTAGGCAGAAAGCTCAGCGAGCTCGGGCCGTAGGAGGGTTTTGAGAGATTCGATCGACATGCGCCTCACCGGTCGGGCGGAGTCATTGCACGCCGTGGGCCGCTGTAAAGCGGCCTTCGAGAAGGAGGCCGATCAGTGGAGAACCAGGTCAGCCTGCTGCCGGGCTTCGGCGAGGGCCTCGCTGACGACACGGGCATCCTTCGCGTCCGGTCTAGCTTCCAAGTACGCCGCCAGATCCTCCGAGGCGGCGCCAAAGGTGCGAAGGGCGTGGGCCAAAAGACCACGGTCGCGGCGGTGCTCTGGCGCCTGGGTGAGCTCGACCAGATGGTCACAGGCAAGCATGGCCCGGGCGTAGTCTCCTTGACGCCGATGCGCGTTCTTGAGATTCGCGAGCATGCGGATCGTGATCGTGAGGCAGTCCACGGGCTCGAGGTAGCTTGGGTGCAGGGCCATCTCCGCGCCGAGGAACTCCGCTGCAAGCCTTCGCAAGCCGTGTCCGTCGAGCAACTCGCCGCGGTGGAAGGGATCTTGATAGACGCCGTTCGATCCGCCGACGCGAACCAAGAAGTGACCTGGGAATCCGACGCCCTCGACGTCCATCCCCGCGCGCTCTCCGACCGCCATCGTGAGCACCGACAGTGAGATGGGAATGCCTCTGCGGCGAACGATGACTTTGTCGAGGTAGCTATTGTAGGGGTTGTAGTAGTCCTCACGCTCGCCTTCGAAGCCCAGCTCTTCGAAGAGCAGCTCGGCGAGAATCCGCCCGTCGCGCTCTGGGTTGGAGCGAAGCCCGCGGCGAATCAACGCTTCGGCACCAAGGCCATCGAGGCTGCGCCGCATCGCATGCTCGTCGAGGAGCGGGCTGGCTTCCTTGGCGATGAGAATGGCGACGTCCTCGACCCGTGCGTTGGGACGTTGAAGGACTGACACCAAGGGATCTCTACTCGCCACTTTTCTAACCTTGCGTTTCCGTAGACTGACCCATAGCGCGCTGATGTCGAGCCGAGCGCTGTGCTACACCGGCT
>CBESWY010000278.1:0-3809 GCA_965533395.1 uncultured Myxococcales bacterium
ATACCGCAACTCGGTTCGGTGTTGTCGGCTGGCGATGGAGCCAGACCCGATTTTCCTTTCTCAGCGCTTCCGGGCCGATTTCCCGGCAATTGTGATAGTAGTCGTACGCTCAGATGTACACCCGGAAAAACTATTCGCTCAAAGACATGGCCTGGTGGACTCGGTACGACACCGTCCTCTTACTGATGGTCGCGCTGGTGCCCGTCATCCTCTACGAGGTACTCGACTTCGGCTGGCTTCATCTGCCTTGGCTGCCTATCGCGCTCATCGGCACGGCCGTCGCGTTCCTCATCAGCTTCCAGAACAACGCAAGCTACGACCGCGTATGGGAGGCGCGAAAAATCTGGGGCGGCATCGTCAACACATCGAGAGCCTGGGCCATCGTCGTCAACGACTTCATCACCACGGATTTCACCGAGGAGAGCGTCAGTGACACCGAGCTCGGCGAAGTCCGCAAAGAGCTCATCTTCCGGCACGTCGCTTGGCTCACCGCCCTGCGGCACGCGATGAGGCAGCCCCGGCCTTGGGAGCACTCGATGTTGCACCCCTCCAACAAGGGTTGGGGAGACGCGATCGGCGTCCGTGAGCGGAGCCACTCTCTCGAAGAAGAGCTCGAGCCCTACCTTTCCAAGGACGACCTCGACTACGTACTATCCAAATCGAACAAGTCGACCCAGCTGCTTTCGCTCCAGTCAAAACAGCTTCGTCAGCTTCGAACGCGAGGGTTAACCGACGACTTCCGGCACATGGAGATGGAGAACATCCTGGTGGAGCTCTACGGGCTGCAGGGGAAGTCGGAGCGCATCAAGAACTTCCCCTACCCGCGGCAGTACGCGACCCTCAACTCGTTCTTTCTTTGGATTTTCATGCTCCTCTTGCCATTTGGCGTGATGTTCGAGTTCGACAAGATCGGAGCCTCGCTGAGGGACACCTATCCAGTCGTTGGTTCGAACTTCGTTTGGCTGAGCGTGCCGTTTAGCGTTCTCGTCATGTGGGTCTTCCACACAATGGAGAGAATCGGCCGCGTCAGCGAAAACCCATTCGAGGGCACGCCGAACGACGTGCCGATTACCACGATTTCGCGGGGCATCGAAATCGACCTGCGCGAGATGCTGGACGAAGACCCCGCGACGATCCCGTCTCCGATCGAGGCCAAATATCACACTCAGACTTGAGAGAAACCATGAGCAACTACGACGACGTCTTTGAGAACAACCGCCGATGGGTCGAGCAGAGCACGAAAAACGACCCGGACTTTTTTCGGCGACTCGCTACATCGCAGGACCCGGACTTCCTGTTCATCGGATGCTCCGACAGCCGCGTCCCCGCGAACCAAATCATGGGTCTCGACCCAGGGCAGGTGTTCGTCCATCGCAACGTCGCCAATCTGGTCGTTGGCACCGACATCAACGCGCAGTCGGTCATCGAGTACGCGGTCGGCACCCTCGACGTCGAACACATCGTCGTCTGCGGGCACTACGGTTGTGGCGGCGTTGCCGCAGCCATGCAGCCGGCGGACCTCGGGCTGCTCAACGGCTGGCTTCGGGAAATTCGAGACGTCTATCGCATGTACCAAGATGAGCTCGACGCCATCCAAGACCAGGATGCCCGCTATCGCCGGCTCATTGAGCTCAACATCCAAGAGCAGTGCGTCAACCTCATCAAGACCGCCGTCGTTCAGAAGACCTACCTTCGAACCGGACACCCCCGGGTGCACGGCTGGGTGTACGACGTCTCGAACGGGCTCCTGCGTGACCTAGACATTCCCTTCGATGAAATCCTCGGGAAAATTCAGAAGATCTACGACCTCGGCGCGAAGTAGGCGGCCGACGCACAGAGGCTGCGCACACCGCGGCTAGAGGATGTACCGAGCCAGGTCTTCGTCGGCGAGGATCGGATCGAGCGCGGCCTTGACGCGGTCGACGTCCACGACGTACTTCGAATGCGCGCGCTCGGAGGCGTCGTAGGAGAGCTCTTCGAGAAGCGCTTCCATGATGGTGTAGAGGCGCCGTGCGCCGATGTTCTCGGCCCGTCGATTCGCCTCGGCGGCGTAGCCAGCCAGCGCCTCGATGGCGTCGGGCTCGAAAACCACCTCGATGCCCTCCGTTGCCATCAGCGCCTCATACTGCTTGGTCAGCGCGTTCTTGGGCTCGGTGAGAATCCTGATGAAGTCATCCCTCTCGAGCGAATCGAGCTCGACCCGGATCGGGAAGCGGCCTTGAAGCTCGGGAATCAGGTCCGACACCTTCGACACGTGAAACGCGCCCGCCGCAATGAAGAGAATGTGATCGGTGTTGACCACGCCGTACTTGGTGCTCACCGTCGAGCCTTCGACGATTGGAAGCAGGTCGCGCTGCACGCCTTCCCTCGAAACGTCGGGGCCGCCGTGGCTGCGATCGGAGCTTACCTTGTCGATCTCGTCCAAGAACACGATGCCGGCCTGCTCGGTGCGCTGCACGGCGTCTCGCTGAACCTTGTCGTGATCGATGAGCTTTTTAGCTTCTTGTTGCTGGAGAACCTCCAGCGCATCGGGAACCTTCATGCGGCGCCGCTTCGTGCGCCCTTTGAAGCCCGGCATCTGCGACATCATGTCCTGCAGGTTCACCTCTTCGGTGCCCTGAGCCCCGAAGATCGTCATGAAGGGGTTGTTGGTGTCGGTCACATCGAGCTCGACGTCGGCGTCGTCGAGTTGCCCGCTGCGAAGCTGCTGCCGAATGTCGTTGACCTCGCTGTCCGAGTAAAAGGGCTGCGGCTGCTGAGCCTGCTGCGGCGAAATCTGGAAGCTCAAGGGCCCAAACTGGTGGGTTTGAGGAGCCGGATCCGGCTGCTCTGCCTGGGTGGGCGGCCGTCGAACCGCGAGCACCATTTTGGCGAGCCGCTCCTCGGCCGCATCCTGCGCGCGCGTCTGCACGGATTCGAGCGCTTCCTTTTCGCAGATCTGAATCGCGTTTTCGACGAGGTCGCGAATCATCGACTCGACGTCGCGCCCCACGTAGCCCACCTCGGTGAACTTCGAGGCTTCCACCTTCATGAACGGTGCGCGCGCAAGCTTCGCGAGGCGGCGCGCGATTTCGGTCTTACCGACACCGGTCGGCCCGATCATGATGATGTTGCGCGGTGCAATCTCGTCGCGGAGCTCGCTCGCCACTTGTTGGCGGCGCCAGCGGTTTCGGAGGGCGATAGCCACGGCGCGCTTGGCCTTGTGCTGCCCGATGATGTACCGGTCGAGCTCCCCAACTGTCTCGCGCGGGGTGAAGTTCCCTAGCGTCATTCGCTCATCTCCTCGACCATGATTTCGTTGTTCGTGTAGATGCAAATCTCTGCTGCGATTTCGAGCGAACGGCGCGCAATTTCGACCGCGGGCAAATCGGTGTTGCGCATTAGCGCGCGGGCGCCGGCCAAGGCGTAGGAGCCTCCCGAGCCAATGGCGATGACACCCTCGTCCGGCTCGATGACGTCGCCCGTACCGCTGATCAGCAGCGTCGATTCGGCGTTCATCACGACCAGCATCGCCTCGAGCCTACGGAGGTACCGATCGGTCCGCCAATCCTTCGCGAGCTCGACCGCCGAGCGCTGCAGGCTGCCCCGGTGCTCTTTGAGCTTCGCTTCGAACCGGTCGAGAAGCGTAAACGCATCGGCGGTCGCTCCCGCGAAGCCGGCCACCACCTTCCCTTCGGCGATGCGCCGCACCTTCCTAGCCTGGCCCTTCATGATCGTCTGGCCGAGCGACACCTGGCCATCGCCTGCCATGGCGGCTTGGCCGTTTCGGCGAACGGCAACGATGGTGGTGGAACGAAAAACGGGCGGGT
>CBESWY010000279.1:0-3799 GCA_965533395.1 uncultured Myxococcales bacterium
TGGTCAATCTCGCGAACGCCAAGCTGCGTCGAGGGGCCGAAGCGCTCGGGCTGCGCGGCGAGGTGATGCTGCACAATCGCGTGGGCTGCCGCGGTCTCGGTACCTGCCTCATCGGCTGCCCCATCCACGCCAAACGAAACCCACGCATGGTCGCGGTTCCCAAGGCGGTCGGGGCCGGCGCACGCATCTTCACGAGGGCTCGCGCAGTGAAGGTCCACAGGGCCAGTCAGGAGCTCAAGGAGGTCGAGGTACGCACGCTCGACACCGGCGGCTACCACGAACAGAACGAGCTCAAGGTTCGCGCAAAGATTGTCATCATCGCCGCCAACGCAATCTCGTCGGCGCAGCTCCTGCTGCGCTCAGGCATTGGAAATGCGCATGTCGGGCAGAACCTCATGCTGCAACCGCAGCTCCCCATCATCGGCATCTTCGATGAGCGCATCGCGGCGTTCGACGGAATTCCACAGTCGTATGCCGTCACCGAGTTCGAGCAAGACGACAACGTCGAGTTTGGGCTTTGGGGCTTTCGCATCGAAGGGATCATGGGGACGCCTGGCATCGTCTCTAGCCTCTTGCCGTTCTCGGGTGTTTCTGGAATGGAGGGCATGTCTCAGTACGATCGCATGGCACCCTCGCTTCTCCTCGCACCTGATGCGCCTTCGGGTCGGGTGGAAGTCGCGCGGGACGGCCGCCTGACGATTCGATACGCGCAGCGCGACGACCATCGTGAGCGGCTTCGGGCGGCCGTTGAAACTGCCGCCACGGTCTACCTCGAAGCCGGCGCCCGAGAGGTTTTGGTACCGACCGTTCCGGCCTTGGTCATTCGCTCGGCGCGTGAGGCCACGCAGGCGCGGCAGTTGACGTTTGCACCAGCAACCGCGCCGATGCTCAGCGCCCACCAGCAGGGCACCGTCCGATTCGCGACCTCAGAGCGCGATGGCGGCGCCGACTTGAACGGCCAGGTCTACGGCACGCGCGACGTCTACGTTTTCGACTCGTCGGGTTTTCCAAGCAGCGCCTCGAGCCACACCATGACCCCCATCATCGCCTCCTCGCGCATGCTGACCACGAAGCTCCTCACCCGAATCTAAACCTCAGCGGCGGCCGGCCAACCCTAGTCCTCTTCGATCTGAATGGACTGCGTCGGACACATCATGCAGGCGTCACGCACCTTGTCTTCGCGGTCAGGCGGGACATCATAAGTTTGGATCATCAGACTTCCGTCCTCGGCGAACGAAAACATCTCAGGCGACTCTTCGATGCACACGCCATAGTGATTGCATGTCGAGGGGTTGTACATGATCTTCATAGTTCCGCTCCCACCTCACGCGCTATTCAGTAGCTCTCTTTCTTCGTACTCCATGTCATCCCGGATTGCGCGCGAAAGCTCCCGCACCCCGATGACCAGCTTCGAACCAACTGCCGTTTCGTCGAGCTCGCGAATGATGCGATCGAAAAGCTCTCGCTGCCCACGATGCTCGCGGCGCATGCCTTCGGCGACCTCGTCTGCTCTGCCAGCCTCGGCTAGCGAGGGGAGCTGGTACTCTTCGTAGTGCAAGTGCTCGACCAGCATCGTTCCGAGTTGTTGGAGCTCCTCCCGCAGCGCAATTACCGACTTGGTGTCGCCGTCGCCGACGCGCTCCGTCAGTGCCTCGACCCGTGCGAGCTGTGCAGAGATTTGCGCGTGCTCGCTTCGGATCCGCGCTCTGATTTCGTCCGGGGTTGCAAGCATGGCTGTGTCGGAACTGCTGTCCATCTATGCCGCGACAAGCCGCTTGCGTCGTTCCGCCAGTGTGAGCGGCTTGCTCACCTCCTTGCGGCCATCATACTCTTCTTGAGCCTGTTTGTGGTACCAGTCCGGGTAGAAGTGCTTGCACCACTTGCGGAATTGGGCGACCGGCCCATCTCCGTCGCAGAGCATGGGCCGCTCCAGGTAGGTCTTGTTCTCCCAAATCGGAGCGTCCTCCTCGAGTTGCCGCGCGATCTCCTTGGTAAAGGCTTTGCCAACCCCTGCGGTGATGTCGGCGCCGCCGAGCTTCTTGACGGTGAATGAGAAGCGCACGTCGCAGAATTCATCATCAATTGGCGTGACCGAAGCCATGTTCGTGGTCTCGACGATGCCTCGAAAGCGGCTAACCGAGAAGCCGAAGCCATGAACCTCGACATCGAGCTCGCCCTTCGTATCGCCTTGGGGCGTTTCGTAGATCGTGTCCGTGATCATCTTGATGTGCGGGTACTCGAGCTCCATCGTGTGGGGCTGAGGCACGATGTTCATGCCGTGCACGTAGCGGAAGTGTGCCTTGTCGACGACGTTCTCGCACATGTCCTGGTTGTGGGATCGAAGCTTCCAGTGCTGTCGCCAATAGGGAGTCCACGCTTCGTTGTCCCACTCCGGGATTAGGGGAATCTCCCACTGCGGCTCTTTCCCTTCGATGTCGTGCCAGACCATGACGACACCGTTGACCTCGTGGACGGGCCAAGCTGTAATGCTGGCCTTGCGCGGAAGGTGCTCTGCATAGGGCACGTGGGTGCACTTGCCTGCGCCGTTGAACTTCCAAGCGTGAAACGGGCAGACGATGCCGTCGCCTTCGACTTTGCCGCCGTGGCCTAGGTGAGCGCCCATGTGTGGGCAGAACGCGTCGAATACGTTTACCTCCCCGTTTTCGGTGCGGAACATGACGAGCTCGACGCCGAAGTACCTCAGTGGCTTGACCTCGCCCGGCTTGATCTCATCGGAGTAGGCCACCTGAAACCATCCCCGCGGGTAGCGTGGGATAGAGAAACGCGGTTTGTTGCCCATGCCTGGTCTCCTATTCGGCAGCGTCGGCCGCCTCTTTGCGTGGCGTGTAGAACTGCGCGTACCAGCGGCGGAACTCGCCAATGGGACCGTCGCCATCGCAGAGCATGGGACGGTCGAGGTAGATCTTGTTTTCCCAGATCTGCACATCCTGCAGGTAGCCGTCACGCATGTTGTCGATGAAGTGTTCGATGAGCTCGTCGGTCATACCCTTGGTAGTTTTAATCGATACCGCAAACCGCAGCATCACGTTTTCCTCGTCGATTGGCGTATGCGCGTTGATGATCACGCCCAGCCCCTTGCCGAACATCTTCGTGACCTGATACGCGGGTCCGTAGTAGGTCGCTGTGGACTCGAACTCGTCCTTGCCCCCGTGTACGGGGTAGGCGACTGCCTTGATTTTCTGCTGGCCGATGTGATCGGTGTAGGTGTTGCTGAAGGAGCCCGGCACCGGGTGCGTGTTGTGCACTGGAATGAAGTGACCGGCGTCGGCGAGGTTTTCGGCAATGGCGAGCGGTGGTGTCTTGATCTGAAGCTTCGCATGGCGCCAAGGGAGGAACTCCGGGTCTTCCCATTCGTCGAGCATCGGAATCTCCCAATCGGGCTGGCTCTTTTCACGGTCGTGCCAGACGAAAATCATCCCGTTGCGCTCGAGAACTGGCCAGCATGCCAGCCCGGCCTTCGGCGGAATGCGCTTGGCGTACGGGATCTCGATGCACTTCCCGGCGCCATCGAATTTCCAGGCGTGAAACGGGCAGACGATCCCTTCGCCGACGATCTTGCCGCCGTGTCCGAGGTGCGCGCCCATGTGTGGGCAGTACGCGTCGAGAACCTTCGCCTCGCCCGACGCTGTTCGAAACAACACCAGCTCCTGGCCGAAGCGCTTGAGCGGCACGACCTGGCTGGCCTCGAGCTCGCCAGAGAACATGAGCAGGAACCAGCCCCTGGCAAAGCCCGCCCAAGGGTCCGTCTTCGTATCGTCGATCATCGGATGCTCCAACT
>CBESWY010000280.1:0-3793 GCA_965533395.1 uncultured Myxococcales bacterium
TGCTCGCGGGCTGTACCGGTTCAATCGGTGGCGACGGCGAACGCGCCATCAACGATACCGTCGCGAAGGGCCTGTGCGTCGTCGACACGCCGATCCGGCGTCTGACTCGGTTCGAGTACAACCGCACCGTCCGCGACCTGCTCGGCGATACGAGCAATCCAGCCGATGTGCTTCCGCCCGAAGAGGAAGTCGCAGGCTTCAACAACCAGGCCGCGGCCCTCACCAGCAGTGACCTCCTGATCGAGCAGTACATGAAGGTTGCCGAAGACGTGAGCGAGCGGGCCGTAGGCAACATGGGAGCGCTGATCCCGGACTGCGACCCGGACCTCGACGGCGACGACGCCTGCGCCTCGTCCTTCATCGAGGATTTTGGAAAGCGCGCGTTCCGCCGACCGTTGTCGCAGACCGAAATCGAGCGTTTCAAGAGCGTGTTCGACTGGGCCATGGCCGACAGCGACCTCGGTCGATTCGAAGACGGCATCGAAGTCGTTTTACAGGCCATGCTTCAGTCTCCTTCTTTCCTCTATCGCCCGGAGCTCGGCGAAGGAGCTCCGATCGAAGGCGATGTCGTGCCGTTCACCAGCTGGGAAATGGCAACCAAGCTCTCGTACATGCTCTGGAACACGATGCCGGACGATGTGCTCTTCGCCGCCGCAGAGGCCGACGAGCTGCGGACGAAAGAACAAATCGCCGCCCAAGCGACGCGCATGCTCGAGGACGAGAAGGCGCGCGACCTCGTCCGAAACTTCCATACCCAGTGGCTTCAGCTGACGCATCTCGACAGCGTGACCAAGGACACGGGTGTCTACCCCGCTTACCAGAGCTCGCTCCGCGGGCTGTGGAAGGAAGAGATTCAAACCTTTGCCGAGCAGGTGATTCTCGAAGGTGACGGCTCGCTCGAAAGCCTCCTGACCGCGAACTACAGCTTCATGAACGAGGAGCTCGCGAGCTTTTACGGGGACGACGTGCTCGATTCTGTCTCGGGACCCGAGTTTCGGCAGGTGCAGGTCGCCCCGGAACGCAGGGCGGGGTTGCTCACGAGCGCAGGCCTGATGGCTACGCATGCGAACATCAACCAGAGCTCGCCGGTCTTTCGTGGGAAGTTCGTGCGTGAGCAGCTCATGTGCAACACGCTGCCGCTCCCTCCAAACGACTTGGTGATCGAGCCTCCGCAGCTGGACCCCACCAAGACCACCAAAGAGCAGTTCGAGGAGATCGGCGCCAACCCAGCCTGCGCCGGCTGCCATACCCTGATGAACCCGATCGGCTTCATCTTCGAGCACTACGACGGGATCGGCCAGTGGCGTGACCAGCAGAATGGCAAGAACATCGATGCAACCGGTGAGGTCGTTCAGACCGACGACATCGATGGGGACTACGACGGCGCGGTCGAGCTTGCGAGCGCGCTTGCCGGGAGCACTCAGGTACGAGAGTGCGTCTCGTCGCAGTGGTTCCGTTTCGCATACAACCGAACGGTGACGGCCGAAGACAGCTGCAGCGTCGAGCAGCTCAATGATGTGTTTCGCTCCTCGGGCTTCAACATCAAGGCGCTCCTCGTCGCCCTGACTCAGACCAACGCGTTCCTCTACCGCCGCGAGGTCGAGCTCGAACCCAACGCAACCGGAGGTGCGCAGTGAAACGGATCAAACGTCGCGCCGTGCTCAAGGGCACGCTCTATGGGGGCACCGTGGCCATCGGCTTGCCCATGCTCGATGCGATGATGCCTCGCACAGGCTCGGCTCAAACCGGCACGGCGCCCAAGCGCATCGTCTTCTGGTTCACTGCGAACGGCACCCGACAAGACATCTGGAGCCCGCCGGCAAACATGGACCTGAACGGGCACCCGCTTCACGCAGCGATGGCGCCCTTCTCGAACAAGCTGATCTTCCTCGACGGCGTCGACCAGTCGGTGACCTACGACTCGATTGGTGACGGACATCAAACGGGGATGGCCTGCATGCTCACCAACGCCGAGATCCTTCCCGGCAGCTTGTTCTGCGAGGGGAACTGCGACGCGGGCAACGCGCAGTACGTCGGCTGGGGCGGCGGCCAGTCGGTCGATCAGTACATTGCGGACGAGGTCGCGAAGGACGCGATCACGAAGTTCAAATCGCTCGAGCTCGGCGTACAGGTGAAGAGCTCGTCGATCTGGTCGCGGATGTCGTACTCGGCTCCCGATCAGCCCGTGCCTCCTCGCGAAGACCCGAACGAGAACTTCACGGACTTCTTCAGTGACATCGACTCCGATCCGTTTGCGCTGAGGCTCATCCAGAAGCGGCGAAAGAGCGTTCTCGACGCGGTCATGGAGGACCACGCCGCGTTCCAAAGCCGCCTCGGCTACGAGGACAAGCAGAAGCTCGACAAGCACCTGCAGTCGATTCGGGACCTCGAGCAGAGGTTGGAGGTCACGACGAGCTTCGGCGAAGCCTGTACGTCTCCCGAGCTGAGTCTGCCCGGCGGCAGCTATCAGCAGAACGACATGTACCCCGCCACGGGCAAGGCGCAGATGGACATGCTCGTGATGGCCCTCGCCTGCGACCTGACGCGTGTCGCCTCGCTGCAATGGTCGCGCTCGGTGAGCGGCGTCCGCTTCAACTGGGTTCCGCAGGTCCTCGGTGAAGGCCACCACGGCCTGTCGCACTACGACGACAGCGACGGCAGCTCGAGAGCGGACCTGCTCGAGATCAACAAGTGGTATTCAGAGCAGTTCGCTTACCTGCTCGGCTTGATGGACGGCATCCAAGAAGGCGACAGCACCTTGCTCGACAATACCGTCGTCGTTTGGGTCAATGAGCTCGGCAAAGGCAACAACCACACCCGCCGCGACATGCCGTTCATTTTGGCAGGCGGCTGCCAGGGCTACTTCAACACGGGCCAGCACATCGACTTCGGGGGTGAGCCGCACGGCAAGCTCTTGGTGTCGCTGACGCACGCGATGGACAAACCGGTCAACACCTTCGGCGTGCCGCAGTACAGCCAAGGCCCGTTGAGCGGCTTGGCCCTCTAGCGGCGAGCGCCGATCGGCCAGTATGGGTCACGCGCACTGGCGCGGGTGAGCGTGCTGTTTGCGCGGGTCGGTGCGCCGATCGGCCAGTACGGACCGTGGCTGCTCCGTGACCGATTGTTGGGCATGCCGCTGAAGTAGTAGCGGTTGAAGTGGCTGCGCACGTAGACACCGTACGGAACGTAGAAGCCGGAGAAGTAGAGGTACTGCTCTTCGAACGAGGCCCAGCGCGGTGGCACGAAGACGTGACCGGCCCTCGAGGCGACGTGACGGCCGGCGACCCAGGAGAAGCCGGTGGGCCCGTAGACCCAGTGCGCTGGGACCCAGATCGCGCCGGCGTAGGGCGCGTCAGGCCTCTCGGCGTCGATTGCCTGTGGCGCGGGCGGCGACTCGGCGACCCTCGCAACGGGAAGCGGCTCCTGGGTCACGACCAGGCGCTGCGCATTGATGAACATCACCTGGCCCCGGGTGAGGACTGGGTATTCGGCTGCCGCGCCGAGCGTGTTGACCGTCACGACCGCACCGGCTTGGCTCGGGCTTTCGGCGGATACAGGCGCAGCACCCATCAGGAACAGCAGCGTCGCGGCTAAAAGTTGTGCGAGGGTTCGCATCCGCTCTCCGCGCTGACTGTACGCCTCTCCGGGCCTGGCGTCACGCCTTCACAGCCGGAAAAAAGCGGAAAATTGCCCGCGGATCGCCGATCGTGGTTTGGTACGGCGAGTTCCCTATGGGCAGCCAGTCTACCTATCCGCCGCCATCGGTCGCGATCGACCTCGAGCTTCCGGCGCC
>CBESWY010000281.1:0-3772 GCA_965533395.1 uncultured Myxococcales bacterium
GTGGTCGTCGTCGACAAGCCTTCCGGCCTGTCCGTTCATCGAGGCGACGACCAAGGTTCGACCTTCGCGCTCAATCTCACACGCGATGCCATCGGTCAGTGGGTTTACCCGGTGCATCGTCTAGATCGCGCGACCAGTGGCGTGCTCGTGTTTGCTCTATCATCTGAGCATGCGCGCACGCTTCATGAATCGTTCAGCGCGCGTACCGTGCACAAGACCTACTTGGCATTGGTCCGCGGCACGCCTCCACCGCACGGCGTCATCGACAGCCCGATGGCCAAGCGTGAAGGGGGCCCGGACGTAGAATCGTTGACCGAGTACGAAACGCTCTTCGTTTCCGACAGGCGGCTTTCGCTCGTCCAGGCACGACCGCAAACCGGACGTCGTCACCAGATTCGCCGCCACCTTCGACGCATCGACCATCCGATCGCCGGCGATGTCAATTACGGAAACGGACCGGACAACCGTCGCTACCGCGCCGAGCTGGGCCTCTACCGGCTCGCCCTCCACGCGCAACGGCTATCTTTCATCCACCCTGCAAGCGGGGAGCGCATCGCGTTCGAAAGCGTCGTGCCGGAGGATTTGGCCGGCCCCTTGCGGCGCACCGGAGTGCCGGAGGCACTGTTCGAAATCGGATTTCGCGACCTTGGCTAGAGCCGGCTTGCAGCTTCGCTCAACATTTGCTTCATATCGGTCCATGCCCGACTTCGACACCGCCGACTTCCACAACATTTTGCTCGCCGGACCGCGCTCGAGCGGGAAAACCACCCTCGCCGAGGCCCTACTGTTTCGCGCTGGCGAAATCGGTCGCCAGGGCAACGTCGACGCAGGCACCGCGACCAGCGACTTCGAGCAAGAAGAGCAAGCGCACCACTACTCCGTGTATTCGACGCTCCTCCATGCCAGCCATAAAGGGAAGCGCATCAACGTCCTCGACCTTCCGGGTGCGCCTGACTTCATTGGACAGGCGATCGCCTGCCTTCCGGCCGCCGAGACGATGGTCTTGGTATTGGACCCGGAGCGTGGGATCGACAGCGTGACCCGGCGCCTCTTGAAGCTCGCCCGCAATCTCGACCTGCCGGTGGCCATCGTCGTCAGCCACATTGGAGAAGGCACCGCAAACCTGGGTTCATTTCTGAGTGGGCTCAAAGAAGCATTCGGCCGCGGTTGCCTTCCGATCAACTTGCCCGCGGACAAGGGCAAGGCTGTCATCGATTGCCTGTTGAACGGCGAGGGCGACAGCGATCTCGGTCCAGTTTCTGGCTTTCACACGGAGCTGCTGGATCAGATCGTCGAGATCGACGACGCGCTGATGGAACGATACCTCGAGGGCGAGGAGCCAAACTACGAGGCCCTTCACGAGCCGTTCGAACGAGCCATGGATCAGGCGCATGTAATCCCCGTCTGTTTTACCGATGCCCTGAGCGGCGCAGGGGTCGAGTCGCTACTCGACATCATCGTGCGACATTTCCCGAGCCCCCCCGAAGGGAACCCGCGCCCCTTCTTCATCGGCGAAGGAGAGGGCGAAACGCCGTTCGTCTACACGGATGACGCCAGCAAGACCCTCCTCGCCCGCGTCTTCCACGTCACCACAGACCCCTACCTCGGCAAACTGTGCCTGTGCCGGGTCTACCAGGGCACCATGAAGGCGGGCGACCAGCTGTTCATCGGCGACGGCAAGAAGCCCGTTCGGCTCGGCCACCTCTTCAAGCTGCAGGGGAAGCAGCGTGCGCCCGTGACCGACATCGTTGCGGGTGACCTGGGAGCGATTGCCAAGCTCGAGGAGCTACATCTGGGCGATGTCCTTCACGACGACCATGCCCTCGACCACGTTCACCACAAGGCGCTGCCGTATCCCACCCCGCTCCACGGCCTCGCCGTCGTGCCCAAGACCCGCGGCGACGAAGACAAGATCGCCGAGGTCCTTGCACGGATCCGCGAGGAAGACCCCACCTTCGAGGCGCATTTCGAGTCCGAAACGCATGAGCTCGTCGTCCATGGCCTAGGCGAGATGCACTTGAGCCTGGTGATCGAGCGCATCAAAAACCAGGGCGTCGACGTGGAAACCAAGCCGCCGAAGATCGCGTATCACGAAACGATCATGGGGCAGGCAGAAGGTCACTACCGGCACAAGAAGCAAAGTGGCGGTGCCGGCCAGTTCGGCGAAGTCAAGCTTCGCGTCGAGCCGCTCGAGCGTGGCGCCGGTTTCGAGTTCGTCGACAAGATCGTCGGCGGGGTGATCCCAAAGGGTTTCATGCCGGCCATCGAGAAGGGCGTTCGCGACATCATGCGGCAGGGCGTCGTCGCGGGCTACCCAATCGAAGACGTGCGCGTGACCGTCGTCGACGGCAAGACCCATTCGGTGGACAGCAAAGAGATCGCCTTTCGAACCGCCGGCAAGTTCGCGTTCAGAGACGCATTCCTCAAGGCCAACCCACAGATCCTCGAGCCGATCGTCAACATCGAGGTCACGACGCCAGGAGACGCCGTGGGGGCGATAACCGGTGACCTCTCGAGCCGCCGAGGCAGAGTATTCGGAACCGACGTGATGAGCAGCGGCGCGGCCGTCGTGAAGGCGTCGGTTCCCCTAGCGGACATGATGGACTACGAGCCCACCCTCAAGAGCATGACCAAGGGCCGCGGCAGCTTCACCATGGAGCTGAGCCACTACGACGCCGTTCCCGAACGAATCGCGCAAGACCTCGTTACGAATCACGGCGCGCGCTGAGGGACGCGCTCGCCGCGTCGGCAACGCCAAGCTCTCGCCGAATTCGCTGGTACTCCCGGCTGATCCGTCCATCGGTATCGCGTACGGAACAGCGAACGCGATGGAGCACCTGTGCCGGCGGTCGTGATAGCTCGAATACCGTGAGGAACGGCCCTGGCTTGTCCGCGCGCGTCGAGAAGTCCGCCCGGCCGCTCAAATGCAGATCGTGCTCGGCTGCCGCGGCCGTGACCCGCTCGCTCCAACGCGTCTGAAACACCACGTAGAGCCGAGCTCGTTCGGCAAGCGCTCGGGAGGCCGTCTCCACGTAGGCCTCCACCCCACCACGTTCCTCGAATCGGCATGCGCGCCGCTGTGCGTCGTCGGGCAGCACACCAGCGCCGAGCGGGAAATAAGGGGGCGACCCGGTGATGAGATCGTAGCGCTCGCCAAACCCGAGATCGCGAAAATCCGCGTGTCGGACGTCGATTTGGCTTTCATGCTCTGGCAGCTCAGCAATCGCTCGTCGTGCCATGGCAACCGATTGAGCCTGCGCCTCGACGCCGACGGCGATCTTCGGGCGGAGCCTGTGGCTGACCATCAGGAGCACCGAGCCTACCCCGCATCCGAGGTCGAGGTATCGGGCGGGCGCCACGGGATTTCGATGGATTGCGTACCAGGCGGTGATCAGGTCGTCGGTGCTCGTCCGATGCCCACCGGAACGCTGAAAGATGTGCCAATCGCCAATGAGTCGATCGCGCCCCGCGTCGTCAGGCCAGTCCACGGGCTCGGAGGGAAGCCGCTGGGTTCGCATCCTCGATGCTACCGGTCGATCGCCGCTAGTCAATTCCAGACTTGCGTTGCGCCTCCATGAAGCGTTTGCGTTCGAGCCGCGCGGCCGCAACCGCCTTCACCGCTTCTTCGATTCTCGGACCAAGCGCCTCGTTGGTTTGGTTGAGGCGGTCGACGAAGGCCTGTTCGAGCGGAGCCTGCCTCAACACCAGGTCGTAGAGCGCGTCGAAGACCTCGACTACTTCGGGCTCGAGGCTGTCTTCTTCTCCGCGCACT
>CBESWY010000282.1:0-3745 GCA_965533395.1 uncultured Myxococcales bacterium
GAGATGCGCCAGTCGATGCCGATCACGTCACCGCCGGCTTCTTTCATCGCCGGATAGAGCTCCGGATTGCCGGTGCCGAAGTGTATCGCGGGCGTGCCCTTGGGCAGCTTATCGAAGATCGCTTTGCTGTGCGGCAGGACGTAGCGGCGATAGTCGGACGGCGACAGGCAACCGACCCAGCTGTCGAAGAGCTGCACCGCCTGGGCGCCGGCGTCGATCTGCGCGATGAGGTAGTCGGCGATGGCGCTCGAGAGCTTCGACATGAATGCGTTCCACAGCCCTTCGTCGCCGTACATGAGCTTCTTGGCTTCGTAGTAGTTCTTGGAGCCTCCGCCTTCAATCGCATACGAAGCCAGTGTGAAGGGTGCGCCGGCGAAACCGATGAGCGGCACCTCGAGCTCTTTCCGCGTGGCGCGGATCGCATCCATCACGTACGAGAGCGAGCCGGCCGCATCGATTCGCTCCGGAACGCCGTCGACCTGCGCAGCGGTGCGAATCGGATTCATGATCTTGGGGCCGTGGTCGTCTGTGAACTCGAAACCAATTCGCAGTGGCTCCAAGATCAACAGGATGTCGGCGAAAATGATCCCGGCATCGACCCCGAGCTGATCGACCGCCCGCACGGTCACCTCGCAGGCGAGGTCTGGTGATTTGCAGAGCTCGATGAAGCTGACCTTCTCGCGAAGCGCTCGGTACTCGGGCTGATAGCGCCCGGCCTGCCGCATGATCCAAACCGGCGTGTACGGAGTCGGCTCCCGCCGACAAGCCTGCAAGAAAACACTCATCGCAGTGCGTATATCACATAGCTATCGGTGGGTCGGTGCGGACGTTTTTGACGACGGCGCGAGCTTCGGCGACCAGGAAAATCGAGCCTGCGACGACGACCAGTCCGTCTGGGCCAGCGGCTCGCTTGGCGCGGGCGACGGCATCGCGGACGCTCCGGCTCACGGAGCCCTTGCGGATCTTGGCGAAGCGGTCGGGAGAATCGGAGCGATGGACGCCCGAGCTCGCATAGACGCGCCGGTCTACCCGACCGTCGAAGGCAGCGAGCATACGTCGATGATCTTTGTCGCGCATCGCGCCAAACAACAGCACCACCTTGCCATGGACCTCGAGCTCGTCGAGATAGCGCGCCAAAGTCTCGCAGCCCGCCGCGTTGTGCGCAGCATCGAACAGGAACGATGGTTGCCCGCGATGCCATTCGAGGCGACCGGGCCACTTGGCGCGCTTGAGGCCCGCGCGAATGTCGGCATCGGACACATCGAAACCGCGGTCACGGAGCTCGGTCAGCGCGGCAAGTGCACATGCCGCGTTATCGCCTTGATACTCCCCGCGAAGCCCCAGTCGCAGGCCAGCCCAGCTCTGCTTGCCTACGCGCACCGAAAGTGCGTGGCCGTCCCAGGCGCTCTCGAAGTCGCGATCGATCCAACGAAGCGGCGCGCCCACCGCGCGTGCCCGGGCCGCGATCGCACGTCTCACCGCCGTGCCTCGTGCGCCCACGACACAAGGGACATCCGGTTTCAGGACGCCAGCCTTTTCGCGCGCGATTTTTGGAAGCGTGTCGCCGAGAATTCGCTGGTGCTCGAAGCTGATGTTCGTGATCACCGAAACCTCCGGCGTCATGATGTTGGTCGAGTCGAGGCGCCCTCCGAGCCCAACCTCCAAAACGACGATGTCACAGCGCGCATCGCGAAACGCTTCGAACGCGAGAAGCGTCGTGTATTCGAAAAACGTGAGCGGTGGAAGGCGTGTATCGGCCCGAAGCTCCTCGATGCGGCACGCTGCTTCGCGCTCCGAGATCGGTCGTCCACCAATGCGCACCCGCTCGACGTATCGCTGCAGGTGCGGCGAAGCGAACTGCCCCGTGTGATAGCCCGCGGCCCGCAGAACCGACTCGACCATCGTCGCGACGCTGCCCTTCCCGTTGGTCCCGGCCACGTGAACGTAGCGCACTTCGTGCTCGGGATGCCCACGCAGCTCGGCGGCCTGCGCCATTCGATCGAGCCCGAGCTTGATGCCGCGCGACTCCAGGCCGTAGAGCCATCGCAGCGCTTCGTGGTATCGAGTCACGCTGCGAGATACTCGACCAGGCGCGCAACCGTGCTCCGCATCTCCTGGCGCGTGGAGATCATGTCGATCATGCCGTGCTCGAGAAGAAACTCTGCGCGCTGAAATCCGTCCGGGAGCGTTTGCCGTATGGTGTCCTCGATGACGCGGGGGCCCGCAAAGCCAATCAAGGCGCCGGGCTCTGCGATGTTCACGTCGCCCTGAAGTGCAAAACTCGCCGCGACGCCGCCGGTCGTCGGATTGAGCAGGATGCTGATGAAGGGCACGCCGGCAGCGCGAAGCTTGCCGCGAGCGGCGACCGTCTTGGCCATCTGCATCAGCGAGAGCGAGCCTTCCTGCATGCGCGCGCCCCCGGAACAAGAGAGAAGAACGACGGGCTGCCGGTGCTCTGCGGCGCGCTCCATCATCCGCGTGATGATTTCACCGACGACCGAGCCCATCGAGCCCCCCATGAAGCGAAACACGAACACGCCGAGCTGCACCGCGCGGCCGTCGAGCCGGGCGGTGCCGGCGAGAATCGCGTCGTTGACGCCGGTGGACTTGCGCGCCGCCTCGACACGGTCCGGGTATGCCTTCGAATCGACGAAGCGGAGCGGATCCTCGGAGACCAGCTCGGTGTCGAGCGCCGTCCAGGTGCCCTCGTCGGCCAAGAACTCGATCCAGCGCTCCGCGCTAAGGTGGAAGTGAAAGCCGCAGGCGGGGCAAACCTCGAGGTTACGCTCGAAGTCTTCTTTCTTCACGGCGTCGCCGCAGGCATCGCATTTTCGAAAGAGCCCTTCACCGAGGGTTTTCTTCTCCGAGGCGTCCACACCCGCCTTGGTTTTCGCGAACTCGACCACGGCCTGTGGCTAGCATGAACGACACGGGCGAGCGACCCTGGCGCACGGGCTAGAGCGGCTCAGCGCGCGGCTTGCGCGACGATGGCTGAGAGATGACGGCCCGTTTTTCCGCCGTCCCGCCGGTGCGAAAAAAACTGCGCAGCGTCGGTCCATGTACACGCACCCACATCGTCGATGGCTTTGTCGGGAACGCCGGCGTCTCGGAGTTGGAATCGAATCAGCGCAGCGAGGTCTCCGTGCGGCTTCGCGCCGTCTTGTCGAACGACCGCCCCTCCGTTCGCGGCCTCTTTCATCTCGCGAGCTACGTCTTCACCGATCTCGAACCTATCGACCCGGATGTGAGGACCGATCGCCACGACGAGCTCGGCGGGGTCGTGTGAAAAACCGTCGATGGTGCGCGGTACGACCCCGGCAACCGCGCCACGCCATCCAGCGTGAGCGGCAGCAACGTGCCCGCTCGGTGAATGCGCGATCAGAACCGGCACGCAGTCGGCCGTTCGCGCTGCAACGCCGGTGCCCGCGATGCGCGTGATCAGCGCATCGCCTTCGACATCGGCGATGGATTCCGCGAGGTCGGCGCTCGAGACCGTTCGCACCTGGGTCCCATGCACTTGTCTCTGCTCGAACAAGTGTTCGATGCCAAGCCCGAGACCCTCGGCGAATCGAGCTCTGTTTTCGCGAACGGCAGCCTCATCGTCACCCAAATGGAAGCCCAGGTTGAGGCTGTCGTACGGTGCTGCGCTCACGCCGCCCAAGCGCGTGGAAAACGCGTGACGGAATCCGTGCCGATCCAGCAGGGTCGAATGCAGGGCGCGCACGATGCGATGTTTAGCACGCCC
>CBESWY010000283.1:0-3713 GCA_965533395.1 uncultured Myxococcales bacterium
TCACCGCGTCGACGATGCGCGGATCCTTGCATTCCTCGAAGCTGGCGATGAGGTCGATTTTTTTCTGCGGGTCACGCTCGTATTCGGTGTCCATCTTCGAGAGCAATTCGAGCAGGGTCGTCGTGACTTCTTCCTCGCCTTGAAGCTCCCGCAAAATCTTCATCGGCCAGGCCAGGGTGTCGGACGATGCCAGGAACTCGCGCACCGGGCCGAGCGCCGCTTCCCCGTTCTGGACGACACCCAGGAATGCCGCATTCTTCTCTTCGCCATCGGTGATGCTCGGGTCGACTCGAATGGCGAAGCGCGTCAGCAGCGCGCGGATGGCCTCGTCCGATCCGTCGCTCGCGAGCACTTGAATCGACTCCCATCGCTCGTGTTTCTGCGCTCGCTTATTCGCCACGCGTGCGACGTGCTTGCTCAGCCCGCTGCCACCACCCTTGAACACATCGAAAAGCCCCATGACGCGACAACAACTAGGCCGAACGGGCCCGCGGTGCAACGAGAGGCGGCCGGCAGCTCTGACGCCCTGACCTAGTGGATGACCACCGGCTTCAGATTGACCTGGTTGCCGATGGTCTCGACCTTGAAGCGAACCATTTGCGCGTCATGCTTCTTCATCAGGTGCTCGGCATTGCCTTTGATGCGTTCGATGAAACGGGCTTCCGGGATGTTCGAAACATCCTCCCCGGCCGCTTGCTTTGCCGCGGCATAGTCCTTGTACAGCCGCGCGTAGTACTGGCCCTCCGGAACCGCTGCGAGCGCGGAAGCCTCGGGGTCGTTGGTTTGAACGGGGCCGGCCGAGCTCGAACGTGACGCGAATCCTGGGCTGGAGATGCTCACCGACTCCCATCCGCCGCTGCTCGTCACCGCTCGCCCTTCTTCATCTTCCTCGGCGACACCGGTGAACAAATTGATCAACTGGTTCACCCGATACGAAAGCCCGCCAAGCTCGGGCGTGTCCACGTCGAGCCGGACGTCCCCCCGGCCATTGATGACCGCGAGGATGTCGTCTTCCATCTGCTCGATCGGGTCCATCAGGCTGTTGGCGATGATGTAGCCGTAGATCGCGACTCCAGCGATCCCTAGGAGCGCGAACCAGAGGATCATGTTTGCCACGCCGGCAAGGGCCATGTGTTTCGCTTGATCGGCCAAGACGACGTAGGCGGCCTCGACGCCGCGCGCCATCGGTAGTGCGGCGGTGGTGCCGACGTATTTGTGACCGGCAAGCGTCGTCATCCAGGGCAGCGTCGGTTTGCCCTGCAGCGCGGCCAAGGTTCCGTTGTCGAGCGGGGGCGAATAGAGCGCTTCTTGCAGCGCATCGCGGACATCGACGGCGGTCGACGTGCTGTAGATGCGATCGCCCATGACAAAGAGCAGGTCGTGCCCGATCAAGCGCGCCTCTTGCTTCGCAAAGCCATTGGACAGGTCGTATCCGACGAGCAAGGCGCCAACGACACCGCCTCGGTCGTTGCGAACGGCTGCAACCCCCACTTGAAGGAGCTTGTCTTCGTGCGCCCAAACTCCGTACCGGGAAGCGCCGTGCCGCAACACCCGGCGTAGCAGTGGAACGCTATTGAGCAGCGGGTCGCCGTGCATTCGATTGCGATCGGTGTCCCGGGCGATGACCCGGCCAGTCTCGTCGATCACCGTCACGATGTGCGGCCGCTCACCGCGGCCACGTGCCGGATCCTTGAACCACTTGGAGACGTCCTGCGCCGCCTCGAAAGCCCGGCGCCGTTGGTTGGCTTCTCCGAGCGCCGTAAAGACGTTCTGAACCGCGTTGCTGGCGGCGCGGTTGCCGACCCCTTCGGCCAGGCGCGCCCCGTCGGCCCGCCAGGACCTGGCAAAAAGCTCCGAATCGTCACCGATACGGTCCTCGAGCTCCCTCGAGAGCTCCGAACGCAGCTGGGTTCGCACCACCAGGTACGACCCCAATCCAACCAGCAGTACGACCACGAGGTTGCCCGCAATCAGCTTCAGACGCATGTCGCGACTCTCCTCAGAATGACCCCCACCGGCTGATTCCCCCTTTTGATAAGCGGGGTTAGACCGACCGAGCCCGGATTATCACCGTGCTGTTCGAGGCGTCAAGCTCGCGTCACCATAAAGCTAGAGCTGATCCGATGTTTGGGATCGAGCCACAAGACTACGCAGGGGAATTTCGGGCAGGGTCCGGAATCGAGGAAGTGGGCGCGATCGCCCCCCGGCGCTATCCTTCGACCGCGGCAATGCCAAAAGCGTGGAGCATGTTCTGTGATTGTCCGGAGCTGGCAGTCGATGTGGCGCGCTGCGCCGGCCGGATTGGTCTCTCCTTGGAGCCCGAGGTCCACGAGCGGCCCTGGGAAGCCGCGATCGACGCGTTGAACCGCGGCGTTCTCACCGGGGTCGCCGTCGAAACGCCGCTCAGCGCCGACTCGCTGGTCCGGCTGGCGGAGGCGATGCGGGCTCGGAAGCAAAAAATCCCGGTGGCGGTCATCGGCCCTCAGCCGCTCGGTCTGCTTCACGACCTGGGCCTGCCCGCGGTCGACGAGACCGGACCCCTGGTCGCCGTCGCCGCCTTGCTCGAGCTCGACACCGACCGTCCCTGGGCGGCCGCGACCAAAGAGCTCCCGGCCGTCGATCGCGTCCGGCTCGGCGAGAGCGTCGGCCACCAAAAGGACGGCAGGTTTGTTCGCATCGACGACGGCCTCATCGCGCACCAAGCCGATGGCGGGGCAAGCAAACCGGTCGGCTCCCCGCGAGACGTCGCGGCCGCGCTGCGGGCACTGCGCGCATCGCACGACCCTTCGCGTCCCAAAGTCCCTGCGGTCCAAGGCGTCGAAGCCGATGCCGTCCTCGACGTGATTCTCGGACCGAAACGCGCGCTCTCCGATCCGGCCAGCAAGGCGGCGCTCGGGCCATACGACGTTCCCCTTCCCCTCGAAGAGCTCTGCGCCACGCCTTCGCGCGCGGCGTCCGAAGCCGCACGCATCGGCTTTCCGGTACGTGTCGCTCTGGCGTCCCCCGATCTCCGGCTCTGGGATCACGCGGACCTGGCCGCGGAGGTGTACTCGGCGGGCCAAGCGCGCGACGCGTTTCGCCAGATCATGGCGATGGCCAAAAACCGTTCGCCAGACGCAAGGCTGCTCGGCGTCACCGTCAGCGCCTCGACGATGGCGCGCACCCTACTCCGCGTTCGGATGGAACCACTCGAAGCTGGTCCGGTCTTGGCCGAGATCGGCTTTGCCGATCCCCACGGCCGCGCATCGGGCGATACCACCCAGACCGTTCTCCCCGCAACCGCCAAGGCGCTCGAACGCGTCCTGCTCCGGCTCCGAGGAAGCTCGCTGCTGCTCACTGGCACCCCCCAAGAGCGAGCCCAGGCCGTCAGCGCCATCGGCGACGTCCTAATGCGCCTGGCCGCCTTCGTCCATCAGTGGCGCGCGCAGATCGAATCCGTCGAGGTCAACCCCTTGGCCATCCTCGTCGGCGGGGAGCTCGAAGTCCGAGAAGCCTGCGTCACGGTCGGCGACGCATTCAGTCGATCGCTGAACGCCAGCGGCTGAGCCGGCAATGTAAGGCGAAGGTCCCCTGCCGCGCGGCTTCATCGACTTTGATAGGGTTTCGCGAGATCCACGTCTCCAACGAGCGCCTGAAACGTGTCCTCGGTTGGCAGCCGCGAAGCACCGAGGAAATGGTCGTCGCCACCGGGGAGAGCTTGATCGAGCAGGGCC
>CBESWY010000284.1:0-3709 GCA_965533395.1 uncultured Myxococcales bacterium
CCCAAGATCCGCATTCTGGTCGCGAAGCCCGGGCTCGACGGTCACGATCGCGGGGCCAAAGTCGTTGCGCGCGCGCTCCGCGATGCGGGCTTCGAAGTGGTGTACACGGGGCTTCACCAGACGCCCGACATGATCGCTGTGGCCGCCGTTCAGGAAGACGTCGACGCCGTCGGGCTCTCGGTGATGTCCGGCGCACACAACACCCTGTTTCCCGCCGTGATGGACGCCCTTTCGGCGCGCGGCGCCGACGACATCCTGGTCTTTGGTGGCGGCATCGTCCCGGAGCACGACCTGGAGGCGCTGCTCGCCAAAGGAGTCGGCGCCATCTTCACCCCAGGCGCACCACTCGATGAAATCGTCCAATGGATTCACAGCCACGTGAAGCCCCGGTCCCTCGCGCTCTGAATCTCGCCCGGCAGCCGGCGTAGCGCGTTGGTGTCAGCCCGGCGGAAGGCCGTGACCGGGAACGACCAAGGTCTTCGTGTAGCCTTCGTAGTCGAAGAGGTCGCTGTGCTGTGTGTTGTGACACTGCAGGCAGGTCGATTCGGGCGTGTCGCGGAGAATACCGAACTTCTCAGGGTCCTTCGCATGCTTGGCACCGGGCCCATGACAGCTCTCGCATCCGACGTTCACCAGAGCGAGATCGAGATTGTGAGTCACTGTCGATCCGCCGGGCTGCTCGTAGCCGGTCACGTGACATCCCACGCAGTCGAGGTTGTATTCCTTGTTGCGCTCCTGCAGCGTGCGATAGGCGTGCCCATGGGCATGCGTGCTCCACCATGCATAGGCAAGCTGGTGACAGCCGCTGCACGCAACCGATCCCACGTAGGCGATGTCATCCGGTCCAAGCGGCGGAGGTTTGAGGTTCGCAAACGCCGCGCGATTCGCGTCGTTTACGACCTTGTCGTGCTTGCGCATGAGCGCCTCGACCGCCGGGTCTTTCGGCGCCTTCTTCGGGAGGGGAATCCAAGTCGCATCGAGCGCATTGCGGTCGGTGGCTGGTGCGGGCCCATCCAGGGCCTGCCGCTCTTTTTGCAGGGCGGCCAAGCGGGCGCGCTGCGCGTCGAGGTCGGCTGGGTCGACGTCGCCTGACTTCTCCCACGCCGTGATCTTGTCCCCGAGGTTCGAGAGCTGCGCATCCAAACGGCGTGCGCGTTCGGCGCGCGACCAGTCGCTTCGATCGACGAAGGCTTCGCCCGGCTTGCGCAGGTACACGTCGACCACGGTGAGCCCTTGGCCCTGCCGGCTCGCGTGCATGAGCCAGGCGCGCCCCGCCTCCCTGGGCGCCACCGGATCATCCTCGTCGAGCCCGCCCTGAATTACCAAGTCGACGCCGTCGATGGCGCCGATACGATTCGCGTCACGGCGCGAGCCGTCAACGAGGGCGACGGTCAGCTCGGTGTCTGCCTCCGCGGATGCGACCAGGGGCTGGACCGCTTTTCGGTCCGCGCCGGGACGCACGCCAACGACAGCCAGGCGTAGTCCGCCGGCCTTCACGCGCAGCAACTCGGCATCACGCTTCATCGCAAGCCAAGGAAAATCGGATGTCGCTTTCAAGGCGCCGAGGGTTTCGGCGGGCTGTGCGCGATCGCTGCGGCCGGGCAGAACAGCAGCAACCTCCAAGCCATCGAGAATCCCTGCAAGGGTCTTGGCGTTGCGACTCGCCTGGTCGACGCGCACCGGCTCGATCGTGGCCGTGTCGAAAAACGTATCTCCGGCGACCAGGAACACGACCGGCGCAGGCCCTTCGCGGAGGGCTCGAATCTGAGCTGCGAGCCGGTCGATGCCTCCAAGGGGATCGCTCGTGCAGCCGCATGGCTCGAGATAGCCCTTGAGGTCGGTGACGAGGGCGATCCGGACGCTGGGCGCCCCGGCGCCATCCGCGCCCCTCGGCTGGCCCCGGCTGCAGCCAAGGCTCAGGCTGAGGGCCAATACCGTAAGGAAGCAACGCATCCCATTGGTTCTAGCAACCAAGCGCCAAGCCGCAAAAGAGCGGAGGGGGCGGCGGCTTGACGGCGAGGCAGCCTCTGATTAGCTTCCGGCGTCTTTTGGTGGGGCCCGACCCGCCGCTTACGAGGAATCCATGGTCAAGGTTCGACTGTCACGCGCCGGCGCCAAGAAGCGTCCCTACTATCACATTGTCGTCACCGATAAGGAAAAGCCTCGCGACGGGCGCTTTATCGAACAGATCGGCACCTACGATCCCAGCCGCCCCATCGGGGAGGCTAGTGTTGACCAGGCCCGCCTCGACTACTGGGTCGGGGTCGGCGCCCAGGTCAGCGATCGCGTGCGCGACGTCGTCAAAGAGCACAACAAGGCCGTGGCTGCTGCTGCAGCCGCGTCCTAGGCAGGCACCAAAATGGCTGGAGACAAGCTGCAGGACCTGATCGCGTACATCGCGAGCTCACTGGTGGACGACCCTGACGCCGTCGAGGTGAACGTGGTCGAAGAAGACCGCGCCGTCGTGCTCGAGCTCACGGTCGCCCCCAACGACCTAGGCAAGGTCATCGGCAAGGAAGGCCGGACCGCCCGCGCCATGCGCACGCTGCTGGCAGCCACGTCGGCGCGCCTCCGCAAGCGGGCCATCCTCGATATCCTCGAGTAACCCTCTGCCCCAGCGGGGTACGAAAGGCACCTGTGAGCGAACGTGCCGAACCGGTTTCCTGGATCGAGCTGGGTGTCATCGCGCGGCCACAGGGCGTAAACGGCGAGATCCGAGTCCACGTGTTCAACCCGGAATCCACACTTCTCGAAGGGCTGGCCGAGGTCTTCTTGATCGGCGACGCGGACGAAGAACCGGCGCTGGTCGAAATTCGATCCGCGCGTCGCGGCCCGAAAGCCTTGCTGATGCGATTGGAAGGCGTGAGCTCGCGCGAAGACGTCGAAGCGCTTCGCGGCTATACCTTGTGCATCCCCCGCACGGCCTTGCCCGACCTCGAAGACGGCGAGTACTACCACGCAGACCTGATCGGCCTAGAAGCGTTCGAAGGAACCGAATCGATCGGAAGAGTGGTCGATGTCCTCGACTATCCGAGCGCCGAGTGCTTGAAGATCGAGCGCCAGGATGGTTTCCTCGAAGTGCCGATGCTCCCGAAGTGGCTCGATCGAGTCGACGTCGAGGACGGCAAAGTGCTCCTCAGAGACCTCGATGACATTCCCCTTCAGAAGCCTCGCTGATGCGATTTGAAATCGTCACGCTCTTTCCGGAGCTGTTCGAGGTCCTGCGTACGGGCCTGCTCGGCAAGGCCCAAGATGCAGGAACGATCGACGTCCAAGCGATCACCCCGCGCGAGTTTACAACCGATCGTCATCGCACGGTCGATGACTCCCCGTATGGAGGGGGCAGCGGGATGGTCCTCATGCCAGGCCCAATTGCGGAAACCTTGGACCACCTCGACGAGGCGAGGGAAGGGAAGCCGACGCACCGAGTGCTCCTCACCCCGCAGGGCGCGCGCTTCTCCCAAGCGCACGCGCGCAGGTTTTCGGAGCTTGATTCGCTGACGCTCGTCTGCGGCCGCTACGAGGGCTTCGATGAACGCATTCGCGGGCTCGTCGACGAAGAGGTCTCGCTCGGTGATTTTGTCTTACTCGGCGGCGAGGCGGCCGCGCTTGCGGTGATCGAAGCCACGGCGCGCCTGCTGCCAGGCGTCCTCGGAAACGAGGAATCTGCCGGCGACGAATCACACGCTGACGGTCTGCTGGAGTACCC
>CBESWY010000285.1:0-3705 GCA_965533395.1 uncultured Myxococcales bacterium
CGCCCCCCGCCGGGGGGGGGGGTTTGGGGGGGGGGGGGGGGGGGGGGTTGTAATTAAACCAGACCAGACGCCACGTTAAGCAACCACCCCCACGACACCCGCGGCAGCGCCAGCGCCAGCGCCAGCGTCAGTGTCAGTGTCAGTGTCAGCGCCAGTGTCAGCGCCAGCGCCTAGCTGGTCTGCTTCAGTACCCAGGCGAGGTAGTTGTCGCTCACCTGCTCCGCCGCCACCGCCACAATCTCCGGCACGTCGTAAGGATGATTCGCCTCGATCCACGCGGCCACCTCGTCGAATTGGGCTCGGCGGGTCTTGATCAGCAGTTGGGTCTCCGTGTCGATTTCGACCTTGCCCTGCCAGCGATAGACCGACGTCACACCCGGAACTGCGTTTACGCACGCCGCCAGCCGCGCGTCGACGAGCCCTTTGGCCAGCTTTTCCGCAGCCGCCGCATCGGGCACCGTACAAAGCACGACCAGGAGCTCATCGTCGGCGTTCACGGTTCTAGGGGGCTCAAAGGGCGTGAACCCTCACGTCCAAACCCCGGTTGATGACCGCGACGGAGCGTTCAGGAATCGTTTCGTACCCGGCCTGGTCTTCATCGACGCCGCCGACAACCATGACATACCGCAGTTGCGTGCTGCCCACCGGCGGGGGCGTGTAGTCCTGTGGCGGGTCGTGGAGGCCCTGTCGCTCCACGTAGATCATCGCTGCGCCGTGCCGCAGCGCGTACATCGACCGGCCGTTTGTCAGAATGAAACTGAGGCTGGTGTCGCTGCTTCCGACTTCGGCGGCGAGCCGTTCGACGAGAGTGACCGCGGCACTGATCGCCGGAAGCGTTTGCGCCTCGTTGACGTCGGGATTGTCGAGCTGGCCTGCGTCGTGAAGCATCGTGAGCACCGCATGGAAGAGAAACTCGCTGTCGGTCTGCCCGCGGATGTTCCGTCGAAGAAAGTCGGGAATCATTTCCGCCAGGTTGTCTCGGATCGAATCGAAGCCCCCGATCGTGCCCTGATGCGCGAACAGCCAACTCCGCATGCGGAACGGATGCGCGTTCTCCGCGCGGAAGTCTCCGACCGTTGGCTGACGCATGTGCAGCACAGCGCAGTCCGAACGAACGTCGCCGGCGATGTTCTGCCAGTCCACGCGCTCTCCTGCACGAGTTGGGCGCTTCTTATGGAGCACCTCGTCTCCATGGTAAAAGCCGATCCCCCAACCGCTCGCGTCTTCGGCTGCAGTATCGTGGCGAAGAACGGCCCGCTCTTGGTAGAGGGCGTCGCGCATTCGGTCGGCTCGATTTGCGACGTAGCCGATGAGCCTACTCATGGTTCGGCCGTCGAAGTGAAGTGTAAGTGGAGTCCTGCTTCATAACTAATCCCCATCTCAATTGGTACCATGTGGCCCGATCTGCATCAATGAAAGGGGCGCCCACAGGTCGGGTCTGGACGTACACAAAATGGGCTTGAAGATCGGATTGTGGTAGCGACTGGTATGTCCGTCGCATTTGACGGTGCGTTGGATGACTACATTCAGCACTTGCGCGTGGAACGGGGCCTCTCGACGCACACGGTGGATGCCTACGCGCATGATCTAGCGCGCTTCATCGCTTGGCTCGACGATGAAGGCGCGCTCGGGCAAGTCGACGAAGCGCGAGTCGCTTCCCATCTCGTCACGCTGTCACGGTCCGGCCTGAGTGCACGCACGCAAGCTAGGGCGCTGAGCTCCATTCGTGGCTTCTTTCGGTTCCTCGTTCAGGAAGGGCGCCAGCCGCTCGACCCGACCGAGCTCCTCGAGGGGCCGCGCCTCTTGCGAAAGCTCCCAGCCCTCCTCAATCGCGACGAGGTCGTCCGGCTCTTGGACGCGCCGAGCGGTTCCAAGCCGAACCGGATTCGCGATCGCGCGATGCTGCACACGATGTACGCCGCGGGCCTCCGCGTGAGCGAGCTTACCGAGCTCGATCTCGGCGACCTGAATCTCGAGGAAGGCTTCATTTCGGCTCTGGGCAAAGGCAACAAGCGACGCATCATTCCAATCGGCGCACAGGCCCGAACGGCGGTGGACGAGTACCTGGCAACGGTGAGGCCGAAGTGGGCTCGACCCGCGTGCCGCGCCTGCTTCGTGACCGCGCGCGGAAAGGCGATGACCCGCCAGGGGTTTTGGAAGCTGGTCAAGCGCTACGCGGCAGCGGCGGGCATCACCAAGCCGATCTCGCCGCACAAGCTCCGACACTCCTTTGCGACCCATCTGCTCGATGGCGGCGCGGACCTCCGTTCGGTGCAGACGATGCTCGGGCACGCGGACATTTCGACCACGCAAATCTACACCCACGTCACCGGGGACCACCTGCACAAGATGCACGAGCGGTATCACCCTCGCGGGTAGGTGCCATCCCTGGCAACGGGATTCTCCCAGGGACCCGCAAGTAGTCGCCCCACGGTCGCCAAGTGGGTATCCTCCGGCCAATGTCGAGGTTCGACGTTTGGATCGTTCGATTCGAGCCTGGGAAGGCCTCTCCGGCGGTGCGCCTAGAAACTGCATTCGGAATCGATTCCGCGAGCGCTCGGTCGCTCGAACAAAACGTTCCCAAGATCGTCAAGCACGCCGTGCCCGCAAAGGCCGCCGGGGAGATGCGGATCGCACTCGAGGCGATTGGAGCAGTGGTCGAGTGTCGCCCTGCACGGGAGGTCAAGCCCGTCGCCGGAGGCACGGGGCGCGATAGCGCGGCAGTGTTTCATCCACCCGGTGCGGATTTGTTCCCCGCAGGCCGGCTCTCGGCAATTGACCCGTTCGCAACCGCGGGCGAGCCGGGCGCGCCACGCATCTCTGTCGACGACGCGGCTCCCCCACCGACCGAATCCGACGCCGGAGCCGCGTCCGAGGTCGAGCTGCCGGAGGAGTCGAGCAATTCGAGGCCATCCCTCGGGCCCACACAGTTGCAAGACCGGCGCGTGAGGCTGGCCGCAGCGACCTTGGTTACGGGTCTCGCGATTCTCGCGATTGGTTACTTCCTCGGGAACTCGGTCCTCCGCGGCGAAGCCGATTGGATGGGCATCGCCTTTGACGGCCTGGGCATCTACTTCCTCGGCGCGGGCGGCTACGACCTCTTCACCAGTCTCAGGAGCTAGCGGAAGTGGCAGCAAACTTCCCAAAGATCATCTGGTTCATCGTTTCGCTCGCATTGGCATGGGGCCTGAACTCGTGGCGTCAGCACGCGGGCGCGGCAGGTCTCGAAGCGGCCCGTGACGGAGACCGCGGGGCGGCCGAGAGGTGGATCGATCGAACCCTCCGGGAGCAGGACTGCGAGCTCCACGAGGCGCGCGAGTACGTAGGCTCGTCCGCGACTCGGCAGTACGTCCGCCGCCCCGACTATGTCGAGACGTTCGTCGAAAAGCTCTATGCGGGAGGCGCGCCCGACATCGAGGTTTGCGACTCCGAGAAGCTGGGCTTTCGATTCGCCCATTATCTCTTGGTGACGCTGCCCGATGACGCCGGCAAGCAAGAGGACGTCGTTGCCGACGCTCAGAGCTTGGTGCGCCGCGATGCGGTGGTCTACCGGGGTGTGACCTCGGGCGAGGTTGAACAGATCGTGCGCACCTCCACGTTGATCGGGACGCGTCGCGCGCTCGTCGAATTGCCCGCCGAAGCGAACTGAATCGGGATTCGGGCGCCTCGGTAGAGTCGTGCTATAGCCCTGCCGCTCTGCACGCA
>CBESWY010000286.1:0-3680 GCA_965533395.1 uncultured Myxococcales bacterium
TCATTGGAGTGGGGACGACCAGCGTGAAGCGCTGGGCCGACACCGGGCTCTTGGACTGCGTCCGAACCGCGGGCGGGCACCGACGTTTCACGCGTGATGCACTCGATCGCTTTGTCCGAATGCAGTCTCACGAAGAGCCCATGGCCACGGAGGTGGACCGTTGGCTCGACACCTTGGGGTCCGAGATGAGCCACGAGCTCGCGCTGGTTCGGGCGCGCAGCCGGCTGGGCTCCTGGGATCGCGTCGCAGACGAGCTCGACCCCGTCCTGATCGAGGTTGGCCGTCGGTGGTCCGACGGCGAAATGAGCATCGGCGAAGAGCACATCCTCACCGAGCGCTTGTCACGTGCGCTGGCGCGGATTTCCGAATCGCTTCCGCTGCTTCCGAACGCGCCCACCTGCCTTCTTGCCTGCGTCGAGTCGGAGGGTCACACCCTCGGTCTCTCTCTCGCCGAGCTGTGCCTTCGCGAATTGGGCTGGGCGTCTGTCTGGCTGGGCGCACGATCGCCGATTGAGGCCATCACCGAGCGCGTGCGCATGGACAGTCGGATTCGACTGGTGGGTCTATCTGCGACCCAGGCATGCGGCGATTCGGCTCTGCTTCGCAGGGTCGTTGCATCCGTGGGGGCGGTCTGCAGCGAGAGAAACGTTGCGTTGATATTGGGAGGCAGAGGCCCGTGGCCTGATGCGCCCGTCTACGGAGCTCGAACTGGGGCGATGGATGGGTTTGCGGACTTGCGAAAGCAACTTCGCGGGACGCGCGGGAAGCGGCCACTGCCGTGATTCCCATCTCGAAGGATTGACAGGATGGACACTTTGCCCACGAGCTCTTCTATCGCAAACGAAGCCGTAGCGGTCATTGGCATCGGCTGTTGGTATCCGGACGCGCCCAACCCGGCGCGGCTGTGGGAAAACATCCTTGCGCGCCGAAGAGCCTTTCGTCGCCTTCCTGCGGCACGTCTGCCGCTCGACGCCTACTTCGATCCGGACAAACGCGCGCCCGACAAGACCTACGGCCGAAAGGCGGCCGTCATCGATGGCTTCGAGTTCGATTGGGTAGGGCGCCGGATTCCCAAAGGAACCTTCGAAGGCACCGACATTGCACATTGGCTCGCGCTCGAAGTTGCCCTCCAGGCACTCGACGATGCGGGCTACGGCAGAGATACGCTGCCGAGAGAGCGCACAGGCGTCATCGTTGGAAACACCTTGACGGGTGAACAGAGCCGATCGCTGAGCCTCCGGGTGCGCTGGCCGTTCGTCGAACGCGCGATCCGAGCGGCAGCGAACAGCGAGGGCTTCACCGCAGCTGCAACCGACGTTCTAGTCGGCTCGACGCAGACGTATTTCAAGTCGGTGTTCCCCCCGGTCAACGAAGATACGCTCGCTGGGTCGCTGTCCAATACGATCGCGGGTCGCATCTGCAATTTCCTCGACCTTCAGGGTGGGGGCTACATCGTCGATGGCGCCTGTGCATCGTCGCTTCTCGCGGTCACGACGGCAGCCAATGTGCTCAGCAGTCGAGACCTCGACGTGGCCTTGGTTGGCGGGGTCGACATCAGCCTCGACCCTTTCGAGCTCGTGGGCTTTTCCAAAGTCGGAGCCTTGAGCCCAACGCAGATGCGCGTGTACGATCGCGCAGCGAACGGTTTCCTGCCTGGCGAGGGGTGTGGTTTCGTCGTGCTCAAGCGTCTCGAAGATGCCCGTGCAGATGGCGACTACGTCTACGCGACCTTGCGCGGCTGGGGCGTTTCGTCCGATGGCGCCGGTGGCATTACCGCGCCCAGCGTGAAGGGCCAGTCCCTGTCTATTCAAAGAGCGTACAAGCGCGCAGGATACTCGCCTGCGCTCTTGCAGTTCGTCGAAGGCCACGGTACCGGGACCCCCGCTGGGGATCCGGTCGAGCTCAAGGCGATTGCAACCGCCATGAAGGCCTACGGCGTAGAACAGCCGCGAAGCTGCGGGGTGACCTCCTTCAAGTCGATCGTCGGGCACACCAAGGCCGCCGCGGGCGTGGGGGGGTTCATCAAAGCGACCATTGCCGCAAACAGGCGCGTGATTCCACCAACCGCGGGCTGCACGGACCCGAGCGCGACCTTCGCGGACGATGCCCGCGTGCTCTATCCGTTGCGGGATGGACGGGTGGAGTCTCCCGATACGGTCCTTCGGGCCGGCGTTTCGGCGATGGGCTTCGGGGGGATCAACGCACACGTGACGCTCGAGTCGGGCGACCCGCCCGCTTCGCGATTGAATCCCACGCTCGACGAGGATGTCTTGCTGAGCTCCGCACAAGACAGCGAGGTTTTCGTGATGTCCGCAAATGGCGTGGACGGGTTGAAGCGTCGCGTCGAAGACGTCGTCACGCGCGGGGACGGCTTGAGCATGGGCGAACTCGCGGACTTCGCGGCGGAGCTGTCGACGCAGGTGAAGCCCGACGCGAGCGCCAGAGCCGCGATCGTCGCCAGCGATCCCGAGGAGCTCGAGGCAACCCTTGGGGAGGTGCTCGAGGCGCTGCGGGACGACCCTCCCGAACCAGGAACGGTCCGGCCCTGCGCGCGCGCAAAGGGTCGAGCATGGATCGCGAACGCGCCGCAGCGGCCCCGGATTGGGTTCTTGTTTCCGGGCCAGGGTTCGCAGCAGCTCGCCATGGCACGCCGCTTGGTGCGTCGTTTCGATTGGGCAAGGCGTTTCGTTCAACAGGCCGACAGCTGGCTCGTCGAGCTTGGCCATGAGCCGGTCGCAGAGCTCATTTTTCGGCCTCTGGATCGCGCGCGGGACGACGAGCAAATCCTCGGCTGGCGAGAGACTCTTCGGCAGACCCAATACGCGCAGCCGGCAATCTGCCTGGCCAGCGTTCTGTGGCTGAAATACCTTGTGCGTCTGGGGGTGTCTCCCGCGGTGGTGGCGGGTCACAGCCTGGGCGAGCTCAGCGCGCTCCACGCGGCCGGTGCATTCGACGAGCGGACGCTGATGCAACTCGCCGCGACCCGGGGTCGACTGATGGCGGCCACCGATGTCACCGGTGCGATGGCCAGCCTGGCCTGTGGCCGCGAACAAGCCGATCAGCTGATCGCCGAGGCGGTTGGATACTGCACGATCGCCAATTTAAACGCGCCCAAGCAGACGGTGATTTCTGGGGATGCGGACGCGGTCGAGCGCGTCGTCGAAATGGCCAAGTCGCGGTCGATCGCCGCCGTCAAGCTGCAGGTCTCCGGTGCTTTTCATTCCGCGCATTTTCAGAAAGCAGCGAGCGCGCTTCGCGAGGCCGAGGGCATTCCCGAGATTTCCAATCCCCTTCAAACCGCGATGCTGAGCGCGATCGATGGCGAAGCGATGCGCACCGGGGTTTCGGTTCGGGATTACCTCTCCCGGCAGATGTGCACCCAGGTCGACTTCGTCAGCCTCGTGCGAGCGATGGCCGAACGCTGCGACGTCCTCCTCGAGGTGGGGCCTGGCCGCGTGTTGAGCGGCCTCGTCAAGGGCACGGTCGCCGACGACCGCTTGCGCTGTTTCCCCGTCGAGTCCCGCCCCGGCAAAGACGAAGATCTAAATGTCGCACTGGCCGCGCTCTTTGCGCACGGCCAGCGGCTCCGCTTCGATGCCTTGTACGACAGTCGCCTCTGCCGGCCCTTCGTCCCCGCCTCGGAGCGACGATTCATTGAGAACCCATGTGAGCGCCCATTC
>CBESWY010000287.1:0-3639 GCA_965533395.1 uncultured Myxococcales bacterium
CCGTCGACGAACTCCATCACGATGAAGAAGCTGTTGTCCGACTTCCCGATGTCGAAAACGCTCACGATGTTCGCGTGCGTCAGCCGTGCGCCAAGCCGAGCCTCGTCCAGAAACATCCCGATGAAGTTCGTGTGCGAGGCGAGATGCGGCAGGACGCGCTTGATAGCGACGCGTTTCTTGAAACCTTGAACACTCGTGGCTTCCGCAAGGAAAACCTCGGCCATCCCCCCGGCTTCAAGTCTTTCGATCAGGTTGTATCTCTGATCGGTCATCTCAGCTCGTCCGCCCTCCCCTGAGGCGTTTTTCCATTGTCCTTTGCGGGCACTGGCCTGGTCAAGGAAGGGATGCGATTGACACGATGCCCTGGCGGCGCTTGACTGCTGCCGTGCCCCGCTCTCCAAAGCCACTTCGAATCGCCCCGTCGGTGCTTTCGGCCGATTTTGGCCGCCTCCAGGCTGAAGTCCAGGCCGCCGACGAGGCGGGCGCCGACTGGATCCACGTCGATGTCATGGACGGCCGTTTCGTGCCGAACATCACAATCGGCCCCGTGGTCGTCAAAGCCATCCGCGCTGCGACCAAAAACGTGGTGGATGTTCACCTCATGATCGTCCAACCAGAGAAGTATGTTCAGTCGTTTGCCGAGGCCGGCGCCGACGTCATTACGGTGCACGTGGAGGCCAGCACGCACCTGCACCGGACGCTTCAGCAAATCCGAGCTCTCGGAAAGCGTGCAGGCGTGTCGTTCAACCCCCATACCCCTCCCGATTGCCTACGATACGTCCTGCCCGACGTCGACCTGATCCTCGTGATGAGCGTCAACCCTGGCTTCGGCGGCCAGAGCTTCATCCCGTCCGCCATCGACAAGCTCACTCGGATTCGCGCCATGATTGACGAGTCCGGCTTCGACATCGACCTCGAAGTCGACGGCGGCGTCAAGCCAGGCACCGCACGCCAAGTCGTCGAGGCGGGCGCCGACGTCATCGTCGCGGGCAGCGCGGTCTTCAACCAGGACGACTACGCGGCCGCCATCCGGGCGATCCGAAAGGACGGCGAGTGAACGACGAGGCGGCGCTAACCAAGAAATTCGTCGACCGTAAAGTCACCAAACGGAAGCTTCGCAAGAGCAGATTGGTCGTCGAAGAAGGGCCCGAAAAAGGCAAACGGATCGACATCGCCAGCGAGCGCATGACCATCGGCGAAAGCGTCATCTGCGACCTGACGCTCAACGACACCGCGGTGAGCGGCACGCATTGCGAAATCATCGCCAAGGAGAACGGGTTTTTGCTGCGCGACCTCGGCTCGGCAAACGGGACTTGGGTTGCAGGGGTTCGCGTGCGGGAGGCATGGCTCGAACCGGGCATGCCCTTGCGCATCGGGCGCACGGTCCTCCGCTTCGAGCACGGCCCGGGCACCATCGAAATCGAGCTCAGCCGGCGCGAGAAGTTTTACGAGCTCATTGGCCACGGCGTCCGCATGCGCGAGATTTTCGCCGTCCTCGAGAAGGTGGCCGCGTCCGACCTGAGTGTCCTGGTTCGTGGCGAAACCGGCACCGGCAAAGAGCTCGTGGCCAGGGCCATTCACCGCGGTTCAAAGCGCGCACAGCGCCCGCTCATCGTTCAGGACTGCAGCGCGATCCCAGCCAACCTGATCGAAAGCATCTTGTTCGGCCATGAGCGCGGCTCGTTTACCGGCGCCGCCGACCGCAAGCGCGGCTGCTTCGAAGTGGCCGACGGCGGCACGCTGTTCCTCGACGAAATCGGCGAGCTCGACATCAGCCTGCAGCCGAAGCTTCTGCGCGTGCTCGAGACGCGCGAAGTCCAACGCGTCGGTGGGACACGGATGATTCCGGTCGACGTGCGCGTCGTGGCGGCGACCAACCGCGACCTCCGCCAGATGGTCAACGAGGGCACGTTTCGTGAAGACCTCTACTACCGTTTGACCGTGGTCGAGGTCGACCTGCCCTCGCTCCGCGAGCGCAGCGAAGACATCCCGGCGCTCGCCGGCCAGTTTCTCGAAGAATCGGCAAAGCGCGGCCAGCGGCAGGGCGCGAGCTTCTCGATTACCGAGGACGCGATGACGAAGCTTCAAGCCTACCCTTGGCCCGGGAACGTCCGCGAGCTCAAGAACACCATCGAGCGCGCCGTGTCGCTTGCCGATGGGACCGAGCTCGGGATGCACGACCTCATGCCCGCTTCGCAGAAAACGCCGCCGATCGTGTTTCCCGGAGGCACCGCCGAGCAGTTCGTCGACAACGACATCCCCTTCAAAGAGGCCAAGCAGCGCATCGTCGATGCCTTCGAAGCGCAGTACCTCAAGGCCGTGCTCGACAAGCACGGCGACAACATCAGCCGAAGCGCACGAGCCGCAGGCCTTACCCGCTACCACCTCCGCGAGCTTGCCAAGCGCTACGGCCTGCGGGGTGAAACGAACGACCCTGGCGACGAAGATTGAGCGATCGGCGCCGCTCCCGCCTATGATGGAAGCGATGGCTCGGGCCGCAGTTCTGTTCATCGCAGCGCTTGCCGTCGGCTGGCCGCAATGGGTTTCAGCGGACGCCGCCGCTGGCCAAGCCGCAGCGCCCGCGCCCTCCTGGGCCAAGTCGGTCGAAGTCGTGAACGACGGCGCCCCCGTGATGCTCGCGCCCGATGACAGCTCACGTCGCCGCGGGACCGTCGGCGCCGGCACGCGCCTCGGCTTCACGCGCAGGGTCTTCGGCGAGGGCTGCTCGACCGGGGTCTGGTACGAAACAAGCGACCAGCTCTACATTTGCGAAGGGCACGTGCAACCTTCGCCCGAACCCCCCGGCCCCAAGCGCGACGAGCTCGCCGGCCCGAGCGCGCGCCTGCCCCAGCGCTACGCCTTCGTCCGATTCGACGGCACCCGCGCGTACGCGCACCCGAGCGACTACTTCCGAAGCGACTACAGCGAAGCGCTCGGCAAGGGCTACGGAATCGTGATTACCGGCGAGCAGGTGTACGAGGGCGTCGAGTTCATCCGCACGCGCCGCTACCTCTGGATCGAACGCGGCTCGGTTCACTTCGTCGACGGGAGCGCGTTCACCGGCGTGAAGGTCCGCCGCGGCGAGCCCCTCGACGTCGCATGGGTGTCACCTAGGCCCGCAAAGCTCTTTGAAAAGCCCAACGGCCGCGTTCGCAAGCGCCTCGACCGCCACACTGCCGTGCACATCCAATCGAACAAAAACGCCTGGAGCAAGCTCGCTGGGGGAGGGTGGATGCGCACGGCCAGCATCGTGCGCGCCGAGCTCGTCGAACCCCCCGAAGGCGTCGGCCCGACGGACCGCTGGATCGACATCGACATCGACCGGCAAATCCTCGTCGCCTACGAAGGCCCACGGCCGATCTTCGCGACCCTGGTTTCGACCGGCCGCAACAGCAAGCAGTCCGAAACCCCCATCGGTGTGTTTCAGATCTGGGCCAAGCTCGAGTACTCCGACATGGACGACATCGAGCGCACCGACGTCGACAAAAACTACTCGATCCAAGATGTGCCCTGGGTGCAGTTCTTCAAAGGCAGCTACGGCTTCCACGCCGCATTTTGGCACAACGACTTCGGCCGACGCCGAAGCCACGGCTGCATCAACCTCTCACCCGCCGACGCCCGCTACCTGTTTCAGTTCAG
>CBESWY010000288.1:0-3635 GCA_965533395.1 uncultured Myxococcales bacterium
TGGCACAACCTCTCCGCCCGAGGCGAGGACCCGGAACAGTGGGGACCGCTGACCGCGCAAACCATGAAAGACCGACGCTGGATCACGATCGCCGGGATGCTGCTCTACACCTTTCTCGGCATCGTAGCTTGCAGGCGGTTGCGGCTTGCCGACGCAGCGGTGATCGGGACCTTGATGATCCCAATCTATTTCTATCCGGCGAACTACTACCTGCACATCCTCTTCATCTGGCCGTTGCTTCTCGCCGACGGAGCTAGACCAAATGCGAGCAGAGATTGGACGCTCGTCGCGGCCGCGGTGCTTGGCTTCTGCTCGATCCAATGGTTTGGTTGGCTCATCCCCGGCAATTACGGTCAGTTCACCTTCTGGAGCGGAATGTTCCTCGGCTTGGTCGCCATCCTGCTCGTCATCGCCCTTCACGCGAGCAAGCGGGCAGCTATTTCCGAAACTGCTTGAAGTCGGGCGGGCGCCTCTCCATGAACGCCGAGAAGGCCTCCATGTTGGCTGCAGAGCCCATTAGCTCCGCAAACCCCTCCATTTCGAGCTTCCGCGCGAGCGCGACTTTGTCCCCGTGCATGGCCTTCATGATCCGCTTGATCGCGACCAGGGAGTCGATCGGCCATTGCGCCATTTGCCGCGCTTTCTCGAGCGCCTTCGGCAAAAGCTCGCCGTCTTCGAAAGCTTGCGTCGCGATCCCGTAGTCGAGGGCCTTGTCCGCGCCAAAGAACTCGGCGGTGAACAGCAACTCTGCCGCCTGTTTGTGGCCAATCGTCGCTGGCCCCAGATACGCAGCCGCGGCCTCCGTGACCAGCCCGAGGCTCACAAAAGGAAACCGCAACTTCGCGCTCTGCCCTAGATAAACGACATCGGCATGAAAGAGCACCGTCGCGCCAAAACCGATCGCGCAGCCCCTTGCCGCGCAGACCAGAGGCTTATCGAATGCGCAGATCGCATCCATCATCAACTCGAACGGCGGCTCCTCGTCCCGATTGACGTCGATCGCCGAAAGATCGAGCCCCGAGCTGAAATCATCGCCCGCACCCGTCAGCAAGACGACCGCAACCCGCGGGTCCGCGTTGGCCGTCACGAATGCATTCCGAAGCGCGAGAAACGCCTCCGAGTTGAACGCGTTCCGCCGCTCAGGACGATTCATCGTAACGGTGAGCACCCCATCGTCGTCGAGGTCCGTTAGGATCAGCGCGTCGGCCATGTGAACTCCGTAGCACATTCGCCAGTGTCAGCGTCAGCGCCAGCCCTCTGTCGCTGTCGCTGTTAAAAGGCCCGGCCGCCGTTCTCCTTCACCGACCTCAGCAAGTTCCTGAGAACCACCGAGCGCACCTCCCCGCTCTCCATCGCTCCCTCGTGCAGCAAGTGCACCGGGCGGAAAACGTGTGAGGCGCCGATGAGCTCGCCGTCTTGGCTCTGCGCGGTTGCTCGGAACTCGGAGCTGAGCTCGGAAGCCGGGAATCCGTCTCCGACCGGTAGCGCGAGGCGGAACGTTTCGGGCAAGCCGGTGAAGAGGCCTTGCTCTGCAAAGACCACGGTGGCCAAACGCCCGTTGACTCGCTCATCGGACTTTGCCGTGCGCCGGGTACCGAAGAACTCGGCGACCGGGCCCATGGCCGCGCCAACGGCAAGGAGCGTCGCGCCGTTCCAGCAAAGCTGGCGGGTCCAGTCCTGCATGCGTTCGCTTCGGGTCGCACCCGGACGGGTCGCGATCACCGCCAGGCTGCCCAGGTCCGCATGAATGGCCGAGGACGCGAGTAGCGGCCCTTCGGCCACGTCGAAACCATAGCCACGCAGGTCGGCTGCGAGCTGGAAGGCAGAGCCGTCATGCACGACGGTCGCCTTTCGACTTGCTCGGGATCGAATCTGAGCGTGTCGGTCTTGTGCTTGGTTTCTATTTGTCCGTGCCATCGGTCGGGCTCCCAGCCCCTCCCACGACGACCTCAGATTTTTAAACCAAGAAGGCCGCCCTGAGAGGCGACCTTTGAGCGACAACGCGCGCAGGCCACCTCAGTCGGTGAACCAGAAAAAGTAGCGGATGTCGCAGTGAGTGTTCATCTGAGCGTCTATTTTAAGGCAGCTCGGCGACGCGTCAAGCACCGGACCATCGGCCCGATGAAATCAAGGGAAACCGACCTGCATCACCCAGAAAGATGTACGTCCAAGCGAGGGCTGAGCCGCTCGGTGTCACTGCGTTGATCAGGGAACGCCGATACAGCGAGCTCTCGCTCTGGTAGCCCATGAAGTCCTCGTAGGAGTCGAGCTCTTCGAGCGCTGCGGCAACGTCGTCTAGCTCGTAGAGCTCGCCGTGAACGGTTCCCCCTTCGCTGAGCACGAGCCCGGGATACCAGTCGATCTGGAGAAGCGCTGCGTCGGCAACTCGAGCGGAACCGTGCGCACGAAGCACCTGGGAAGCCAACAATCGGTGATTGCGTTCGCCGCTCATCAGGGTGCCGTACGTGAAGATCGTGCTGGGCCCTGGCGAGGCGGGGGCGTTGCTGGCTGCCTCGAGAAACCCGTCGTGACGGTGCCCGAAACGCGAAAGCCCGCGCATGACGATTTCGCGGTACGCGTCTTGTGGCGGCACGAACGGGCCCACGCGCTCGTCGCAGACCCGATACGTCCTCGCCGGATGAGCGCGACCGTCATCGGTGAGCGCGGTGACGGAGATGCTTCGGTAGTACCCGCCCGACACGCCTTCTTTGGCGTCGAGCCCGTCCCAATCGTGCACGCGAAACAAGGCGCCGGGGATGGTAGTCCCACGTCGAGGACGAACGTCGAGGGCGCCGCCCTTTCGAAGCCGGGACTGGTAGTGGAAGACCAGCTCGTAGTCGGGCAGCCATGCGCGGCCAAGGGGCTCGATGGAACCCGAATCATACCCTTTGGTCGCGCACCAGAGGTCCCAGTTCTCCCCATCGAGATTGGAGCCGTAGGCAAAGTAGAGCACGTCGGAGTGTAGCACTGACACTGGCGCTGGCGCTGCACCTGCCCTACTGTCCTCCCGTGGACCGCGACCTCTCAGGCCGGTGCGGAACCTGCGGCTGGTACATTCGCAAACGCGAAGAGCCCGACGGGTCTTGGGTCGGCGATTGCCGGCTTGGCCAGGGTCGTTGGCCGCTCAAAGACCTGGCGACCTGTTCGAGCCACAAGTCCAAAGACACGCCTTGGGAACAGGCCCTCAAACGAAAGCCCGCGGCGGGCGTGCCGCGGCGGTATCGCGATGAACCGGCGCCGAAACCGCGGCCGATCATTCCCTCGGAGATTGGAATCGACATGGATCAAGAAACCTTTCGACAAGTTCTGCGTGAAGTTTTGCTCGATGAGCTCGGCGTCCGTGAGGTCGACCTCGGGGACCGCTGGAACGACGGCGAGCTAGTGCTCATCCCGGGCAAAGAGGGAACCCAGGAAAAACGCATTCCCATGGACGTCTTCTTCAAAAAGATCGTCATGGTCCGAGATAAGCTCCGCGTCCTCGAACAAAAGGTCAACGGTAACAAGAACCTGAGCGACGAAGAAAAGGTCCAACTCCAGCAGTACATCACCGGCTGCTACGGCTCCCTCACCAGCTTCAACGTCCTGTTCAAAAACAAAGACGACCAGTTCGCCGGCCAAAAGAAATAGCCGCATAC
>CBESWY010000289.1:0-3616 GCA_965533395.1 uncultured Myxococcales bacterium
TCATGCAGGCCCAGCTCGACAAGGGCACGACCGCGATCATCACCGACGACCCAGCTGTCTTGGCAGAGCTGCTCGGACGCTAGGCGCCTATCCTAGGCCAGGGCGCTGCGGCTTCGATCTCCAGCGCCAACTCGAGAAGCGTGCGCTCATCACCAAGCGGCGATGCGAGCTGAACCCCCAAAGGCATTCCATCCGCGCTCTGGCCCAAGGGCAGCGAGATGGCGGGGCCTCCGGACACGTTCTGCGTCGGGGTGAACGGGATGAACCATTTCAATCGCTCCAACGCCGTGTCGAACGGAACCCCGGGGCCAATGTACCCGTGCTCGGGCGATGGCATGGCCACGGTGGGGTTCATCAAGACATCGTACTTGTCGAAGCCGCGCGCGTACTCATGCGCGAATTTCCTGAGACGCCAAATGGCCGCGGGAGCTTTTTGCATGTTCTCTTTGAAGTAGCCCGTGAGACCATTGGTAAAGTCCTCGACCTTCGATGCGTCGAAATCCGGGTGAATGAGCAGCTTTCCAAACCGGGTGACCGCGAAGCTGAGCATCGACCAGAACAAGAAAAAGTCCTCGAGGAAACGATCGTCGAAGGGTCGCGCGACGCGGTCGACCGAATGGCCAAGACCTTCGAGCAGCTTGGCAGCGTGAGTCACGGCAGCCACGCAGTCCGGGTGTGACGGCGTGCTTTCGTCGAGGTCCGTGAAGAAACCAACGCGCAGCCGCCGACCAGGGTGGGTCACCAGTCCGATGTCGGGCAGCTTTGGATTCCGATAGTGCCGCCCCGCGGCGTGGTAGAAGACAGCCGTATCGCGCACCGTGCGACTCAGCATCCCCTGGTGGACAATTTTGACTGGGAACAAGCTTGCCCCATCCATGTCGACGAGCCGCCCGCGCGACGGTTTGAGGCCGACCAGCCCACAGCACGAGGCGGGAATCCGCGTCGAGCCTCCCCCGTCATTCGCGTGCGCGATCGGAACGACGCCGGCGGCCACGAGCGCTGCGGACCCACCGGAAGAGCCACCAGGAGAGAAACCCAGTCGCCACGGATTGTGCGTCGGGCCATAGACCAACGCCTCGGTCGTTCCGGTGAGCCCGAACTCGGGCATGGTCGTCTTTCCGAGGTTGATCAGACCAGACGACAAGAACTGGTCGACGAAGGGCGAGTCTTTTTCTGACGGGCGGTCGGGGAGCCCCCGCGAACCATGCAAGAGCGGCGCGCCTGCAACGGCTTCGTTGTCCTTGATGAATGAAGGCACGCCGGCGAGAACCCCATGCCGAGACCGGCCGGCCTGTTCGCGCGCAGCCTCGAAAAGCGGCGTAGCGATGGCGTTGAGCGAGGGGTTCACCCGCTCTGCGCGCGCGATGGCTGCGTCGACGGCCTCACGCGCATGGATTTCGCGGCTTTCGATGCGCCGCGCGATTTCGACCGCATCCGCCGTCCCGAGTACATCGTCGCAGAATGCGCTTACCCGCCTTTTTTCCTTCACGCGCTCAGCTCGCACATCGAGCCATTATCACATAGCCTCGCGGCATGGCATCCGGATCTAACAAGGCGATTTTGGCGGCGCTTTTCGCCAATCTCGGCATCGCGATCGCAAAGTTCGTCGGGTACGCATTCACTGCTTCCTCGTCGATGTTGGCCGAGGCCATCCACTCGGTCGCCGATACATCCAATCAGGCTCTGCTTCTGCTCGGAGGCCGGCGAGCCGCAATGGATGCCACGCCCGAGCATCCGTTTGGCTTCGGACGGGAGCGATATTTCTGGTCCTTCATCGTTGCGCTCGTGCTCTTCACGCTCGGCGGGCTCTTTGCGATCTTCGAAGGCGTACACAAGCTCGGGGAAGCCAGCCACGAGGTGTCCAACGTCGAGTGGGCAATCGGCATTCTGGTCATCGCAATCATTTTGGAATCGTACTCGTTCTACACCGCCGTCAAGGAGTCGCGAGCGCTCAAGGGGCAGGCCTCTTGGTGGGAGTTCATTCGCCACTCGCGTACGCCGGAGCTTCCGGTCGTCCTCCTCGAGGACCTCGGGGCGCTCGTCGGCTTGGCGCTCGCACTGCTCGGCATATCGATTGCGGCCATCACCGGCGATTCCCGCTGGGACGCCTACGGCACCATCTCGATCGGGGTGCTCCTCGTCGTGATCGCCGCCGTGCTCGTCTTCGAGATGAAAAGCCTCTTGATCGGTGAGTCGGCGCTTGGGAGCATGCGCAAGACGATCGTTCGGGCAATCGAAGAGACTCCGGACGTGAATCGACTCCTTCACATGCGCACCCAGCACATCGGGCCTGACGAGCTCTTGGTAGCGGCCAAAATTCAGTTGAAGAAAGGCCTCGACACTGCGAGGGTCGCAGCCGCGATCAACCAAACCGAAAATCGCATCCGGGACGCGGTCCCGATCCGCTGCATGATCTATCTCGAGCCCGACGTATTCGACCCGGATCACCCCGACCTCGCTCGCGGCTGACCTAGACCTACCAGTCGATGATCGCGGCGCCCCAAGTGAAGCCAGAGCCGAAAGCCACGGTGGCGATCTTCATGCCGCGTTCGAGCCTCCCCTCTCCCTGTGCTTCAGCGAGCATGATTGGGATGGTCGCGGCAGTGGTGTTGCCGTAGCGCTCGATGTTGTGGAAGAGCTTGTCCTCGGGAATGCCGAGCTGCGTGGCGACGTACTGATTGATTCTCAGATTCGCCTGATGAAAAAAGAACAGATCGACGTCGTCCAGCGTCAGGCTCTGTTTCTGGAACTCTTTCATGAGGGCGCCGATCATGCGCTCGACCGCGTTCTTGAAGACCAGGCGCCCTGCCATGCGCGCATACATGTGCGCGGGATCGACCTGCCCCACGCCCTCTTCATTCTGCGGAATGAACGGTCGCTTGCTGATGTCCCAAATCTTTTGAGAAAGCGCGTCGGCGTGACGCCCATCGGCCCCGAGGTGCCAGCTTCGAACGCCGCGATCTTCGTCCGTCGCGCTGACGATGACCACCCCCGCGCCGTCACCGAACAGTGAAGCCACGTCTCGCCCGGCCGTGCTCAGGTCGAGTGCAGCCGAGTGGACCTCGGCGCCGACCACGACGACGTTGTCGACGGAACCGGACTGCACCATGGCTGTTGCGGTAGCGAGACCGTACAAGAACCCGGAGCACTGATTTCGCACGTCCAGGCAGCCGACGAAGTGGCCGACGCCGTCGTCCGTCAGCCCGAGCTTGGTTTGAAGGTAGACCCCCGACCCCGGAAAGGCGTGGTCTGGTGACAGGGTCGCAAAAATGATCATCCCGATGTCGGTCTTCGCAAGCCCGGCTCGTCCGAGCGCCATCTCCACGGCGGGGACCGCCAAGTCCGACGTGCCGACGCCCGCGGGCGCGAAACGGCGTGCTTCAATTCCGGTGCGCCGCTCGATCCATTCGTGGCTGGTGTCGATCCCGTAGCGTTTCGAGAGCTCTTCATTGCTGACGACGTCTTCGGGCACGTGAAAGCCGGTTCCGGAAATGTACGCGTTCGGCAAGGTTCCTCCAGGGCCTCTTCTCGTGAGAGTATGCCAGGTATCGCAACGCGTCTGTCGGGAATTCTGACTGGTCGACGGCGCAAATCCGGTCTGGCAGGAACCCTGCCT
>CBESWY010000290.1:0-3594 GCA_965533395.1 uncultured Myxococcales bacterium
GCTGCGCGTCTAGGAGCAGGGGTCGACATCCCGCGCATCGGTGAGATTTCAGCGTACTACCGCATTTCTCTCAATCAGTATGTCGCGTCCCCCACCAACTGGCTGCAGCATTCTGCGGGCGGCATCGTGTATTTCGCCCTCGGGCACGATCTCGATCTCGGAGTTCGCGTAGACGGCATGTTTGGCGAGGACGTGAGCGTGCTGGTGCTCGGCTCGAATCTGACCTGGCGGCCGTCCTGGTGATCGCTTCAAAACCCAATCCAGCACGCGCGCAACCAATCGCTACTCGATGCGCTCCTTGAGCAACTCGATCTCGCTTACAAAACCTGTGCCGATGTCCTCCAAGTCAGGGACGAGCTCCGTGCAGGCCAGCGCACCGAAACACAGACGGTCCACCGTGCTCATCACCGTGATGTTGAGCCCCGAGCCCTGCTGCACCGGTCCGAGCGGGAAGAGGTGAGTGAGCCTGGTGCCCGCTGTGTAGAGGGGCACAGGCGGGCCTGCGATGTTCGAAATGACGAGGTTCCACAGCGGCGGAACCCGGTCGGCCAGGTGCCGCGACGAAAAGAATCCGATGACGTGAGTCGCCATCCAGGGCACGGTGATGTTGTTGACAAGGTCGGCGAAGTTCTTGAGGAGGTCGCCGCCACCCGATTTGCGGTGGCGTCTCTTTTGCCGCGATGTCTCCTCGCGAATGGCGAGCAGCCGCTCGACCGGATCGTCGGATTGAACGGGCAAATGCACCCGGATCACCGAAACGCGATTGCCGTCTTGATCTCCTTCGTGCCGAACCGACACCGGCACGGTTGCAACCAGCGGACGATCCGGAAGGCCCCCGTGTTCCCGAAGCCACGACCTCAAGGCGCCACAGCAGCCGGCCAGAACCACATCGTTGACCGTCGTCCCGAACGCTTGCTTGATCGACTTCACATCGTCGAACGAGACGTCGGCAAACGCGACGGAGCGATTGGGCGTCAGGGCACCGTTGAACATCGTCGGCGGTGCTTCGAAGAGGGGCGGCTTCTCGGAGGCTTCGCGATCGGCAGACGGCGCAGGCTGGGAGCGCCCTTTGTCTCGGACCGCCTCTACCATTTTCGTGGCCGCATCGACCGCGCGCCGCGGCTTACCTGCGAGCGTCCGAAGCGTGTCGGCCGCCAACCAGGGGATCGTGGGCTCTCGATCGGGGAGCCAGGGCTCCTCCGGCGGAGGGATGAGCCGGCCCTCGGGACTGGTGTCCATGAGCTCACCCGCAATGGCCGCGCTCCGGCCACCGTCCATTGCCGCGTGGTGTATTTTCATCACCAGCGCGAGCTTGCCGCCCTCTAGGCCCCCGACGAGCGCGGCCTTCCAAAGCGGCCTGTCGCGTTCGAGACAGGTGCTAGCGAAGCCCCCAACGAAGTCGCAGAGCTCCCGCATCCCCCCAGGAGATGGCAAAGAGACACGCACGAGGTGCTTGTCGAGATCAAATGACGGGTCTTCGATCCAGTGAGGGTCGCCGATTTGCAGCGGGCCTTGAACGATACGTTGCCTGAACGGCGGAATCAGATGGAGCCGCTCGGCGAACCGCTGGCGCGTCAAGCTGAATGCCGAAGCTTCGAGCTCGTCTGCGCCCAGTGAACCCTCTGGCTCGAGAATCAAGATCCCCATGGTGTGCATGGGCATCTCGGGCGTTTCGGCGTAGAGCATCGCCGCGTCGAGAGTCGATACGGGGATCACGTCGTACTTCCCGGCTGCAAAAACCCGATGTCCATCATGAAGCGGGCCATCTCCGTAAGGTACGCGCCGCGGTCGAGGTGGATGCTGTGGCTCCCGGGAAACCAATGCATGCGACAGCGCTGCCAATGATCCCACAGCAGCCTGGAATGCTTCGGAGGAGCCAGCCGGTCGCCGGCGCCGCCGACGATCATCAGCCGCTCGCGCGGCAGCACCGCCGGATAGCTGAGCGGGCAACTCACAGCGAGAAGACGCCGCGCGTCGGTAGGGCTCAGGCCCGAAGCCCTCAGCGCCGTTCGCATCAGTGCACCAAGCGGCTGCCACTCCAGCACCAGGTCTGCCACGCTGATGATTGGCACGTTGGGCAGCGCAAATGCCAATTTGGGCTCTACGCTCGCCAGCATGGATGAGATGAAGCCGCCAAGGCTGAGGCCGGTCACGCCAACTTGCTCAACTCCTTGTTCACTTTGAAGCCAGTTCAGCAGGATCCTGAAGTCGAATACGGACTGCGCCACCGCCTCGTTGAATCGAGAGGTGCCGCCGGCGAAAAAGCCGTGGCCCGAAAACGGCGAGAAGCGTGTTTGGCGAGGACCGTGAAAAGGAAGTGTGAACAAGGCGATGTCGCAGCCCATGCGATAGAACCAAGGGAGCGCGAAGAACCATTCGTTGATCAAATAACCTTCGGCCGTGAATCCGTGAATCGCCACAATCGTCGGCCTCGGCCCGTCGCGGTGCCGAGTCATGCGCGCGAACGCGACGCGGTTTCGGTCGTGTCGCAGATACGGTCGATGTTGGTTCGGGTTGACCGGCTGGAACGGGCTGTCGAAGCGCAACACCTCGCACACCCCGTCGTCCGGTTCGAATCTCGGAAACCAACGCCCTCTCTCGACGCGAACACGCACGCCCGATGGCGGATCATGAAAAAACCGGCTGTGATCGCCCGATTCCGCCATTTCGGCGTACAGAGCCGCGTCCATCATGGATCGGCGAATCTCCATCGGATTGAAGCCGAACGGAATGGCCGTCGAGCCCACCATCGTGCCGAAGATGGCCCTCACCACATGGTCGAACGCGGCGGCAGCGCCGATTTGTAAGCGATCGGCGCGCGCAAGATCGAACTTCTCCGACGTTCGTGCGAAATCGTCGTCGAGGTGCTCCCACCAATGACCCTCGGGCATCAGGGGAGCCGCCCGTTCGTAAGACTCGTGCACAATCCGAGACACAATCGCCGAGTCTTCCATCGACGTAGCCTAACCCTTTCGAGCGCCGATGGGATCCGGCTTTTCGGGCAGATTCCGCAGGCCCATCCAGGCCAAGGCCACGATGTGACTGGCGACTTTTTCGACCGACGGCTTTCGCACGACGCTCCACCACTGCCCTACCAGCGTGACCATGCCGATCAGCGCGTGCGCGTAGATGGGAGCGATGTCGGGATCGTAACCAGCCTGCTCGAACGCTTCTGCGAATACGTCGCTGACGCGTTCGGCTACTTCGTTGAGGAGGCTCGAAAACCCACCGGAGCTGACGACAGTCGTCGGGGCATCGTGGGTCAGCACCGCAAATCCGTCTGGTTTGTCTTTGACCCAGGTGAGAAACGCCAAGGCGGCCTGCTCCGCCCGCTCGCGTGGTGAGCCTGCCGACAGCGCTTCCGAAATCACGCCAATCACGTATTCCATTTCCCGGTCGACCACGACGGCATAGAGCCCTTCCTTGCCTCCGAAGTGCTCGTAAACAATCGGCTTTGAGACCTTCGCGCGGCTCGCGATCTCCTCGACAGAGGTCGCTTCGTAGCCTTTCTCGGCGAAAACCTGCCGTCCGACCTGGATCAGCTGGGCTCTCCTTGCCGCCGCGGTGAGTTTTTTTCTCGAGGCCATTTGACAG
>CBESWY010000291.1:0-3594 GCA_965533395.1 uncultured Myxococcales bacterium
AAAGTATTCGAAGGTACGTTTACCTGTTTCGTGCTCGAGCGACACGTGCTCGAGGGAGTTGGGAGTACGTGATGGCAGACGACGGCGGCGCGATCATCGGGCGAATCCTTTCATCTCGCGGGGTGAAGCAGTTGTTCACCCTCTGCGGTGGGCATATCTCGCCCATTCTCGTTGGCGCGGAGGCCCATGGCATCCGAGTGGTCGATGTTCGCGACGAGGTCAGTGCGGTCTTTGCAGCCGACGCGGTCGCGCGCATGACGGGCGTCCCCGGAGTCGCTGCGGTGACCGCCGGCCCGGGCGTGACGAACACCATTACCGCCGTGAAAAACGCCCAGCTGGCGCAGTCTCCGCTTCTCATCTTCGGTGGCGCAGCCGCGACCTTGCTCAAGGGGCGCGGCGCACTTCAGGACATCGACCAGATCTCGCTGATGGAGTCGATCACCAAGTGGGCCGTGTCGATTAAGAAGGTCCACAGCATCGGCCCCACCGTCGAAAAGGCCTTGGATTTGGCGCAGGAAGGCGTGCCGGGCCCCGTCTTCATCGAGGTTCCAATCGACGTGCTCTACCCGGAAGAAATGGTGCGGGAAATGTTCATGAGCGAGAGCGGTGTCAAAGACGCCAAGAATCTCGGCTCCAAGGCCCTCGAGCTCTACATGCGCGGCCATCTGTACCGTCAGTTCAATCAGCCGCACGTGAGCCTCATCCCTCCGTCGCGCGAATCTCTTCCTCCGAAGCCAGGCAACAAGAGCCCGCACGTCGAGAAAGTCGTGTCGCTTCTTCGCAAGGCAGAGCGGCCAGCGCTCGTGATCGGAAGTCAGTCCCTCGTCAATTGCCGCGATCCCGAGCCGATCGCGGACGCGGTCAAGGCTCTGGGCATCCCAACCTGGCTGGGTGGCATGGCGCGCGGCCTGCTGGGACGGCACAGCGACATTCAGCTACGGCACAAGCGAACCGCTGCGCTCAAAGAAGCCGATGTGGTCATCGTCGCCGGCTTTCCATTCGATTTTAGGATGGGCTATGGACGAAGCATTTCGAGCCGGGCGACCTTGGTCGCGGCGAACCTCAGCGCGAGCGAGATGCGAAAAAACCGGCGGCCCGAGATTCCGGTGCACATGCACGCCGGTGAATTCCTCCGAGAACTCGCGGACAAGGCGGGCGAAGGCCTCGGCCCCTGGACCGATTGGTTCGATACGCTTCGCGCACGCGAGGCCGCGCGCGACGAAGAAATCAGCCAACAAGCAAAAGCGCCGACGGAGCTCGTCAACCCGTTGCACCTTTTTGAGCGCATCGAACAGAAGATGTCCGACGACGCGGTGCTCGTCGTCGACGGCGGCGATTTCGTCGCGACCGCGTCTTACATTCTGCGACCGCGCAAACCTTTGTCCTGGCTCGACCCCGGCGTCTTCGGAACCCTCGGCGTCGGCGGTGGCTTTGCGGTCGGGGCTTCCTTGGTGCGCCCCGGCAAGGAGGTCTGGCTGATCTACGGCGACGGCTCCAGCGCCTACAGCCTCGCGGAGATGGACACCTGCGCGCGCCACGGGCTCGCCCCGATCGCCGTCATCGGCACCGACGGTTCCTGGGCTCAGATCGCCCGCGAGCAGGTTCCCATGCTCGGCACCGACATCGGGACGGTGCTCCGCCGAACGCCTTACCATGAAGTCGGTCAAGGCTACGGCGCCGTCGGGCTTCTCTTGGACGACCCGGCGCGGGTTGATGAGACGCTCGACGAAGCCAAGGCGCTCGCCGCCGCCGGAAAGCCGGTGGTGATCAACGTGCACATCTCGGCCACCGACTTTCGCAAGGGATCCATTTCGGTCTAGCCACGATGGCCAAGTGGCACCAACGGCGAACGGCTCACCGCCGGCTACGGGATCGGGTCGGCCTCTGGTACCACCCGCAGTACAAAGTCGACGTGCTCGTCGAGACCGCCCGCGTTCCCGGCATCGAGGTCGCGCGCAGCGAAAAGATCCTCGGCTCGCTTGGCGCCGAAGGCCTCATCCGCCCCAAGCAGGTTCGTCCCGCGCCGCTGGTCGCACTGTCCGAGCTGGCGCGGGCCCACAGCGAGGCGTACCTCGAACGAACTGCGCGCCCGGAATACCTCGGACGGATATTTGGGCTCGAGGCGCATGACATCGACGTGGACCCGGTCCTCATCGCGCAGCGGCGCCAAGTCGGGGCTACCGTCGAAGCGGCACGCTGGGCGATCCAGCGCAACGACCGGGTGGCCTTCAACCTTGGCGGCGGCTTTCACCATGCCGAGCCGGAGTCTGGCTCTGGCTTCTGCGTCTACAACGACATTGCAGTCGCGATCGCTTCGCTGCGCGCCGACGGCTTCGATGAGCCCATCGCGATCGTCGACCTGGACTACCATCAGGGGAACGGGAACATCGTCACGTATGAAGGCGACGAGACCGTCTTCACCTACTCGATTCACGGCTCGGTTTGGAGCCACGTGGAAGCAGCCGCAGACCAGCAGTTTCTTCTCCCGTCCAAAGTCGATGACGAGACCTACCTCGAAAAGCTCCGGGAATCGCTCCCCGCCTCGCTCGAAACAATCAAACCTCGCCTAATCTTCTACATCGCCGGAACCGACGTCCTTCAGGGCGATCACCTCGGCGAGTTTTTTCTCACGCGGCAGGGCGTACTCGAACGCGATCGTTTCGTGATCGAGCTCGCGCGCAAACACGAATGCCCAGCGGTTGTCACCCTCGGCGGCGGCTACAGCGAAGACGCTTGGCGAGCTTCGACGGACTTCATTCGCTGGCTCCTCATTGACGAGGCGAGGGTCAGCGAAGAACCGTCTCAGAGCATCTACGAACAGTACGCGCAAATCGCCAAGGAGCTCGACCCCCGTGAGCTACAGCGTTCGAGCGGCGAGTGGCAGCTCACGGAGGCCGACCTCATGGGAGACCTGACCGGTCCCCGATACAAGTCGACGCGGCTTCTCGACTACTACTCCCGGCATGGCATCGAGTTCGCGCTCGAGAAATACGGGCTGGCCGACCAGGTCCGAAAGCTCGGGTTCACCGACTTGGAGCTGAAGGTCAACCCGACCGACCCCGACCGACAGCACCTCACGCTGCACGCGCGCAAAGACGGCGAGCAGCACCTGCTCGTCGATCAGGTCTTGCGCCGTGTGACCCGTCCCGCCCCCGAGGGTCTCGAGCCGCCCGACGAGCTCCGCCTGCTCTACATCGAATGGATGATGCTCCAAAACCCCACCGCCAGCTTCTCGCTGCGCCAGCCACAGTGGCCTGGTCAGGACCATCCGGGCCTCGGCGTCGGCGAAGAGGCGATGCACATGCTCTTTCAAGGCGCGCAGCGCCTCGAGCTCGATGCGGTCGCACACCACCCGTCACAATACCACATCGCCTTCATCGGTGGCGGCCAGTCCTTTTTTCTCGATCCCGAGATCCAGGGCCGATTCGAAGCGATTCGCCAGGTGCTTGCGCCGATGGATCTCTCGGAAGCCGCCTGGAAAATGGAACGTGGAGAGGTCTGCTGGTCCGACGGCGAGCGAGTCGAATGGATCCCCGAGGACATGGTCATCCCGGCAAGCGAACGCCTGTTCGCCTATCTAGGCTCTGTGCACTA
>CBESWY010000292.1:0-3580 GCA_965533395.1 uncultured Myxococcales bacterium
AGGCGGGGCATGCGAAGGCCCGCCTGGCAAATGATGTCTCGTTGAATCTCGTTGGTGCCGCCGCCGAAGGTGAGCACCAACGACATCCGGTAATACTTCTCGAGACGCCCACGAAGGAGCGCGCCTTCGGAGCTGTGATGGAGCACGCCGGCAGCGCCGTGAACCTCCATCAGGAGTCGAGACCCTTCCACGTAAAATTCAGAGCCGAAGACTTTGATCGCGGAGGCATCGGCCGGCGAAAGCGCGTCTTTGGCAATTCCCCAGGCTTGCTGCCAGTTGAGAAGCTTGAGCACCTCGAGCTTGGCGTAGACGCGCGCCAGATTGCTCTTAACCCATGGCAAATCGATGAGCGTGCCGCCGTCGCCGTTCGGTGTCTTCTTCGCCCATGCGATGGTTTCGGTGCAGATCTTTTCGAGCGGCCCGACCGAACAAAGCGCCACGCGCTCGTGATTGAGCTGCGTCGTGATCAGGTGCCAGCCCTTGTTTTCGCCGCCGACGATGTTCTCGACCGGAACCCTCACGTTGTCGTAGTACACGGCGTGTACGTTGTTCTCGCCGAGCGCGTGCATGGCTGTGATCTGAACGCCTTCGGCATTCGCCGGAACGATGATGATCGAAATCCCCTTGTGCGGGGGTGCATCGGGGTCGGTTCGGCAGGCAAGCCACATGTAGTCGGCGTGATCGGCCAGGCTCGTCCATATCTTCTGGCCGTTGATCACGTACTCGGCGCCGTCCCGAACTGCACTCGTCTGAAGTGAAGCGAGGTCGGTGCCGGAGTCCGGCTCTGTGTATCCAATCGAGAAGTGACACTTGCCTTCGAGGATCTTCGGCGGGTACTTGGCCTTCTGCTCATCTGTCCCGAACTTGAGGAGGGTCGGCCCCACCGTGTTCAGCGTGAGGATGGGAATCGGAAAGCCGGCCCGCTGCACCTCATCGAAGAAAATGAACTGCTCGATCGGCCCGCGGCCCTGGCCGCCATGTTCCTTCGGCCAACCAATGCCTAGCCAGCGATCGGCGCCAAGCTGCTGCATCGCTTGGTGATAGAGGGGGCCGCCGCCTTCCGCTCGATCGAGCTCGGCAAGGAGCTCGTCGCTGATCAGCTCGTCGAAGTACGCACGAAGCTCGTCGCGGAGCGCTTTTTGCTCGGGGGTGTAGTCGAAATACATGGCTCATGCGTTCCGGCGCAGGAGCCGGAGTGAAACATGTTCTAGTTAGGCATCCGTCCGATGCAAGTCGACGCCCGAGCGCACACGAAAAAAGCCGGCTCGTTGGAGCCGGCTTCCTTGCTGAAGAGTCTGAAAACCGAGTGCTTTACTGGCCCATCTTCTTCTTCATGTCGGCCTTGGCGTCGGCAGCGGCCCCTTCGACGTCTTTCTTCGCGTCACCAGCGGCGGCTTTGGTGTCGGCCACAGCTCCGGCGGCGGCTTCCTTGGCGTCCCCGGCAGCGCCCTTGGCTGCTCCCGCGGCATCGGCTGCCGCGCCCTTGACGCCTTCGACGGCCTTCTGGCCGGCTTCCTTGGCGGCTTCTGCAGCGTCCTGTGCCGCCTCTCCTGCGGCTTCAGCCGCTTCGCCAGCCGCTTCGCCAGCCGCTTCAGCTGCCTCGGCCGCTTCGTGCGCCGCATGGTCCGCTGCTGCTGCAGCCTTATCGGCGGCTTCTTCAGCCTTCTTGCAAGCCGTCATGGCCCCGCAGAGCGCGAGGACCAGGCCCAGTCGAAAAATGTTTTTGGTCATAGTGATTCTCTCCGTTGATAACGCGGGGTAAACCACGAACACCCACATTCCCCGCTACTGGCGTCGGGGTTAGCGGCTATGTCGAGGCGCGTCAAACACGGCGCCTACGCGAGCGCACCACGACTTCGCGCAGAGTTCGCGACGCGCCACGCGCTCCAGAACACCGGTCCGGCGCGTAAGGTCCTGCAAGGATAAGGAAACGGGTTTCGTGGGGCTCTCGTGCTCGTTCCGTCAATGACGGATTACTGCAACCTTGCTGTTGATTCGTTTCGAATTGTCATTTTGTGTCAGCCCGCATCGGCGCGCGACTTCGATCCCGGATCTGGAGGACGCCCTTCTCCGCGAAGGCTCGGCCTGCTACGGATTTGGCGGCCATGAAGCGAATCACGGTGGGCATCGCGGGTTTGCTTTGGGTCGCGGCCGCGGGGTGCTCGGGAACGGCGCCACCGGAGCAAATCCGACTCGAAGCTCCGGCGGAGGCGCAGCAGGTCGTGCACGTCGGCCGCTTGACCGACGGACAACGCTCGTTCGAAGGCAGCGCGTGGAACTCGGACACGGCCGCCATCTTCCGTGGAAGCCGCGCCTACGTGATCTTCGATCTCGGCAAGGTTACACCAATCGACGCCGTCTACCTTCAAGGGGACAACAACGACGAGTTCATTCTCGAAACTTCGGAAGACGGCGTCCGCTTCACGACTCTGTGGACTGCGCCTGCCGTCGGCCCACAAGGCCTCCGCGCCCGGTGGACCAGCGCCCTCGGTGGAAGCGGACGTTTTGCAAAGCTCAGGGCGCTCGGTGGCGACGCCAGCGTGAGCGCCAGCGAGATTCGACTCTATTCCGCAACGCCCTCGGTCTGGCCGCCGAAGGTCCCGGTCTTGCTCGAGTTCGCGTCCTCGATCTGGGCACGGCTTTCTTTGCTCTTGTTCGGCGTGATGGCCACCTTGGCCGTTCTCTTTCACCGCCTCGACGTCCGAAAGCCGCTTTCGAATCTGTTGTGGGCGGCGACTCTGCTCTGCGCGGGGATTGCGGGCTACTTCATTTCTCTGGTCTGGCCGGTCGAGGCGAGCGTGATCGACGTGTCGCGCGCCGTCTGCGCCGCGGTGGCCTGCGCGGTGGTCCTGCGGCTCGGCCTGCGCCCGGAGCACGCGCGCCAAAGGCTGCTCACCGGCCTGCTCGCCGCAATGGCCTTCTTGTCGATATTGACGTTTTACAACCTCGGCTACCCACAGTTTCACGACTTCGAGGGACGAAAGCCGACCTACGTCCATACCTGGGACATGCGCGTTTACTTCCCGTTCGTGAAGTACTTCGACGAGCTCGGCTACGACGGTGTGTATCTCGCGAGCGTGAAAGCGTACGCCGACGACAAGCTCGGAGGGTCGCTCGATCGAATCGAAACCACCCAGCTGCGAGACCTCCGAGACTACGAGATGCGACGCGTTTCCGAAGTGGCCGGAGAGATTCACGCCGTGAAAGATCGCTTCACGCCAGAGCGATGGACCGAGTTCAAACAGGACATGTCCTATTTCTGGAAGACGATGGGCCCCGGAGCCTATTTGAACAGCCTGCGCGACCACGGTGGGAATGCCACCCCTGCGTGGCTGCTCGTCGCGCACGCGATCTACGGCTCGGCGGAAGCAAGCGAAGCCACGTTTCTCTGGGGCGCGCTCCTCGATCCTCTCCTGTTGCTGCTCTTCTTCGGCGTGGCGTGGCGCACGTTCGGGGTTCGCACGGCGCTCGTATGTCTGGTCGCCTATGGCGCAACGACCATTTACCAGTTCGGCAGCAACTGGGGGGGCTCGACCCTCCGAAACGATTGGATGGTCTTGCTCGGGCTCGGTGTCTGCGC
>CBESWY010000293.1:0-3541 GCA_965533395.1 uncultured Myxococcales bacterium
GGCGCCATGGTTGCGCATCAAATAGGCGTGCGTGTCGGGTTTCACCGAGCGGGCAACGCGCCTCGCCAACAGGGCGGTTCCAGAGGGCGCGTAGCCTACACAGGGAATGTTGCGTCCAAGCAGGGCTTGGCGACCGCGATCTCGTACGTCGAGCGGCTTTGCGAAGAGAGTGTAGGCGCTGGCGACCGGCTGATGTGTGTGAATGCTTGCTCCACAGTCAGGGCGCGCCGAGAGAATTCCAGCGTGCAAACCGGATTCGACCGACGCCTCTCGCCTCCCCTCGACCTGCTTCTGGTCGGACAATCGCACCACACAGACGTCGGCCGCGCTCATGGCGTAGTAATCGGTGGCGGAGGGCGTGACCGCGAAATGCTTCTCGTCCGCGCGCAACGCCACATTGCCGCCGGTCGCCGCAAGGTATCCCCTGTCGGCCAAGTCGATGCAGGTCTTCACGACCAACTCTCTCGTCGCCTGAAACTTCATCGCCGCCGCCTGCTCAAAGCCTCGCAATACGCTTCTTTTGCAAGGAGAACCCGGCCAGGTCGAGGCCAGTCCAATCGCGCTTCGAATTCGCTACTTGGAGGCTGCTTCGACCGCCTTCAGAAGGCTCCTGCTGAATACGCCCCGTTCGACCAGCTGCTCTCGGGCCCTCTCCGCGGCTGCGTTCCAGGCCGCTTGGTTCGCAGTCGCATCCACAGCGGTGATGCCACGGCCGAGCAGTGTCTCATACGCGCGGGCGTCGTCGCGGCCGACGATCTGGTCGAGCTTCGACGCGGCGCGCTTGGCGGTGTCGAGCAGGGTCTTCTGGTCGACCTCGCTGAGCTCGTTGAACTTCTTTTTACTGATGATCGAGCCGCCAACGATGATGTTGAAGTTGCTCGAGCTCACGTACTTGAGCTTCGTGTACCACTGGAACGCGACCGCAGCCATGGCGGAGGCTGGCACGACTTCGAGCGTACCGTCCTTGAGCCCAGGGAACACGCCCGACGCTCCGACCTTCACCGGATTCATGCCGAGAGCCTTGGTGTACGCCAGCGACACGGCGTTGTCTTTTCCGGCCCAGCCCGATTTGCCCGCCAAGTCAGCAGGCGATTTGAACTCGGTCGAGGAGAACACCCGGTTCTTGCCGCCATCGCCCCAGGCGAGCAGCTTGAAGCCGCCGTCCTCGATCAATTTCTGAAGCTGGGCGTCGAGCTTCTCGCGAGCGCGATCGAGCTGGGCGTCGTCGGTGAGCAGCCCCGGAGCCGTGAGCACCTGAAGCTCGGGCGCCACCATGCTCAGGCCGGTCGTCGCAACGCCCGCGGCGTCGAGCTTGCCCGCTTTGATTCGCTTGACCAGATCACGGTCGCTGCCTTCGCTGCCACCCGAGAACACGCGGAGCTCGACCCGGCCTTCAGTCTCTTTCTGGAGCGTGCGGCTCCAAGCCTTGAGCACCTTCACGAAAGAGGAGCCCGGTGGGGCCAGCGATGCGATCCGGATCACAGTCGACTTGGGTGCTGGTGCTTGCGAGCCGGCCGGACGCCCAGGAACGGCTAGGACGGCGACGGTGAGCGCCAAGATCAGTGGAAATTTGCGATGCTGCATAACGACTCACGGTTGGACGGCCTGAGGCCGTGGTTGTTCACTTTTCGGAGGCCAGCTTCGTGACCTCAGCAAGTAGGCTCTTGCTGTACACCCGCCCTGCAAGCTGCTGGCGCGCTTGCTTGGCAACGGCATCCCATTCGGCCTGGTGCGGGCTTAGGTCGACGACGTTGATGCCCCGTTCGACCAGGGTCCGGTACGCCTTGCCGTCGTCTCTCAGAACGATCTTATCCATTGCGCGCGCGCCCCGCTCCGCGGTGTCCAGAAGGATCTTCTGGTCCCCCGGCGTGAGCCGGTCGAACACTTCCTTCTTGATGATCGAGCCGCCGATTAGGATGTTGAAGTTCTGCTTCGCCATGTAGTTGAGCTTGGTGTACCACTGAATTGCAACGGCCATGATGCAAGAGCTCGGAACCGTGTCGATCATACGCGTTTGCAGCCCTCCGTACACCTCGTTGGCACCGACGCGCACGGGGTTCGCGCCGATTACGCTCAGAAAGCCAGCGAACACCGGATCGTCTTTCCAGGCCCAAGGACGGCCCGATTTGAGGTCGCTGGGCCGCGCGAAAGGCTTTGCCGAAAACAGGCGATTCTTGCCGCCGTCGCCCCAGGTCAGGAGCTCGAACCCGGCGCTTCGGAACATTTCTTCGAATCGTTGCCGAAGCGACGTCCGAACTCGAACGAGCTGATCCATTTCGGTGATGAGACCGGGGGCGGTCAGAACCAGAATAGGGCGCACGACCATGCCCATGCCGGTCGTCGTGATCCCGGCGGCGTCGATCTGCCCCGCGCGAATCTTTCGGATGAAGTCGCGTTCGTCGCCCTGGCTGCCGCCCGTGTAGAACCGTAGCTCGGCTCGGCCTTCGGTCTCCTTCTTGAACGTACGGCCCCAGGCTTTGAGGATTTTACCGAACGCAGAGCTCGGGGGTGCAAGAGACGCATAGCGAATTATGATGGGACCGTCGGCGGCTGCACTGGAAAGGTTCTTGCCGGGTAAGAACAGGGCCGCGATCGCGAGGGCGATCGCAAAGGAACGTTTCCAGATGCTCACAGCAGGTCCCCTTACTACAAGCCGAGTGCGGGAACCAATCGCCGCCTGAGAAAATCCCGCAGCTCGCTTTCGCTCCGCACGGGCTCGGGGGCTGCCAGCAAAGAGAGAATCATCCGGAGCATGAACTCCATGGCCTCGACGGCTTCGTCCTCATCCCACCCCGTGGATTCGATCATTTCGCTGAGCGCGACGCGCGTGAACATGATCGAGGCGGGCTGAGTGAAACCCTGCAGCAGGTAGGCGTCGAACATTGCGGGCTGCCACACCTCTCGAAGGACGGCGTTTTCCCGAATGGTGCGCAGCGTAAATAGGGTGGCTTCGACGACTTTGTCGCCAGGGTCGGCAAAGCCCCGGATGTGCTCCCGAACATCGTTGGCGAGGCGGAGCCCAGCCTGAAGCAGTACCGAGCGGATGAGCTCTTCGCGGTCTTTGAAATAGCGATACACCGTCGGGCGGCTCACGCCCGCTTCGAGTGCAACGTGCGCGATCCCAGTCGCCGGGATCCCGTTTCGTGCGATGCAGCGGGCGGCGACCTCGAGAAGCCGCTCACGGGCAGCCGCGGGCTCGGGGGGATCCCCATCCCAGGCCTCGCGCGGTTTGCTGCGAGGTTCTCCTTCGGCCTTTCGCGTCATGTTCTCGGTCAGGGCATGCCGGCAGGCGGCCACGCTCACCCGATCATACCATCGAGCTGGATCTAACGCACCGGCACAGGAGCGATGCACAGTCTAGCGAACGGGCCTCCCGCGCCCGGGAGGAACGTCCTCGGCAGATATGGACGGATGGTGGCTAGGCTGCGTCTTCTTCTCGCCTGCGGGACGCGATATACGCTACGCCGCCGAGCAACAAGACGACGGCGGCACCTGCCGCGCCTGGATCCAGCTCCGGCACCGCGTGACCGCCCTTATGACG
>CBESWY010000294.1:0-3529 GCA_965533395.1 uncultured Myxococcales bacterium
CGCTCACACCCTTGAACCCGTCGAGATTCACCAACATGAGGGCAAAGGGTTCGCCGGCCCGGCAGCGAGCGAGAAGGATTCGCTCGAACCTTTTGCGTGGCGACTTATCGAGGAGATCGGTTGAATCGAACACGGTCGGTCTCTCGACAGGATATCGGGCTGCGTCAGGCGATGGCAAGCCGCAGCGGCGATTCGCCGGCAGAGCGGCCGTGTTGCGCTTCGTCTATGGCCGTGGCGTCACCGTGGGCTCGCGTCGCGTATCTTGATGCGCTGTGCGACCGGGTCCCTCAGCGGCGTCCTTCGCAATCGATTCGTTTCCTCTTCGGTGTACGGCGGATTCGGACTCTGTCCGGTGAACCGCTGCACCAGCCAATTCAGGAGCGCGGCCAGTCGTGCGTCTGTGAGCGGCGCTTGGGCAGCCCCAGGCACCTGCGCCCAGTACGCTCGCGCGCCGGGCTTTCCGCGGAGCTCTGCCATGGCGAGCAGCGACGGCACGTTTTTGGACCCCGTGCCATCCATTCGGTGGCAGCCCGAACAATTCAAAATGTAGTCGTGTTCTTCGTACGAGTCCGCCCGGGCGGGCAGCGCCAGGAGCAGGAGCCCGATCGTTAGCAGCAGGCCTTTCATTTCTCCGGCTGCGCTTCTTTCGCAGCCTTCACGACGACGGCGGTCGAGCAGCTGTAGGTTTGCGTCTTGGCCCCCCCGCACCAGTTGATGTCGTTGTTGCGATACCAGTGGTAAAGGGGACGCTCGCCTTCATTGCGATTGCACATGCAGCGCCCGCAGAACGTTTTTCCGCAGCAGTCGTTGTACGAAATGATGTAGTCGATGCCGTCGGCAGGGTTTCGGCAGGTGCCTATCCAGGTGACGGGGGACATTTCGGTTCCCGGCGGGCAGGCTGTGTGCGAGCCGCCGCAGCAGCTGCACAAAAAGCCGTCGATGGCGCAGTGGCGCCAATACTCGCAGCGCCTCGGGTCACCTTCGCGGCCTTTGACGCCGTCTTCGCCAACTTGGTGTTTCTCGGCCGCGCGCGCCACCGGGAGCAAGGGAAGGGCGGCGCCACCCACGAGCACGCCCCCGAAACGCGACAGCCAGCTCCGGCGGGACACTCGCCGCGCCGATTGACGGCTCATGCCTTCGAACCAACGGTCCAGTCGACTCATTTGGCATTCTCCTCGAGATACTCCTGGATAGAGGCAACCCCGAGGCGCTGCGCTTCGAATAGGCTTTCGAGGTGCTCGCGGGTGTTCACCAAGCCCTGTGCCGCGACGATGCCGTTTTCGTCGATCAGCACTGCGTAGGGGAGCTTGGCCACCCCGTAGCTCATGCCGAGCGGCGCGGAAAGGATATATGGCAAGTGCGAAATGCGTTTCTTCGCCACGAACGCGCGATGCTCTTCGAGCGCGCCGTCGCTCGCCAGGATGACCCGAACGCGAGGCACCTCGGTTCGTGCCACGCGCTCGACCGTCGGTAGCAGCGTCTCGCAGACGGGACAGGTGGGCGAAAGGAAGAACAGCAAAGTTCGAGATTCGTCGTTCGATGGGCCGCCGATTTGAAGCGGTCGATCGTGGAGGTCGAGCAGGGCGAGCTCCGGGGCGGGGTCGCCGACCTTGACCTTCGACTGCGCGCTGAGCGCGCCCACCGGGGAGATTCGTTCGTGGAGCAAGCCGATCTGGCGCGTGAGCGCGAGCACCGTCAGTGCCAGACCGAGGACCAGCAGCCAGAGGAGCAGGTTCGAAACCAGAAGAGCGTCGATCATCGCCGGCCTCCCAGGTGTTGTAATGCGGGGCCGGTCTGCGCCAAGCGCTGCGCTGCGCCCCAGAGAAGCCAAAGGACGAGGACGGCTGTCACGACGGTGAACTGGTCGACCCAAAGGATCGCGCGAACCCGCACCGGGGCGACGAGGAGAGCCGCAGCGCCGATCAAGCCCAGATTGCGGACGACCAGCCAAGGGGTCAGCGGAACGCGAACAGACGAAGCGAAGCAGCCACAGTCGATTTCGCGCTGTCCTCGTGCGAGATTTGCGGCAATCGCGCCGGTGTAGAGCGTCAGCAGCGCCATCGAGGCGGTGGCTGCCGGCTCGCGAGTGGGTGCGTAGAGAAGGCCAATGGCCACAAAGCATTCGAGCGCAGGCAGCAGCCAGGAGATGGATAAGACGAGCCGCGCCGGCACTAACGCGTAGGCTTCGAGGGAAGCGGCGAAGCGAGGACGATCTGAAACCTTGTGCCACGCGGCGGCCGCGAAGAGGAGCGAAAGCACCGCGCGCAGGGTGAGATCAATGACGGGATCGATCATGGGACCACCAGGAGTGCGCCCGAGAGGCCGGTTTCGTCGATATCGCGAAGATGCTCGCCGCTGAGTGCGTCGAGCACGCCTACCGCCCCGAGGTCTGCATGTCGCATGAAGAGCAGCGGCTTGCTGTCTTGCGTGACCGCGATGCTGTGCACGCCCATGTTGGGCAGGACGAAGCTCAAAATACTTCCGACGGTGCCCTCGGCGTCGAAGCCGGCCTGCGGGCCGAGGAATGGAGCGATGAGATTAGGCGCCGAGAACTCGTCGATCTTTCTTTTCCCAGGCAGGTCGTAGACCCAGATTTCCTCGCCCGGGTCTTTATGTGACCCCGGCCCGCCCTGGTGGGTCACCGAATAGAGGCGCTTGGTGCGCGGGTGATACGCTAGGTGCTGCGCGCCACCGATGCGCCAGCCCGCTTCGAGCTCTTCATCGGCGAAGAGCGACCATGGCGCCTTCGCCGTGGGAGCGTCGCTTGCGAAGCTGACTTCGTAGAGCAGACCCTCGAACGAAGCGAACCACCAGGTCGAGCCCTCGCGAACGCCTTTCTCGGTGATGGGATCGCTGACCACATCGAAGAACGGAGCGCTGCGCCGGATTCGATCTAGCTCGCCGTTGGGCTTTAGATGGACGTTGATCGCAGTCCCGTCGCCGCACAGCATTCCGAACCGGGACGGGCCTGCTGGAAACACAGCCGCGCAGCCAGCAGTCTGGACTTCGGCGACCATTTTCTTCGTTTCGAGATCGACGACCGACACCGAGGATCCGGGGGACTGGTTGAGCACGACCATGAATCGATCGCCGTCGAGCATCCCGACCAGAGCGATGCCGGTCCCCGTGTCAGCCGCCTTCGGGGGCAGCTCGACCTCGCCCTTCACCGCCAGGCTGCGTGAGTCGTAGATGACCAGATAGTCGTGCCGCTCACCGCGATGGCCGCGGGAGTAGGTCGTGTCGACGTTGTAGATCTCGTTGCGCGCGCGTGACCAAAGCGGGGCCCGGGGGCTCACCTGCAGGCCGCTGTCGATCGCGCCCAGCATTCGCCCGCTGTCCCCGTCGAAAAGAACCGAATGACGAAACAATCGATCGGGAACCCAGAGCCAATGCTCTCCCGCTGCGTCGGGGAGTCGCATGACCTGGCCGACGTCTTCGGGCGGGAGCTCGGCCCCTGCGCGAACCGCTAGGGCAAGCAGCCCGGTACCCAAGACCATCGACCCGAAAAGCTTCGCGCTTCGGAGCATGA
>CBESWY010000295.1:0-3504 GCA_965533395.1 uncultured Myxococcales bacterium
TCCTCGGTGACCGCAAAGTGGTGAAGGTGCTTCTTCATCACCGTGGCGATCATCGAGGACAAGGTCGTCTGCTCGTCGATGGTGAGCACCGGGGAGCTCATGATCTGCGAGATGAGCTCCGAGACGTCCCGTCCCTGGCCAACAACTTTGGACCGAAGGTCGGAATCGGTCACGATACCCACCGGCCGCCGGCCTGCGTCGACGATCAAAATGGAGCCGACGTTGCGCTCGCTCATCATCGAGGCGGCGTCGCGGATGGTCGTCTCGCTGTCGCAAGTCAGGACATCGCGCACGGGGTCCACACGGCGCACGTCATCACCGGTCTCCGAAGCGCGCTCGTGACGCCTCGCCTCCCGCACCGCAACGAGCCGATTGGTCTCTCCAAGCCGAGGAACGTCGCCCGCGAAGTCCGCCGCAAAGAACATCGCCACCCGGGGCGCTTCGGCTACCAGCTCGTGGAGCTGATCCTTCGAGAGAACATAAAGCAGGGTGTCGTCTTTCGCCTGCGTGGTCGCAGCGTAGGGTCGATCTCCGAGAAGCGCTCGAACGCCGAAGATGTCGCCGTCGTCGCAGACATCGACGAGAACGTCCTTGCCGTCGACCCGCTGAGTCACTTGAATTTCGCCTTTGACTAGAACGTAGAATTCGGGGCTGGCCGTGCTGCCTTGCTCGAAGACGACCTCGCCCGGCTCCAGATACCGAATGCGAATCCCTTTGGCGATACGGTCGAGGAGCTCGCGATCGAGCTTGTCGAAGGGAGGATGCTTCGCCAGCCGGTTGGCCACTGTGAGGATCATGGAATCGGACGACATGCGCGCTACCCCTCCAAGGCTCGGTCGACGATCTCCGAGACATCCTTCGAGATTCCTGGGTGGCGCGCAATGCGCTCGAGCTCGACCTTCATCAGGGCGCCGCGTCCGGGCTCGAAGCGCCTCCACTGATTGAAGCTCGAGACGATTCGGGAAGCGACCTGTGGGTTGATCCCGTCGAGATCCACGACCCGGTCGGCGACGAATCGGTAGGCCTCGCCGTCTGCTTGATGAAAAGCAACCGGGTTCCCGGCTGCGAAGGCAAACAGCAGCGAGCGGGCCCGATTCGGATTGGCCACATTGAAGTCCGGGTGATTGGAGAGGGCGACGACGCGGTCAAACGCTGCAGGCGAGCTCGACATGGCCTGCATTCGGAACCACTTGTCCAACACGAGTGGTTCGCCGCGCCAACGGTCGTAGAACTCGTCGATCGCGCGGTCCGTCGCGGGTGAATCGAGGTCGACCAGCGTCGAGAACGCAGCTTCGTAATCGGTCATGCCGGTGGACGTGCGGAACTGCTCGACTGCCAGGCCAATCGTGTCGGGCTCTTCGAGCGCCACCAGGTAGCGCAGCGCGCGGTTCTTGAGGCGTCGGCGATCGATCTGCGTCTTGTCGACTGCGTCGGCTCCCTCTCTGTGCTGGGCGTAGGCGCTCATCCACTCGTCGCGAAGGCCAAGGCCGAGCTCGCGAACGACGAATTCCCGCGCGCGATGCACTGCATCCGGATCGACCTGGCTCAGCTCCTGGGAGAGCAACTCCTCGGAAGGAAGCGACAGCGTCAGCGCCTTGATCGACCCGTCGAGGCTCGCGTCGGACAAGATCTTTCGAAACGCGTGAACCAGAGCAGGGTCTAACTCGAGGGCCTCGCCTTCGAGGACGCGCCCCACGAGCCCGAGCAAGACGTCCTTGGCAAACGTTTGGCCGGCTTCCCAACGGTTGAACGGATCGGAGTCGTTTGCCATCAAGAACGCGAGATCCTCGTGGCTGCGCTGCATTTCGAGCTTGATTGGCGCGGAAAAACCGCGCGCGATAGAGGGCACCGGCCGCTCTCGGACGTTCTCGAAGGTGAAGGTCTGCTCGTCTTCCAAGAGCTCGAGGGTGCGCTCCGCGCCCGGGATGTCGTTGCCGTGTGCGCCGAGCAGCCCGACGCGAATCGGAATCGGGAGAGGTCGAGGCTTTGCTTGGTCCGGAAAGACGCGCTGCGACTGAAAGAGAGTCAAGGCGTAGGAGCCGGCTGACTCGTTCCAGACGCCGCGCGCGCCAACCACCGGGGTTCCGGCCTGGAAGTACCAGCGCTCGAGCCGGCCGAGGTCGACGTCGTTCGCATCGGCCATGGCCTGGCGAAAGTCGTCACAGGTCACCGCGCAGCCGTCGTGCCTCTCTAGATAGTGCCGAAGCCCCTTTCGAAACCCGTCGCGACCGAGAAGCGTTTGGTACAGGCGCACGACTTCCGCGCCCTTTTCGTACACCGTGGCGGTGTAGAAGTTGTTCATCTCGATATAGGACTCCGGCCGAATCGGATGCGCGAGAGGGCCGGCGTCCTCGGCGAACTGGGCTGTTCGAAGGCGCGTGACATCCTTGATGCGTTGAACGGCCGCCGACGTCATGTCCGCTGAAAACTCTTGATCGCGAAAGACCGTGAGCCCTTCCTTGAGGGTCAGCTGAAACCAATCTCGACAGGTGACCCGATTCCCCGTCCAGTTGTGAAAGTACTCGTGGGCGACCACGCCTTCGATCCCCTCGTAGTCGTCGTCGGTCGCGGTCGACGGCTTGGCGAGCACGTACTTCGAATTGAAGACGTTCAGCCCCTTGTTCTCCATCGCGCCCATGTTGAAGTCGTCGACCGCCACGATCATGTAAATATCGAGGTCGTACTCGAGCCCGTAGCGCTCCTCGTCCCAGCGCATGGCGGCTTGAAGCGACGCGAGCGCGTGCGCGCACTTGTCGGCGTTGGCCGGCTCCACCCAGATTTCGAGGGCGACCTCCCGGCCCGATGCGGTCGTGAACGTTCCCTCGTGAGAGACCAGATCGCCTGCGACCAGTGCGAACAGGTAGCTGGGCTTTGGAAAGGGGTCCTCCCACTCAACCCAGTGACGGCCGTCTAGGAGCTCACCCTCGGCCACGCGGTTCCCGTTGGACAGCAATACCGGATACTTCGCGCGTTCGGCTTCCATGCGCGTGGTGAACCGCGCCATCACGTCCGGTCGGTCCAAGTAATAGGTGATGCGGCGAAACCCTTCCGCCTCGCACTGGGTGCAAAATGTCCCGCTCGAGGTGTAGAGGCCCATGAGCTTCGTGTTCTCGGCCGGCTGGATCGCGACCTTCGTCACTAGCTCGAAGCGGTCGGGGACGTCGCGGATTCGCAGGCTCTGCGAGTCGGCTTCAAACCTGCTGCCGTCGAGCGCCGCGCCGTCGAGCCAAAGCCCGCGGAGCTCGAGCCCATCGCCGTGCAACAGGACTTGCCCTGTCCCCGCTGGGACCTCCGGATTCCGGCGAAGCCGCATCTTCGCTTTGACGATGGTTTCAGCCGGGTCGAGCTCGAAAACCAGATCGACGGTGTCGACCAGGAACTCGGAAGGCCGGTAATCCTTTCGGTAAATCCGCTCCATGATGCGCCAGCGAACGTAAAGGAAGGCCCCTGGAATGCAAATCGCATCTCCTCTTGCCTCTCGGTGCCCTGTATTGGAGGGCATGC
>CBESWY010000296.1:0-3499 GCA_965533395.1 uncultured Myxococcales bacterium
GGCGGCAGCGGTGCAACGGGCGGTTCCGGCGGCACGGGCGGCAGCGGCGCAACAGGTGGCGCGGACGGCGGCACCTGCGAGATCACGGTCTCGCTCACCGGCTCCTAATCCTCCACGGCGTAGACCGCCCCAGGTTTCGCTACGGACCGCCCGGCATATCGTCCCGCTCTTCGGGCTCGCCCTCTGCAATCTGGAACTCCACGCGACGGTTCTGTGCGAGCTCCGCTTTGGTCTTCGCGTTGGGCACCAGCGGACGCGTTTCCCCAAACCCCTCGGCGACGAGGCGGTCCTTGTTGACGCCCCCCTTGTCCACCAGGTAGCGGACGACCGAGTCCACGCGTCGTTGTGAAAGCCGCAGGTTGTACCCGGCCGAACCGGTCGAGTCGGTATGCCCCTCGACGCGGACGAGCAAGATCTCGGGATGGACGTTGAGGACTTCGGCTACGTTGTCGAGCACCGCATATGAACGCCTCTGAAGGTCGGCGCTGTCCACGTTGAAGTAAATCTTCTCCATGATCTCGAGTCGGCTCTCTTCGATGACCACCTGCTGTTCCTCGGGGCAGCCCTGATTCTCTTCAGGGCCCGGCTCATTCGGGCAGTTGTCGAGCCGATCGATGACCCCGTCGCCGTCCCGATCCGGATCTGGATCCGGACAGCCATCCTCGTCTTCAAAGCCGTCGAAGTCTTCAGGCTCGTTCGGGCACGCGTCGTCCTCATCGACGATTCCGTCGCCATCCGTATCCACCGGTACGGCTTTCGACTTCGCCGGCATCGTGTACGCGAGCATTCCGATCAAGCGCCAATCGGGATTGCCATAACCCGACGTCACGCCGCCCGTACCGGCCATGCCGAGCGTGACGCCTTTCGGGTGCAGGAACTTGAAGCCTCCGAGCAGCTCGACCGGCGTTTCCTGTCTCCCACCGAACCCGGTTGTAGTATCTGCGGCCGTTCGGCCGAAGGCTTCCATCGTGATCATGAAACGGTCCTGCCCGAGCAGAACTTGGACCGCGGCAGCGAAGGTGAGCTGGTTCCCGATTTCGAGCGACGGAACCTCTTGTTGAAAGCTGGTTTTGTAGCCGACGTTGAGGGGGACCCGGACGTAGCGACCCGCGTTGAAGGTGCCGAGCAGCTCGAACCAGCCGCCGATGTTGGGGCTCGCATTCGGCTCGCCGAGATAGTTCTGCTGGGGCCTCGATGCGGAGGCCGTGTTTGCGGTCAAGATCGCCTGAGCGGCCAGTTGAAAGACGTTCTCGCGCGTTCCGTACAATACGCCGCGGGCGCCCAGGTATAAGTCGCCGAGGCCGCGTCCTCTCGGGATGAGGGCACCCTGGCCGATCGAATCGAGGAACTCGGCCGCCGCGTCCGAGAGGTTGTCGTTGAGCATGAACGTGTACGGGAGGTCCATGAAGATCACCAGTCGGTCCCAGAGCCCGAGGTTCCAGGTGAGGTGGCCGGTGAGCTGAGAGTGAACGAGCCCGAGGCGCTGGTCGGGAATGGGGCCGTTGGTCACACTCAGCTCCAAAGGATCCCGCGCGAAGTCGATGTAGAGCTGCACGCCGAAGCGCAGGTGGCCTTGACCGTCGGCGTTGCTCACAGCGAAGCCATCGGTCGCGAGCTGCGAGGGGCGAAACTGGTTGAGATCGAACTGAGGCGGCGCTTGCGCGGCCGCCGGCGGAGCGACGCCAATCGCCGCGGTAACGGTGAGCAGTGACACGACCAGGCCCCGGTGGGACGTCGCTCGGCACTCTCTCACGCCTACCTCCTCAGCTCATCGGGGCAACTCAGCGCCCAGCGAAACGAAACAGCCCTTTGCTACCACTTTTCCCCCTGAGTGGACAGTGCCGTCACACGGTCGCCGGTAGGACTGAAGCGTTGAGCGCAACCGTCGTCTCTAGTCGCTTTGAATCGTGGTAGCGTGTCGCCGTGCGGTTTCTGGTCTACGGAGCAGGCAACATCGGAAGTCTCTACGCGGCGCGGCTTGCGCAGAGCTCGCAAGACGTTGCCATCCTGGCGAGGGGGACGCGTCTCGAACAGATCCGCGGACAGGGGATCGAGCTCGAGGACGCTGTTACCGGGGAACGAACCACGACGTCTCCCGAGGTCGTGGTTCGTCTCGACCCAGACGACGCGTACGACGTCGTGCTGGTCATCCTGCCCAAGCATCGGATCGCGGAGGTGCTACCCGCGCTAGCCGCGAGCGACCGCACACCGAGCGTCATGTTCTTTGGCAACAACGCGGCAGGCCCGGATGCGATGACCGATGCCATCGGTCGCGGCCGCGTGCTTCTCGGGTTTCCTGGCGCTGCTGCCGTGCCCCGAGGTGACGCCATTCGCTACGTCATCACGTCGGCGCGCGAACAGCCGACGACCATCGGTGAGCTCGACGGCAGCAAGTCCGCCCGCATTCTCGCGATTGCGTCTGCGCTCCGAGGGGCTGGGTTTCCGGTATCCGTGAGTACGAACATGGACGCCTGGCTGAAGACCCACGTGGCCGAGATTCTCCCCACCGTATGCGCGCTCTATCAGGCGGGAGGTGAGCCTGAACGGCTGGCGAGCAGCGATGAGGCGCTCCGTTTGATGCTTCGATCCATTCGCGAGGGCTATCGGGTGCTGCGCGCAAACGGCGTACCCATCACGCCCGGCAAAAACCGCGTGTTCGAATGGCTGCCCGAGTCGCTTCTCCTGTTCTTGATGCGCCGCATGCTGAAATCCGAGACCACAGCAATCAAGCTCGGCCACGCGGAGCAGGGGCGGGCAGAGTGGCAACGCTTAGCGAAAGAGTTTCGTTCGCTCATCGAGCGGGCGGATGTTCGGACTCCCTCGATCGACGCCGCGTACTGTCACCTGAGCCCGGCCTCGGCCGCGACGGAATGACGGGCGGTTGACAGGCGCTGGGGTGGATCTATTCCTTCGGCGATGCCGGCGTCGATCACCACAGAGCTCGTTTGGGCAGAAATCGAAAAGCGCTTCTTCGCGGTGCTTTCGTACGTGACCCCCAAGGCCGAGGCGCGTTCCGCGGGAATTGTCTACATCGTCAGGGATCGGAAGCTGTACATGAGAGCCAGCACCGGCTCTTGGAAGGCAAAACACATCCACCTGAATCCACGCGTGGCGCTCAACGTGACGATCCCAAAACGGATTCCTTTCATGCCGTGGATCAAGATTCCCGCTGCCACCATCGCACTCCATGGAGCGGCTCGCGTGATCCCCGCCAAGGACGCCGACCCCGGCATCATCCAAGCGCTGATGGGCGCGATGCCCGATCACTCGGAGCTGGCTGCCCAGATTTCCATCATCGAGGTCGAGCCAAGAGGCCACTTCGCGACCTATGGAGTTGGGGTGTCGCTTCTCGCCATGCGCGATCCGAAAACGGCACGCGGCCGCGTCCCGGTCGCTTGAGCGGTGCTCGGGGCCCAAACCGCAGCCGACCGTCGGCTTGAATCCGGAACGGAAACTGACACGGTTTGCGCGCCCGAAGACGGGGAGGGCACTTACCCCC
>CBESWY010000297.1:0-3495 GCA_965533395.1 uncultured Myxococcales bacterium
CGGGGGCGCCAAGGGTGGCGTGTGCGTGGACCCGCGAAACGAATCCGCATCGTTCTTAGAACGCGTGACGCGGCGGTACACCAGCGAGCTCATCCGCAAACGGTTCATCGGCCCCGACGTCGACGTGCCGGCGCCCGATGTCGGCACGGGTGAACGAGAAATGGGCTGGATCTACGACACCTACAAGATACTAGGGCCAGACACCTTGAACGCGTTGGCCTGTGTCACAGGCAAAGCGACGAGTGTGCACGGCGTGGCTGGTCGTCGAGAAGCTACCGGACTTGGCGCCATCATCGCACTCGAGCATTTTTTGGCCGAGGAAGAAGACGTGAAACCGCTCGGCTTGGAAACAGGGTTGGCGGGAAAGCGCATCATCGTGCCCGGGCTAGGCAAAGTCGGGCTTCACGCGGCGCTGTCCGCGATCGAGCGGGATGCCATCATCGTCGGCGTCTCCGTGAGCGACGGCGCACTCTACGATGAAGGTGGACTCGACGTCGAAGCCGTTCTCCTCCACCGCGCCGAGACCGGCGCACTTCGCGGTTTCCCAGAAGCCCGCTACCTGGCCAATCCGGACGCGATCCTGGAAGAGCCTTGCGACGTGCTGATTCCATCCGCCCTCGAGCATCAAATCACGGCCGAGAACGCGCCGAAGCTCCATGCGAAAGTGATCGTCGAGGCCGCAAACGGCCCGGTCGATCCCGAGGCAGATACGATTCTTCGCGAAGCTGGGACCGTGGTGCTTCCGGATATCTACGCCAACGCGGGCGGCGTCGTGGTGTCGTACTTCGAATGGATCAAGAACCTCTCTCATGTGAGCTTCGAGCGCATGACTCGACGATATCAGCAGATCTCGAACAACCGAATTCTCGAGGCGATCGGTCGCCTGACCGGGAAGAGTCTCGCTCCAGAGGACGCCGCGCTTCTGCTCCAGGCTCCCAACGAGATCGACTTCGTTCGCACGGCGCTGGAAAATACGATGGCGATCTCTTACGAAAAAATTCGTGAGCCTTGGAAGCGGCGATCGCTGCCCGACCTTCGGACCGCTGCCTATCTCAGCGCCATCGAGTCGGTCGCGAGCTCCTATGCGCTGGACGGGATCTTTCCGTAACGAGGCCGCGTCAATGCCAGCGGGCGTCGAGGAACGAAGCGATCTGTTCGATCGCTTCGTCTGCCGCACCGAGGATCCCCGCGTGGGTTTGGAAGTCGTGCCAGAGCCCGTCGAACACCTGCAGGGTGACGTCTCCGCCGGCTTCGCGGCAGCTGGCTTCGAGCCGGATCGAATCGTCGACGATGATCTCGTCGCTCCCGGTTTGAATGAGGATGGGCGGCAGGTCTTGGTGGCTTGCGAAGAGCGGAGAGCAGCCAGGGTCGCCAGGGTCACGGCCATCGAGGTACATCCTGGAGCATGCGCGCGACCAACTCGGTCTCAGCATCGGGTCGAGGCGGGCGTTGCGGGTCATCGACGGCGTGTCGCCCCGTAGGTTCACCCAGGGCGAGATCAAGGCAAGAGCCGCCGGCGCCGGAAGGTCCGAATCGCGGATGGCGATCCCCGTCGCCAGCGCAAGGCCTCCGCCGGCCGAGTCGCCCGCAACTGCGATGCGCGACGGCGACAGACCTGTCGCGAGCAGCCAGCGGTAGGCGGCCAAGGCATCCTCTAGGGCTGCGGGGTACGGATGCTCGGGTGCGAGGCGATAGTTGGGTGCATACACCTGAGCGTCGGCGGCGACCGCGAGGTGCGTGATTGGTCCTCGATGCGATTGCCAGCTGCCTACGCAGTAGCCGCCACCGTGAAGATAGAGAATCGTACGATCCGGATCGCTTCCGCGGGGCCGCGCCCGAACTGCCGGCATGCCTTCGATGTCGAGCCGCAGCGTTTCCGCGGCCTTCGACGGCGGGTTGACGATTGACGCGAGCCGCAACCAGACCCTCTGAAACGAGACGGGAAACGGCGGCCCGAGAAAGGGCCTCAGCGCGAAGCGGAGAAGGTTGCGAAGGAGCCCCGCGGGGAGTCGAACTGCCATGCGGCTGGGTGTACACGAGCGCGCGCGACCTCGCTACGAACACAACACTTCGCCCGCCCCTCTCACCAGATGACGCGTCCCGGCTCACAAGATTCGCCGAATCGCGCTGCGGCGTCCGGAAGGAACTCGACAACGGCTTTCGTCGTACCCGCGGGGGGTGGAATCCGCTATCGTAGGCTCGAACATGGACGGATCAGAACGAAACCATTTTCGCATCGTGCTGACCGGCGGCCCCGGGGGCGGGAAGAGCACGGCCGCAGACTTGTTCCGCCGCGAGATCGGCGAGAAGATCGTCGTCGTGCCCGAAACGGCTACGATGCTGTTCACAGGCGGCTTTCCTCGTGTCGGAGAATCGAAGGCCCGTGCCGCAACCCAACGGGCCATCTTCCACGCCCAAGTCGCACTCGAAGACATTCAGGGCGCGCTGTACCCAGGCCGCGTCTTGCTCTGCGACCGTGGCACCATCGACGGCGCCGCCTTCTGGCCTGAAAGCGCACCCGCAGGCTTCTTCCAAACTCTGGGCACCAGCCTCGACGACGAGCTCCGTCGCTACGACGCAGTGATCTTTTTCGAATCGGCGGCGGTCGGCGATATCTCGATCGAAGGCGGAAATCCGGCGCGGACGGAGAGCAACGAGGAGGCTCGGCAGCTCGACATGCGCCTCCGGGAGCTCTGGTCCAAGCATCCCAGTTTCCATTTCGTTCCGCACTCAGTCTCGTTTTTTGCCAAGCTTCAGGCAGGCCTACGGGAGCTCCAAGCCATCGTGGACCGCAACCGCCTGCTCCACACGAACTCATAAAATGGCCCAACTAACCCATCTATACTAGGTAGTTTGTTCATGGGGATGATCTCAGTTTTCGGCGACACGCGCTCGGGCTTCGCCTTGGGGCTCACTGCGCTCTCGCTCACCCTCGTCTCGGCGCCAGCCTGCATCAGCCAAATGCAGACTGACATTGCCTCCAACCAAAAACGCCTGGACTCGCTCGAAGAAGACCTCGAGGTCAAACGAAAAGAGCTCGAGGAAGCGCTAGCCGAGGCGAGCCGAGTCCTTCGCCGCAACAGCGCAGACCAAGGGCTCCAAATCGAAAAGATTCAACAGCGGCTCGCAACGATGGAAGGCGAGATCGCAGAGCTTCGTCATGAGAGCAGCGGCACGAGCAAAGCGCAGGCCGAACAGAGCCTCCAGCTGCAGCGAAAGCTGAGCGAAGTCGCGCGCGCTGCCGGCATGGATGTCCCGATCGACTCGGACGAGGTTCCGAAGAGCAAGAGCGCGCACTGGGAGGCGCTCACCAAGGCGTATCGCGTCAATAAGCATTCCTACACACGAGGGCTCGCACGCGCCTTTGTGGAACGATACCCCAAGGACGAGCATGCGGACAACGCGCAGTACATGATCGGTTCCAGCTACTTGAAGCAGGGCCAGGCCGCGGCCGCGCTAGGCGAGTTCCAAAAGGTGTTGTCGACGTACCGAAGG
>CBESWY010000298.1:0-3453 GCA_965533395.1 uncultured Myxococcales bacterium
GGGGATGCCCGCATGCTTGAGCGAGCGCGCGGCGAGAAGGCCGGCGGGACCGGCGGGTCGGAGCGCGGCTCCACGGGTCCTTGATCGCACGGGCCAAGTCGGACGGCTCTCGCTGCTCGGGGCTGGTCGGGGTAGGCTACGGTCCTATGCAGGCCCAAGGGGAAGCGCCGGCTGTTTTCCTCGCCAATCCTTGGGCGCGAACTTGACTAGTGTAATCAAGCCGACTAGACGGGTGTTCAGGTAGTATCACCCAAAGGAATTTACGCCATGGCCGACTCGAACCGCGAAAAAGCCCTCAACCTAGCCCTCGGAACCATTGAGAAAGCCTACGGAAAGGGCGCGATCATGCGCCTTGGCGACGAATCCTGCAAAATCCAGATCCCGGTGATTTCCAGCGGAGCGATTTCCCTCGATCTTGCCCTGGGCGTGGGTGGCTATCCGAGGGGCCGCATCGTCGAGATCTATGGCCCGGAGTCGAGCGGCAAGACCACGCTGACCCTCCATGCGATCGCCGAGTGCCAGAAAAAAGGCGGCATCGCGGCCTTCATCGACGCCGAGCACGCGCTCGACCCGAACTACGCCCGTAAGCTGGGTGTGAACGTCGACGAGCTCCTCGTCAGCCAGCCGGACAACGGCGAGCAGGCTCTCGAAATCGCCGACACCCTCGTCCGCTCGGGGGCGGTCGACATGGTCGTCATCGACTCGGTGGCGGCCCTGGTGCCCCGGGCCGAGATCGAAGGCGAGATGGGCGACACCCACGTCGGCCTCCAGGCGCGCCTGATGAGCCAAGCGCTTCGAAAGCTCACCGGCAACCTGCAAAAGAGCCAGACCACGTTATTCTTCATCAACCAAATCCGAATGAAGATCGGCGTGATGTTCGGGAGCCCCGAAACCACGAGCGGTGGCAACGCGCTCAAGTTCTACGCCTCGCAGCGTCTCGACATTCGACGCATCGGCACGATCAAAGTCGGCGACGCGGCGGTCGGCAACCGGTGCCGCGTCAAGGTTGTCAAGAACAAGCTCGCGCCTCCATTCCGGCTCTGCGAGTTCGATATCCTCTTCGGAAAGGGCATCAGCCGCACCGGCGACGTGCTCGATCTCGGCGTTGAAGCCGGCATCATCAACAAGTCGGGCGCTTGGTACAGCTACGGTGAAGAGCGTGTCGGCCAGGGCCGCGACAACGCGCGCACCTTTCTCGAAGAGCATCCCGACATTCTCGCGGCGGTAGAGCGCAAGCTCATGCAAGAGCACGGTCTCATCGAAGAGGACCAGCCCACCGCGCCCAAGGCTGAGGAGACCAAAGCGGCCGCGCCGGCGCCCGCCAAGAGCGGCGCGAGCAAACACCCGCGGCCGAACTGAACGCCTTTTCCTGACCGGTAGGCTCCAGTCCTCCCCAATCCAGAATTCGGCCAGGAAAAAGCCCTCAAGGTGCTGAAATTACAGGGATTTCCTGAAAAGTAAGCATTGACTTTCGGGCCAGGTTTTGCTATGCAGACAGAGTGCACGGAGTTGGTTGCACGCCCCGTGACGAACGGTTCCCTGCCCGCGCTCCCAGCGCGGGTTTTCGTCGTTTTCGAACCGGAGGAGAGTGATTTCATGAGCTTCAGCGTAGGCGACAAGGCGGTTCATCCTGCTCACGGGGTTGGCGAGATCACTCAAATCGAGGAGCGGCTCATCGGTTCCGATAAAATCGATTTCTACATTCTCAAGCTGATCAATGGGAAGTCGGGGACGATCCGCGTCGCGCTGAACGCCGTTGATCGCGTGGGCCTTCGGCAGGTCATGTCCCGGAGCGCTGCCAAGACGGTGCTCGAAGAGCTCAAGAAAGACGAGATGGCCGTCACGTCACAGCCTTGGAATCGGCGCTACCGGGAATACACGGAGATGCTCAAGAGCGGCTCGCCCATCAAGGTAGCAAAAGTCTTGCGCGACTTGGCGAAAGTGCGCGCCGACAAGGGCGAGCTCAGCTACGGCGAGAAGAAGCTCATGGAGCAAGCACGAAAACTGCTGATCACGGAGCTGGCGTTGGCACGCCGAGTCCGCGAAGAGACCATCGAGCGCGACATCGACAACATCCTCAACTGAGGTAACGGCGTGAGTCCTCTTGCCTAGCGGCTGTTTTTCTCATCGTGGCCGGATCGGCCGAAGCGCCTCGAAAGCTCGGACAAGAGCTGGCGCAGCGAGACATCGCGGAGCACGAGGCCGACCAGCACGTGATAGGTGAGGTCGCCTGCCTCAGCGGCGACTCGCTCGTCTGATTCGTTCATCAGCGCCTGACCCAGCTCGGCGGCCTCCTCGCGAACTTTGGCGTCGATCTTCGTTGGTCCTGCGTCGAGCAAGGCTTTGGTGTAGCTCTTGCCCGCATTCGAAGCCTTGCGCTCCTGAAGGGTCCGCTCCAGGCGCAAGAGCGTGGGCCCCGCGACGTCGCCATCTGCGTCGAGCAAGTTGCCGTCGCGGTCCAGCCGCCGAAAGAAACAAGTGTCGGCGCCCGTATGACAGGAAGGACCTGCGGGATCCACCATGTAGATCAGCGTGTCGCCGTCGCAGTCGACCCACGCGCCGCGGACCGCGAGCGTATTCCCGCTGGTCTCGCCCTTCTTCCAAAGCTGTTTCCTGGAGCGGCTGTAGAAGTGAGCCCACCCGGTCTCGAGCGTGCGCCGAATCGCATCCTCGTTCGCGTACGCCATCATGCGCACCTCACCGGTCTCCGCGTCCTGCGCGATTACGGCGACGAGACCTTGGTCGTTGAACTTCAGGGCGTCGAGGGACATTTGCGCTGGGGTACGCCAGGTTGGAGTGGTTGGCAACTGCGGGTGGGGGGGGCAGTGACAGCGACAGCGGCAGTGGCAGCGACAGTGGCAGCGACAGTGGCAGCGACAGTGCCGGCGCCAGCGCCGGTGTCAGTGGCAGCGACAGTGTCCCGTTCATGAGACTTGGTTATCGTGATCTCCTTTTTGGCTGTGAGTGGGGCCGGGCTGGCGCCCTTGTGGGGACCCCAGGAGTTCGCGTGGGGGCGGCGCGATCTCTTGGAGGCCTTCCGGCCGCTGAAGCCGACGGCCCAAACACCAAGTGATGGCGCACACCTCGTCGAGCCTCTCATCGAGGTGCTTCGCCCTGTGGGTTTCGATGTAGCCCCAGTCGCTTGCGACGTTCAGAGCCGCGCGGACTTCTTTGGCGGAGCCGCAGGCGGTCGAAAACCGCGCCCGCGCGTTCCCGGCGTCGTTCCCGCGTGCCTCCGCAATATTGAGGACCACACTCTGCGCAGCCCGCTTGAGCTGATCGGCCAGCGACTTATCGTGCTCCCGAATCGTGTGCAAAAGGGGAACAAGATCCCGCAACACATTTCGCGCTCTGTCGTAAACATTCTTTTCTTCCATCAGCGACTCCTTGGATTGGGTTTGGGCTCTCACCCCGCGTGCGAGCCCAAACCCAATCCAAGGACAAAGCGATAAC
>CBESWY010000299.1:0-3447 GCA_965533395.1 uncultured Myxococcales bacterium
TGAAAAACTTCGTCGACGAGCAGCCGTTGTTCGAGCTTGTGCGAGGCGCCGGAGCCCGTCGCGGGGCTCGCGCTTTCAGGCCGGGCGATGCAGCGCAGACGTTGCTCATTGCCGAGGATTTCCGGGAGCCGCGCACGCATGAAGTACCAGGCGCCCATGTTCCACGGTTCTTCTTGAACCCAGACCAAATCGACGTCTTTCGGGTACGGGGCAAGGAGCGTTTGGAGCTCGCTTGCACGGAGCGGATAGAGCTGCTCGACGCGTATGATTCCGATGTCGTCGGCTTTGGTTTGCTCTCGGCGCTCGAGGAGATCGTAGTAGATTTTCCCGGTGCAGAGCGCGAGGCGTCGAACCTTGCCGGACTCCACGGCGGGGTCGTCTGGGATGATTCGTTGGAAAGACCCTTCGGCGAGCTCGTCCAGGGTGCTGACGGCGCGGCGGTGTCGCAGCAGGCTCTTCGGGCTCATGACGACCAAGGGCTTGCGCCAGGGACGAAGGACCTGACGCCGCAGGCAGTGAAAAAGCTGCGCCGGGGTCGTGAGGTTGACGACCTGCATGTTGTCTTCGGCACAGAGCATGAGGAAGCGCTCGAGCCTCGCGCTCGAGTGCTCGGGCCCTTGGCCCTCGAAGCCGTGAGGGAGCAGCATGACCAGACCGCTCAGGCGCTGCCATTTGTCTTCGGACGAGGAGATGAACTGGTCGATGATCACCTGGGCGACGTTGACGAAGTCGCCGAACTGCGCTTCCCAACAAACCAAGGCGTCGGGCGAGTCGAGCGAGTACCCCCATTCGAAGCCCAGGACGCCGATTTCCGAAAGCGGGCTGTCGTAGATTTCCAAGTGTGCCTGGTCGGTGCTCAGGTGTCCGAGCCGGGTGTACCTGCGGCCAGACTTTTCATCGAAGATCACCGCGTGCCGGTGGCTGAAAGTGCCGCGGCGGACATCCTGGCCGGTTAGCCTACAGCGAACGCCGCCGAGAAGAAGACTTGCGAATGCGAGGTTCTCGGCGGTGCCCCAGTCGACGCCTTCGCCCGTCTCCATGACTTTGATTTGCTTCTCGAGAACGAAGCGCTGGATGCGCGGGTGCGGGGTGAACCAGTCGGGGTAGCTCGTCAGCTTGTGGAGCGCATCGATGAGCAGCCCTTTCGGAAATCGCGTATCCGCGTCGGGGACGTCCAAATCGCTGCCGCCACGGTAATCGGTCCAGAGGCCCAGCATCGAGGCTGGGATGAGGTCGTAATTTCCGTTCTTACGCGTGTCCTCGAGCGCACGTTCCAACTCCTGTTGGCGCTGGACCTTGATCTCGTCGGCCTGCTGGGTCGTCAGCTTCCCTGTCTTGATGAGGTGGTCGATGTACACCTCGCGGACCGTCTTTTTTTTGTCGATCGCCTCGTACATCGCAGGCTGGGTGAATCGCGGCTCGTCGCCTTCGTTGTGGCCGTATTTTCGGTAGCAGAACAGGTCGAGCACCACGTCTCCGTGAAAGCGCTGCCGGTATTCGGTGGCCAAGGTCACCGCCTGGGCTACCGCTTCCGGGTCCTCCCCGTTTACGTGGAACACCGGGCAGCGAAGCATACGAGTGATGTCGGTGCAGTACGCTGTCGATCGCGAGTCCTCGGGATTGGTGGTGAAGCCGATCTGGTTGTTGATGACGACGTGGACCGTGCCGCCGGTCTCATACGCCGGGAGCCGGCTGAGGTTCAGCGTTTCGGCGACCACGCCCTGGCCGACGAATGCGGCGTCGCCATGGATCAGAAGAGGCAGCACAGTGAGCCGTTCGTCATCCCCCTTGCGATCTTGCTTGGCGCGAACGCGGCCTTCGACCACCGGGTTCACGAACTCCAGATGGCTCGGATTGAACGCCAAAGTCATGTGCATGTTGTTGCCGCTCGCCGTCTTGCGATCGAGCGAGTAGCCGAGGTGGTACTTGACATCGCCGGTACCGACGTACTTCTCCGGATCGTCATCCTCGAACCCTGCGAAGATTTGCCGCACGTTCATTTCCATGATGTTGACCATCACGTTGAGCCGTCCGCGGTGCGCCATGCCGATGACCATTTCCTCCACGCCCAGCTCGGATGCGCGCTCGGTGAGGATGTCCAGCATGGGAATGACGCTTTCTCCGCCTTCGAGCGAGAAGCGCTTGGCGCCGGTGTACTTCGTATGAAGAAATTGCTCGAAGATCTCGGCGTCTGTGAGCTTGGTGAGGATGCGCACCTGCTGCTCGCGACTCAGGTCGATGTGGTTTCCGGTTAGCTCCATGCGGTCGCGGAGCCAGTCGCGCGCGTCTTGGTTCTCGAGGAAGGTAAACTCGGAGCCGATCGTTCGCGAATAGGTGTCCTTCAAGCGTGCCAGAACCGAGCGCAGCGATTCGTTCGGCGGCCCGGCCATGTTGCCCGTTGCAAAGATCGTTTCCGGGTCGACGTGGGCGAGCCCGTAGCGCTTGAGAACGAACTCATCCTCAGGCGGCGTGCGATGCAAGCCCAGCGGATCCAGGTCGGCGTAGAGATGGCCGCGCACGCGGTACGCGTTGATCAGCGCCGAGAGACGGGCCTGAAGCTCGTTGGCTGCGAGCAACTCGGACGAAGGCGGGAACGACGTGCGGAACTCGGGAAGGACGGGCTCGAGCGGCGTTTCCGCGGTGGGGGGCAAGAGCACGGAGTTCCGAACGCCACCCTCGACCTCCGTGCCGTCGACGAGCGTGACGGCGTGTGGCGCCGCCGGTGCGGGTGCGCCGTTTCCATCGGAGGGCTGCGGAGCCGGACTCAGCAGTCCAGACGCCGTGATGGGCGCCATGATCGTCCCCGCGCTCGAGATCTGCGGCCAGTCGGTTGGTGCGAGGCTTTCGAAGTACGAGCGCCAAGCCTCGTCCACCGCAAGCGGGTTGTCCACCCACTTGAGAAACTGCTCTTCGACCAGTCCTTGGTTTACGCCGAAATCTGCGGTCATCTCCGAGTCGTCGCTCCAGTAATCCCGGTCGGTCGGGAAGCCTAACGCGTTCGCCTGCAAGGTGCTAGCGCGCGGCCTGGCCATGGCGCGGGACTTGGCACATCATGGGCTCCGATGCCCAGAATCTTCATCATTCTTTCCGGCCTGCTCGGCTTCACCGCGGTGGCCCTCGGGGCCTTTGGAGCGCATGGCTTGCAGTCCCGCCTCGGTTCCCTGCCAGACGGCGTCAAGCGCTTGGACTGGTGGAACACCGCCGCCCATTATCACCTGACTCATGCGCTGGCTCTCGCAGTTGCCGCCTGGCTCCTCCATCGCGGTGCAGGCGCTGCGGCGCTGGTCGCGGGCTGGGCGTTCGTCGCGGGAGTCACGCTTTTCAGTGGCAGCCTTTACGTGATGACAATTACCGGCGAGACGAAGCTGGGAGTCATCACACCTTTCGGTGGTCTGCTCTTCCTGTTGGGCTGGGGCGCGATCATGGTCGCGGGTTGGCGACTCGGGG
>CBESWY010000300.1:0-3447 GCA_965533395.1 uncultured Myxococcales bacterium
AAGGCGCTCGAGAAGGCCAGCGAGGTTGGACACCCGGGGGAATTAGCACGGCAGCGCCGCTGCGAATGACCCAGGTGTGCTCGCTTGGCCCCTTGACACCTACACCCTTTAGGGTTGAATCTTAAGCCTCTAGGGTTAATTTGCGTATTCGATATCTGAACATCTGCACTGTCCTCCTGCTGTTCGGTTGCAACGGGGCGATCGGCGAAGCGACCACGGAGCCTGGGACTGGTGGAACGCTGGGCACTGGCGGAACGCCGGCACCTGTTTGCGGGCGCTCCGTCTGCGGCGCCACCGGCGAGCTTGCGGCAGCAACGGCCTTCCCACGTCTCACACACAGTCAGTGGGAGAACAGCGTGCGCGACCTGCTCCGTCTCACGGAGGCGCCAAATCTCTCGGGCAGCTTCGAACCGGACACCCGAATTAGCTTTTTCGACAACAACATCCGCGCGCTTCGCGTGAGCAGCGACCTCTGGGGCGACTACCAAGACGCGGCAGAGACCTTGGCTGATGCGGCGACGTCCGATCCGGGGGTACTCGCCGGCCTGCTGCCCGACGGACTCCCCGCCGACGCTTCGGAACGCGCGAGTGCCGTGGTTCGCGACCTTGGCCGTCGAGTGTATCGGCGTACGCTCTCCAGCGAGGAAATCGACGCGCACATTGCCCTCTTCGCGCAGGGCGCTGCGCATTTCCCAGATATGACAGCATTCGACGCTGGAGCTCGAATCCTGCTCGAGGCACTCTTGCAATCGCCCCATTTCGTCTATCGGGTCGAGCTCGGTCAAAGCCAGAGCGGGGACACCGTGCAGCTAGGCGATTTCGAGATCGCATCCCGTCTCTCGTTCATGATTTGGAACGGCGGACCCGATGACGCCTTGCTCGATCAAGCGGAGCAGGGCGCGTTGCGCACGCCGGAACAGATCGCCGTCCAGGCGGCGCGCTTGCTAGATGACCCACGCGGCAAGGCGATGCTCGAGCGCTTTCATGCGCAGCTCTTCAACTGGGACCTCTACCGGGATCTGAGCAAGAACCCGTCGGAGTTCCCTCTCTACTACGGCGGCGTGGGCCAGGACATGTACGAGGAGGCTCGCCGATTCGTCGAGCACATCTTCGATGCGGACGGGGATTTCGTGGAGCTGCTGACGGCACCATACACCTTCGTAAATGGCGATTTGGCCGCGATTTACGGGTTCGAAGGTGCGTTCAGTGATGCATTCACGCAAGCGAGCTTCGACCCGATGACGCAGCCTCAGCGCGGCGGCCTTCTCACGCAACTCGGCTTTCTGGCATCACACGGCGGGCTCACGGGCTCCGTTCACCGTGGCGTATTCATCAATCATCGAGTGCTTTGTACGGAGCTGCCTCCACCGCCAGACGTGCTTCCACCGATTCCCGGAGACGATGGCGTCACGATGACCTCCCGCGAGCGAATCGAAATGCACACAGGGCCAGGAACCTGCGGCGCGAGCTGCCACGGGACGTACATCAACCCAATCGGCTACGCCTTCGAAAGCTTCGACGGGCTGGGGCAGTATCGGACCGAGGAGCTCGGGCTGCCGGTCGACTCGGCCGCGACCTTCGAGTTCGCAGACGGGCCGGTATCGTACGACGGGGCGGGAGAGCTCAACGGAGCGATGGCCGAGCGGGTCCAGGCGCACGACTGCTATGCAAAGCACTGGGTCGAGTACGCACTCGGGCGCGATACGGCCGGCTCGGACCTCGACCTGATCCAGAACATGGGCGACGCCTCGCTTGGTGGACTCTCGCTGCGGGAGCTCATCATCGAGCTCGTGCAGAGCGAAGAGTTTCGGGCGCGCAACGCGGAGGGCTCATGAGCTCATTCGGTAAGCATCCATTTACGCGGCGGCTGTTTCTGACGGGTGCCACCGGCGTGACCGTCGGGCTGCCGTTTCTCGAGACTTTTGCGTCGAAGGTGGTTCGCGCGGCCGGGCCCGACGACCCTGGATTCGTCGTGTTCATGCGCCAGGGCAACGGCTGTTCCCAGGCGATGCAATACAGCAACCCGGCAGAGCCCGAGATGTTCTGGCCGCGCAATCTCGGAGCGCTCACGACAGCCTCGATGCTCGCCGATAGCGATCGCGCTACCAGCGAGCTGAGCGCGCACGCGGACAAGCTCTTGATGGTGCGAGGAGTTCGCGGCGCCTTCTCCATCTCGGGCTGTGGCCACGCCCGCGGCGCACTTCAAGCGCTCACCGCTCAGCCCACCGGCGACTCCGAAGCAAGCAACAACTCCCTCGCGCTCGGCGAGTCGCTCGACAACCGCATCGCCCGAGAGCTCAACGTCGACGGCCGAGGTCCGCTCACCCTCGCCGCGATGCGCCCATACAACTTTCTCGACAGCGTCCTTTCGTATCGCGGCCCGAACGACCGCCGGGGTGCGCAGACCAACCCAAAGGTCGCCTTCGACAACATCATGGGGCTCGTCAATTTAGACGAAGGCTCGGCAAACGCGATCGCCGCGCGTCGACAAAGCGTCAACGACCTGGTCCGCGACCAGATCCAGTCTCTGTTGAATCGAAGTGATTTGAGCTCGGACGATCGCAACCGCTTAGATTCTCACTTCTCGGCAATTCGGGATCTCGAGATCCGGCTTGCAGATTGCACGCCACTCGACGCCTCGACCGTGAGCTCGATCAACGCCATCGACGGGGACCATCAGAACGGCGACCGGGTCGTTGAAGTGGCAGAGCTGCACATCGACGTGATCGCGCTCGCGCTCTCCTGCGGCTACACGCACGCGGTGACCCTTCAAATCGGAAACGGCAACGACGGCACGCGCTATCGCTGGCAAGGCGAGCAGTTTCCGTCGTATCACTGGATCTCCCATCGCATCTTCGCGGACGGCTCCGACGGTGATCCGATCCCAGATGCTCAGTCGAAACATGCGGCCGTGGACCGCATTCATGCCCGCCTCTTCGGAAGGCTGCTCGACCGTCTCTCGGCGTACACGACCGAGACGGGAACGCTCCTCGACAAAGGCGTTTGCGCTTGGATCAACGACCTCTCGAACGGCCCGCCGCACTCGATCAACAACCTCCCCTACATCCTGGCCGGGGGGGCGGACGGCTACCTGCGGACCGGGGCGTACGTCGATGCCGGCGACGTCCCGCACAACAGGCTGCTGAACACGGTCGCGACCGCGGTCGGACTTCGAAAGGGCGGCGGGGAGCCGGTCGATGATTTTGGGCATGCGAGCCTGGAGCGGGGGCTCATCGACGAGATGATCGCGTAATCCGCCTCACAAGCCAGGTGCGGATCATTCCTTCAGTGCTACAATATTCCGTTATGAATGCTTATAGGCTTGGGTTGATTCTCGCCGCGATTCTCGCGGTGGGCTGCAGTGGTTCGGGAGACAGCGACTCCAGAGGCGGAGGCGGCCAAGCGGGCACTTCGGGTAGCGGAGGAAGCGGAGGAAGTGGCGGCGCC
>CBESWY010000301.1:0-3439 GCA_965533395.1 uncultured Myxococcales bacterium
CGGTTCGAGGAGAAAACGCCCATGAGTGAGCAATCCGCCGAAATGCGAGTCGTCGATCGGTACGTCGATCACGGTGCGCCTCTTTCCTTCCGAGACCTCTGCGTTCGCATGCTTCATGAGGGGCATGACTACCTGATTCTCGACCTCGACAAGACCACCCATCTAGGCCGCAACCTCGGGGAGCTGCTCGCATGGGAGCTCTGTGCGTACGAAGCCTACGGCGAGTCGGTGACGGGGCATCAGGCGCGCCGCTGGTTCGGCGGCCGCCTGGTTCTCGATTGGTCGCAGCCCGTCAAGCTCGCTCGCTATCTGGCAGTCGGCGCCCGAAGATGGGCATGGGCTGGGATTCACTACCTCATCTGGGGCAAGCTGGCTTCGCGCATCCCCGCGCTTCGGCGCCTCGCCTATCGTCGATTTGGTCCCGAGCCCACCACCGCCGTACAGCGGCGCCCACAAATGGTCGCTCTCGCCCACCTAGCGACGGCCGACGAGGCCCTGCAGCACGACCTCGCCCGCAGAGTCTGGCGCCGTCACGTTTCGGATCAGGTGATCACTCGTGAGGACCTCGATTGGGTCCGCAGTCGCTCCCCTGGTATCCAGATCATTTTGAGTAGCGCTTCGCCCAAAGCGATGTTGGATGTGGCGGTCGAGGAGCTCGGCGCAGACGGAGCAACGTACTCCAGCACGGAACGAGTCAATAGCGGACGGGCCAAGATCGCCAGGCTGCGTGAAGTTCATCCCCGCGTTTTCGATCCGAACGTCGAAGTCTTGGCCATCACGGACACGAGCTACGGCGAAGACCATTGTTGGACCGAACACTTCGCCTGCGTTATCGACGTCAACAGCCCGACACCCTTTGCGCCTATCGTCACGCGTTCGTCGCCGACTCGGGAAGTGCACTCGGCGATTCTGCTGACTCGCGAGGAGCGGCGCCGTCGGGGCAACGGAGATGCCGCCTATCTCGACCCGCGTCGGCACGACCATACGCTGAGGGTGAAGGTCGAGCTCGATCGCGACGCTCTAAGCGCTCGCCTCGACGCACTCTTGTACGCGATCAATCGGCTCTCTAGGCGTGTGCCGAATCCTCCACGACGTTGGGAAATCGCCTACGCGCGAACCACGCTCACCGAGGCCTCTCGGGTCATGCTGAAGTGAGCGAGCGGCTCGGGGCTCCGGTGCCTGCTTCGGCCGCCACGGGACGATCTCAGGACGAACGCTTTCTGCTATAGAAGGAGGGTGACTCGTTTTTCTTGGGTTTGCTTGCGGCTGGCCGCGGCTGGGGTTCTAGGAGTCTTTGCGATTCCCCACCCCTCCATCGCGCAAGACAATTCCGAGATCGAGGTCATCAGTGAGCCCCCACCGCAGTCGGAGCCAGCACCACAGGGCGAGCCGATGCCTGAGGAGCCTCCGCCCGCCGAGCTACCGCCAGCACCTCCTCTGCCAGAGCTCGAAAAGCCCAAGGAACCGCTGGGTCATCTTCGCGTTGGCGGTGGGATCGGTCTGGGCTTTGCCAGTGATCTCATCACCGTCGGCGTGGCACCCCAAGTTTCGTACATCTTCAAGAATATCGTCGAGCCCGGGGTTTCAATTCGCTACCAGTTCACCAGGGACAACGTACCAATCGAAACGATCACCTGGCATACCTATGGCTCCTCGCTCTTTGTTCGAGTCTTTCCGATCCAACAGCTCTTCATCCTCGTCGAAGGCGAGGTCATCAATACCGGTCGGAAACAAGGCGGCATCCGTTTCCCCCGACAGACGTATGGAAACCTGCTGCTCGGTGGGGGATTCGTCATAGGCGTTGCCAAAGGCGTGTTCGTGGCGACGTCCCTCAAGGTTCCCGTCTTGAGAAATCCGTTCTACCCGACCGCCTTCCCAATCATCTCGGTAGGCGGAGGCTACGGGTTCTAACTACGGGGCGCCGTCGAACAGATCTTGAAAGCCGCTGGGCTCGTGTCGGCCGAACACGAGCGTTTCGAGGATGCCGATGCCGATCTTGTCGCCCATCTTCGCGCGCACGACGTTGTGCACGTGGATGGAGCAGTATTCGTCCGGCTCTACTTCATCGAGCTTCCAGCTCTCGTAGCCGATTTCGAGCTCGTCTCGCCAAACCGCGTGACCCCACTCGGGGTGCTGGTAGCCGATGCCCATCATCTGGAATCGGAATATCGGCTCGAGCTCAATCTCGACCTTCGTGCCGTCATGCTTCTCAAAACCCAAGGTTGCGCCCGAGGGCCAGCGTGTCCCGCTTTTCCACCGAATCGAGTTGGTGGCGCGAGCCATGCGCTCCTCGTCGGCTTCGATGACGTCCTTCGGAACCTCCGCGTCGTCCGGGTAGGTCTTGATGATCGCTGCGGAGAGCTCTTCGGCGAAACCATCGGGCAGCTCCCGGGTCAAGAAGTGTGTGCAGAAGCCATCGAAGTGAATCGGTGACCAGATCCAGTACACGGCCGGATCGGTCGTCAGCCTGCTTGGCGCGCCTTCTTCATATTCGCCGACCGGACGCATGCCCCAGGACTTGTCGCGGACACCGATGACCTCGCTGCGCTTGACCTCGATTCGGCGGCCCTTGATGGAGATGAATCCCTCCCAAGTCCCCAACTGGGTGAAGCGTTGGGTGTCCATGATGAGACGGTTGCCGTCCCACATATGGTTCTTGGGCTCCTGGATGGGAGGCGCCTTCGCGTGGAAGGTCAGGTCGCACTCGACTTCGGTGTCATTGGTTTCGATGACCAGGCGAATTTGCCGCATGGGATGCAGCACCTCGACTCGAAGCGGCCCTGCGCTCGAGTCCATCGGATTGTCAGCGGCGCGGCGTGACGCGTGGAACGAGTGTTGAACGCCGTCCACCGCGATGCTGAAGTGAGCGTCTTGCACGAAGCGGTTCGGGTATCGTCCAAACGCTGCTTCGAACAAGAACGTGCCCGCTTTGTCGAAGCCGTTGAACCAGTAGCGGTCATACGCATTGCGGTTGACGATCCCCATCTGGTTGATGGGGAGTGCGGCCTGATGGATCAAGTAGTCATCGAAATCGGTAATCATTCAGGCTTCCTCGCTAGGGCAGCGTGACTCCACAGGCACGCAGTATCTCTTCGGTGTCGGCGCCACGTTCCCTAGCTTGTGTGGGGTCGGCGGGCTTGGTTCGGGAGAAGCGTGGCGCAGCGACCGCGTGTTTGATGCCGTCGACCTCGACGAACGAACGTCGCGCGACGTTGTGCTCGTGCTCGAACGCTTCGGCCGCCGCGAGCACCGGTGCAAAGCAGGCGTCGCTCCCTTCGAAGACCTCGCACCATTCGTCACGCGTCTTCTGACGGAAGACGTCTTCGAGCGTCGGCCGGAGCTCGTTCCACTTCGCTGGATTCAAATGTTCGCCTACCGCGGGGGCGCTGTCCGCTAGGCCGAGCTTGTCGATGAGCTCCTTGTAGAACTGCGGCTCGAG
>CBESWY010000302.1:0-3413 GCA_965533395.1 uncultured Myxococcales bacterium
GGCGCTCCCCACGTCGGGTTCTCGCCGGCGATTCGACGGATGAGCGTCCGGATCTCCGCATCGATCCGTGGGCGCCGGCCTTTGTTTCGGCTCTTCCAGGTCCAGTAGAGCCGAAAGCCCTTGCTATGCCAGCGAATCACCGTCTGGGGCTTCACGAGGATCAGGGCGTTCTGCCAGTCGGGCCACAGACGCGACAGCGCGACCCAGAATGTGCGGTCCGCTCTGGTCAGCTTGGGGCGTTTGGTCTTGCAGTGCAGAATGGCTAGCTGCTGTCGCAAGGCGAGGTTCTCGAGGGCGAGCTCACGCTGCGGCCGGAGGCTCGATCGGGCGGTCGCGAGCAGGGCGTACACCAACTGAAGCATGGGGGTAGGTTAGCTTGACCCCGAGCGTGGAAACGTCACCGATTGCGCGGTCGACGGGGTTCTGAGGAGGCACACCCGCTGTTATGCAATGTTTCGAACGACGCGCTTCTTCTGGGTCCTGAAGAAGAAGATCCAAGGCGGCTATGCCAGTATCTCGCACCAGAAGCAGTTCTGTTTTGGAGACTATGCGAGTTGCCCGCACTTCGCGGCGGAAGCGGAACTGAATGGCGGTGGCGCGAAAACAGAGTAGTCAGTTCACACCCGAGACAGACTGTGAAATCATCCGAGGCTACATCAACGATCAGGAGGCCATGTTCGAGCGACTGAAGCAGCAGCATGGGCTCAGCCGAGATGCGATTGCGAAACGAGCGGCCCTCCTCGGCATCAACCGGCAGTTCGTTGAGCAGCTCAGCCTTTCCGAGCTCACCTACAGCCCGCGGTCATGCTTGAATTGCGACAAGGTGTTTCTGTCGCGCGGGCCGGGGAACCGACTTTGCTGCAAGTGTCTCAAGCAGGGTGCATAGGATATGCATCGGCGAGCGGCGTGGCAATCAAGGCGTGTGTCATCGACGCTGCGTGGGATCGTGCAATCGAAGCTCATCTTTCAGGATGATGTTGGAAGTCTGTGTCTCTGGATCGAACACGATCACGACCTCGCCAAGCTGGAGTTGACGCCTGACGGCGCTTTTTTTGGCGTCCAACGTGCGCTCTTCAGCCCCGTAGTCGGTTCCGTCACGGGTCACAAACTCCTCGATCAATCCGTTGAGAGCCTGCGGACTCAATGCCTCAACAGGGATCTGTAAAAACCTCATTCCACTGTTCCTGTTCGTTCTCGAGCTCACGGTGAGCTGGACCGGCCCGATCAAACCTCACCCCTTCGGCGCTTGCCACAGTGTGGCAATCAGCGATGACCGAGAACAAGAACTTGCCGACCGCGACTTGCGGGCGACCGAACGGCGAGAGGCTCCGCAGCGGGGCGATGGTACCAGAATCGTCGCAGCATTTCAGACCGCGGTCGCGCTTCCCCGCGCTTCGCAGACCAACGTGCCTGGTGCTTTGGTCTTCAAGGAGGCGCAAATGATCGCCTGGGTTCGGAATCTGGTGTATACGATCGCCGTGCAAGATGCCGAACCAGCTAAATTGACGGGGGCGTTGGCCGTCGAGACGCCCGGTTACGAGCTCCGCTCCGCCAACGGCCGCGGCGAAGGCGTCTACGCCAGCTGCGACTACCGGCGAGGCCAAATCGTCCTGGTAGGCCGGATCGAGGCCGAGGTCCCAGGCAACCACTCCCACGCGAGTCAGGTCGCGCGCGATCGCTTCGTCCTCCATGGCGGATTGATCAGCAAGGTGAACCACTCGTGTTCTCCGAACTGTGGCATCCACGTGAACGAAACCGGTGCCCATGACTTCGTCGCCCGCCACCACATTCCAACTGGCGTGGAGCTGACCTTTGACTACGCAATGCGCAACTATACCATTGAGTACTTCCCCGAACGGTGTCGGTGTGGGGCGACAGGTTGCCGCGGCTCGATCACAGGCTGGAAGGATCTTCCTCCGGAACTGAAGCGGGCCTACCACGGCTTGGTCGCTCCCTACCTTCTCGACCTCGACGCCGAAGCTGCCGGTTCGTTGCGACCTCGTGGAGATCGGGGCGAAGTGCAAATAGGGAGGACCCATCAGGCCCGGGTCGACGTTCCGCCACCTGCCGCCGATGGTAGCCACTGCTAATTTCATTCGGAAGAGAGCCTGTCGTTCCTCAAAACGTTGTCCGTCGCGAAATCTGAGCCGCAACGATCCGGAGGGCGACCTGCGGACAGAACTCAGAGCCTCACGTGCGCTGACGGCTCGGCGTGAGCGCAGTCCACGCTCAAGCTCGACGTCATGTGGGAGCCAGGCTCTCGCTCAGGCCGCGCGTCGTGTGTAGCGATGATGCAGCCCGCCGACCATTGGAGGGGCGACGACCTTCCCTCCATCGATGGACTCGCGCTCGCGCGATTTGGGGGCGTCCTTGTCGAGCGCGAGGTGGGTCCGAGATCCGTGATAGTACTCAAGGCACTTCCGCAGAATGCGCCGGAGGTGCTGCTCTCCGACAACGATGACGTGGTCGAGGCAGTCCCGCCGAATGGTACCGATCACGCGCTCGCAGTACGGATTCTGCCATGGGGACCGCGGCGCGGTGAGGACCTGCTCGATTCCCATCGTACGCACTCGACGAACGAAGTTCGCGCCATAGATCTTGTCTCGGTCCCGGATGATGTGCTTCGGCGCCGAGTCGTTGGGGAAGGCGTTGACCAATTGCTGGCCTGTCCACTGCGCGGACGGACCCTCGGTGACGTTGAAGTGCACGATGCGTCGGCGCTCGGGCTCGAGGAACACGTACAGGATGCGAAACGTGGCTGTGGGCACGACAAAGAAGTCGATGGAAACGAGGTATTGGCTGTGGTTTTGGAGAAACGAGCGCCAGTTCTGCGACGGCGGCTTTCGCCGAAGTGGCATGTAGCGCGACACCGTGGCTTGGGCGATCTCGAAGCCGAGCATGAGCAACTCACCGTGAATGCGAGGTGCTCCCCACGTCGGGTTCTCGCTGGCGATTCGACGAATGAGCGTCCGGATCTCCACATCGATCGGTGGACGTCCGCCTCTGTTTCGGCTCTTCCTGGTCCAATAGAGCTTGAAGCCCTTGCGATGCCAGCCGATCACGGTTTCGGGCTTCACGAGGACCAGCGCGCTCTGCCAGTCGGACCACAGACGCGACAGCACGACCCAGAATGCACGGTCCGCTTTGGTCAGCTTGGGGCGCTTGGCCTTGCGCTGCAGGATCGCTAGCTGCTGTCGCAAGGCAACGTTCTCCAGGGCGAGCTCAGGCTGCCGCTTCAGGCTCGATCTGGCGGTCGCAAGCAGGGCGTACAAGACGTCACGCATCAGGGTAGGCGAGCTTGACCCCGAGCGCAGAAACGTCAACGATTGTGCGCTGGATGGGGTTCTGAGGAGGGACACCTGGCTGGATCTCCTCGACGGCAACGAGGCATTGAAAACCGCGTCGGGCGATCC
>CBESWY010000303.1:0-3410 GCA_965533395.1 uncultured Myxococcales bacterium
GAATTCGCATACGGAGTCGCCCCGAATACCATCGATCGAGTCCTGAATGCTGCCTATCAGCTGTACCCCGAATCAGGAGACAGGAAGGATCTGCGGGAGCCCGTCTCGGGAGACGCGGCGATGTTCCAGCGGGTGTTTAAACTGGTCAGCCGGAGGGCAAAGCGCAGGGGCTCTGGACGAACGTAGCCGGGTCCAGGTATATCCCATTCCGTGTACCGATATTTCCTATTCGTCGTGCTCCTCGCGGCTGTCCTGGTGGGGCTGCCAGGTAGCGTCCCGAGCAGCCATGCCGAAGAAGCGATCACGTTTCGGATTGCCTCGCTTGCACCGGCTGGCTCGTCGTGGATGAAGGTCCTCAACGCCTGGAAGAAAACCCTCGAAAGCGAGACCGACGGTCGGCTGAAGCTGCGTTTTTATCCGGGCGGGGCTCAGGGCGACGAGCGTGACTTCGTTCGAAAGATGCGTGTGGGGCAGCTAGACGGCGGCGTCGTCACGATGACGGGGATGAGCATGCTGGTTCGGCCGATGGTGATCTTGGTCTTGCCAAATTTCCTCGATACCTACGAGAAGCTGGACCGGGTGCGGACGAAGATGGCCGCGGATTTCGAGAAGCTCTTCGAGGACGAAGGCTTCGTGATGTTGGCCTGGGGGGACGCCGGAAAGACCCGGCTCTTTTCGCAGAAGCCCATCGAGAAGCCGTCGGACATCAAGTCGATGCGGCCCTGGACGTGGAAAGACGACCTGGTTTTCATCGAGTTCTACGACGTGATCGGCGCCAACGGCGTTCGACTCGGCGTAAACGAAGTGTACCCCGGGCTTCAGACCAAGATGGTCGACGTCGTGACGTCGTCCGCGCTTACGGCGGTTGCGCTTCAGTGGTACACGCGCGTCAAATACATGACCGGCCACAATTCGGCGATCATCGCGGGGGGCATGGTGATGCGTAAGGAGAAGGTGGACGCGCTTCCACCCGAACTCAAAGAGACGTTCCTGCGAACCTGCGAGCGCGTCGAAGTCCTGCTCAACAAGACCATTCGCCGCGACGACCAGAAGGCCTACGACGTCATCCTCACCAAGGGGATCACCGCGACCGATACCAGCAAGTACAGGGCAGAGTGGGATGCGGCCGCCAAGAAAGTGCGGGACCGAATGACCGGCCGCGTCTTCCCAAAGAGCCTGCTTCAGGCCGTCGAAGCGGCTGCGGCCGAATAGGTCGGCTGGCTCAACCGGCCGCCGCGAAATGCGCATCGACCCTGGCCGCGATCGTGTTCCGCACGCGGTCGCGTAGGGCTGCGATGTCGTCCTCGGTGAGCGCTTCTGTGGCAATCGGCTCTTCGACGTAAACCGCGATTTCGTTTCCGGGGCGAATGACGAGCGAGCCCTTGTGAAGCACCTCGAAAAGCCCCGTCACCGCGACGGGCACGATGGGCACGCCGAGCTCGATCGCGACCCGAAATAGACCGTCGTAAAAAGGGCCAACGTGACCGGTCTTGGTTCGGTGGCCCTCCGGAAAGCCGAGGATCGAATGACCGGCATCGACTTCGGCACAAACCGCCTCGCGGAGCGCCTCGAGTGCGCCAGCGCGATCTTTGGGTACGGGAATGGTGCCACGTGCCTTCATGAACCATCCGTAGAAGGGGTATTCAAAGTGGCTTTCGAGCTCGATGCCTTGCTTGAAATGCGGCGTCGCCGTGTACATCGCGACGTGATCGAGATGGCTGCTGTGATTCTGGATGAAGATGTACGAAGTCCCGGAGTCCACGTCAGGGTGCACGTGGTGGGTCTGCCTGTTGAACGTGAGCGCGAGTTGGAGCCTGCAGTAGAGGCGCTCGAGAGGCTGAACGCGGTCCGCCTTCACGAACCGGTAGAGGATCGTCAAAAACGACACGGTGAGAACCAGAAATCCGCCGGCCAGGACCCAGATCAGCACGCTCACGATTCGATCCCACGCTGTCGTCGTCTCCGTCATGCGATGAGCTGGATCGCAGACGGAAGGACATCGATCGCGAGGGGCGTGAGGTGGTAGAGGTCGCCGTCGATGAGCACGGCTTGAAACGAAGGGTTCACGAATTCCACCCGATCGACCTGCTGCGTCCATACCTGATCCAGATCGGTGTGCGTTCCCGAAAAGATGCGTGCGAACGCGGCGACCAGAGCAGCCCTTCGAAGCGGGCCGGCCCGAACGACGTCGAGCAGACCGTCGGCGACCTGGGCATCCGGCGCCATCCGCATCGAACCACCCGTGTACTGGCTGTTGGAAAACGAGCTGAGCACCGTGCGCGCCTCATCGGTCACGCCTGCATAGCGAAGCGTATTCTCTTCGTACCGGAGCCGCATGACGCAAACTAGAACTGCCGCAACATAGCCTGCCGCACCGAGGAACTTGAAGTGCTCGTTGGTGAGCTCGCCGGCGCGCGCGACGAAACCGGTCCCCATCGTGTTGATGAAATGGATGACGCCGCTTTCGTGCGTCAGGCGAAGAACGTCGATGGCGGTGCTCTCGCCTCGAGTGATCGTGTCGGCGGCGACCCGAAGGTCGGTGATACCAAAGTCGCGCAGGAAGGAGTTGCCCGTTCCGAGAGGAAGCATCGCAAGCTCGCATTCGCGAGCAACGCCCGAGGCCACGAGCCCGTTGACGACCTCGGCTGCCGTTCCATCACCACCGACCGAAAGAAAACGCCGGCAGCCGCTGCTGGCCGCGGCTCGCGCTAGCTCGGTCGCGTGCTTGGGTCCGTCGGTAAACGCGACCTCCAGCGACAGCCCGCGACGCTCCAAGGCATCGAGCGTCTCCGGTGCGGCTTTTGCGCACCGTCCGCCGCCCGCAGATCGGTTGACGATCGCGTAGTAAGCGACGCTCACGGTTCGTCAGAGCTCGGTGCGGGTACCGGTGTCACCCGCGAGACTTTCCCGCCACCGCTCCCGCCGTCGTTGGTGATGTAGAGCAAGCCGTCTGGGCCCTGCCGGGGCGAGCGGAGGCGCCCTTGGTTTCCGATGGCGCGATCTTCGCCGGTCACCTCGCCCTCGGCGTCGACGAAGTAGATGTGTAGGTGCTCGGCCTTCAAGGTGGCCACCGCAAGGGCCCCGTCCCAATTGCCCCAGGCGCTGCCTTCGAGGAACGTCGCGCCCGCCAGCGCGAGCGTGGGCGAGCCGCTCGACCAGACGGCGGGAACCGCACCCGGGAACTTCTCGAGATCGGTCATCGGCACCGACTCGTTGTAGCCCGGCACGGGATCCCAGCCGAAGTTGCCGGCAACGAGCAGATTGATCTCGTCGTCGATCCTTGGCCCGTGCTCGGCGGACATCCCGATGCCGTCGGATCGGAATGCCATCCCTTGGATGTTGCGATGCCCGTTCGAAAACCATCGGAATCCGCCGGCGTTGCCAGGGGCGGCTGCGCCGTCGCGATCGAC
>CBESWY010000304.1:0-3350 GCA_965533395.1 uncultured Myxococcales bacterium
TGCGGAGCTCTCCATCAGCGGGCTTGTCGAATGACTTGCTCTTGTCGGACATTGGTTTCTTCCCTGCGGCTTTTGGTTTCTTGGGTGCTTCGAGCGGCCGCTTTCCCCAGATGGACTCGAGAAAGCCTGAGCGCCCCGACCCGGCGCGGTATCGCTTGTAATGGCTCGGGTTCTTTTTGTAGTAGTCCTGATGGTAGGTTTCGGCCGCGTAGAACGGTTCGGCCCATCGAATCTCCGTCACGATTGGAGCCTTGAAAACATCACTCTTCGCGAGCTCGCGTTTCGATGCCTCGGCGAGCTCGCGCTGTGCGGGGTCGTACGCGAAGATCGCGGTTCGGTATTGTTTCCCGCGGTCGGCGAACTGGCCGCCGTCGTCGGTCGGGTCGATCTGTCGCCAAAATACCTCGAGCAGATACTGATAGGAAACCTGGGTGGGGTCGTACTTCACCTGCACCGCTTCCAGGTGCCCCGTTCGACCTGCGCTCACGTCTTCGTAAGAGGGCGCACGCTCCTTGCCGCCCGTGTACCCTGAAGTGACGCTGACGACGCCCTCGAGCTTCTCGAATGGCGGTTCCATGCACCAGAAACACCCGCCGGCGAAAGTCGCTTTGGCGAGCTTGTCATCTTTACCTGGCGCGCTGGCTCGCTTGCCTCGCTCCGGCGGCGAATCCGCGCGGGTCGATGCGACCCCGACAGCCACCAAAATGGCTGCGACCAGAATCGGAATTCCCCACAGAATCGTTCGCCAGCTCTTCATTGCTAAGTCCTTCATCTAAGGCTCAGCCCCCTTAACGCCAGGGGCGGCCGGATGTTTCACAAATCAGTGAGGTAGCTGATTTTGCGGGACTATTCCTTGGCGACGAACAGCGTCTGCGTCGGATAGGCGAACTCGATCCCCTCTTCCTCGAAGGCCCGGTAGATTCGGAGGTTGACCGCCTGGAGGATGTCCATGTGCTGCGTGTAGTCCGAGGATTCGACGTAGTAGACCGTCTCGAAGTTGAGCGCGGAATCGCCATAAGAAGCGAAATGGCAGCGGTCGAAACGAACGTCCTCTTGCGTTTCGATGGCCGAGCGGATCAGCGAGGGAATCCGTTCGAGCTTATCGGCGGGCGTTTGGTAGGTGACCCCGAGCGAGAAAACGACGCGACGCTGCGCCATTCGACCAAAATTGCGGACCCGGCTCTGCAGCAGATCCGAGTTGGAGAACACGAGCTGCTCGCCCGAGATGCTGCGGATGCGGGTGGTCTTGATGCCGACGTGCTCGACCGAGCCTGCCATGTCGCCAACCGCGATGAAATCCCCGTTGACGAAGGGCTTGTCTAGGACGATCGAGAGCGAGGCGAATAGGTCGCCGAGGATGTTCTGCACCGCAAGCGCGACGGCGATGCCGCCGATGCCCATGCCGGCAACCAGTGCCGTGACATCGATCCCGAGATTGTCGATGACCAGTAAGAACACGATCACCCAGAGGATGAGCCTCCCGACGAAGCTCAACGCATTCATCGTCGTTCGGTTGGCGCCGTCCTCTTCGGTTTCTCGGTAGTGTTCGAGCCAGATTTGAAGGCCTCTGCTGACCCAAACGCCGACCTGGATCAGTGTTGCAATCATCACCGCGCTCAAAACGATCGAGCGGACATGTGGCTTCAGATCCAGCGAAAGCGAGCCGGCGAAGACCGCCACGACCAGCAGAAAGAGCAGCTTGGTCTTCCGCAGCGACCCGATGACGATGTCGTCGACCATCGTCTGAGTTTTCTTGGCGATTCTCTGCACGCGAACGATCAACACCTGTTCGACGAGCCGCAGCACCACGAGGACGCCAACCGCGACTGCGAGGGCGATCAGCCAGCTTCGTACTTCGTTTCCGTAGAATGTATCGGTCAGCTCAATCACTCTGGCTCTTTGCGATGGGTTCCCGCACGAAGCAACCCTCCAGGTGGTCGTTCACCAAGCCCATTGCCTGCATGAAGGCATAGAGCGTCGTCGGGCCGACGAAAGACCAGCCGCGGCGCTTGAGCTCCTTGCTGAGAGCCGCCGACGTGGGCGTCTTTGAGAGCTTCATCAGAGCGCCTTTGGTCATCCTCCGTGGACGCTCGTGCTCGGGCGGCCGATGTTCCCAAAAGAACGCCGAGAGAGAGCTGTACTCCTCCGCAAGCTCGATCGCGCGTTTGGCGTTGTTGATCGTCGATTCGATCTTCCCCCGATGCCGGACGATGCCCGCATCCTTGAGAAGCCGCTCGACGCTGCGCTGGTTGAAGCGCGCGACCTGTTGGTAGTCAAACCCAGCGAACGCTTTCCGGAAATTCTCGCGCTTTCGCAGAATGGTCAGCCAGCTCAGGCCCGCCTGAAAGCCTTCGAGGCAGATCTTCTCGAAGAGCCGGACATCATCGTGCACGGGCCAGCCCCACTCCTCATCGTGATACGCTGCGTAGTCGGGCGTGCTCGCACCCCACCAACAGCGAGCAAGCCCATCGTCTCCGCGAACCAGTCCTTGGGGTAAGCGCGGCATCGACGCCGAGCTTAGATCAATCCCCGATGGAAATCGCCTGCTCTGGGCAGGCGTCGACGGCATCTTGGAGCGCCTCGCGGAGCTCCTCGGGTGGATTCTCGTCGAGTATCACCAGGCTTCCATTGGGAGCAAACGAGAAAAGCTCCGGCGCCGCACCTCGGCACTGCGCATGTAGCTTGCACTTGTCTCTGTCGAATATGATTTTCATGGTTCAGCCCTTTCGGGAGTCATTCGTCGAGCGAACGCCCCGCTGCATGCTTCCCTAGCGAGCCTCCAAGATCGCCGGAAATTCCTTGAGGCCGCGTGTGAACGATGACGACACGTACTCTAGCTTTTTCCCCTCGGGGATCCGAATGCTCTTTACCCGCTCTGTCATCTCCTCGAGTGAAAGGCGCACTTCGAGGCGCGCTAGGGACGCGCCCAAGCAGAAATGAGGACCGAGACCAAACGAGAGATGCTTCGCTTCCTTTGAAAAATCGCGAAAGATATTGAAGGTATGAGGGTCTTTGTACTTGCGCGGATCCCGGTTCGCGGCGGGATAGGTGAGGCCAACCATCTGGCCCTCTTTGATGACCTTGCCGTGCATCTCGTAGTCCCGCGTCGCGGTGCGATACATGTTCACGAACGGGCAGACCCAGCGGATGATCTCTTCCACCGCGTTCGGAATGAGGGACGGATCTTCATAGAGCGCGTTGTATTGCTTCGGATCTTCGGACAGCCGCTCGAGGCCGCCCGCGATGGCGCTGCGCGTCGTTTCCGCGCCGCCCACGTTCAGCAAGACGTGCTCGAACAGCAGCTGCGATTCGTCTAGCTTCTCGCCGTTGATCTCGGCGTTGATCCAGAT
>CBESWY010000305.1:0-3350 GCA_965533395.1 uncultured Myxococcales bacterium
TAGAGATCCGCGATTTCCCCTAGCGGGGCTCGTCACCGTCGGAGACGTAGAGCTCGCCCCCGTCCTCGCGTACGTGCAGCGTTTGAAGAGATAGCCCCTCGCAGGGGCCGTCGACGCAGTAGCCGTCGAGGAGCCGATACAGCGCTCCATGCGTCCCGCAGATCAAATGGGCGCCGTCCTCGCTGAGCAGCTGCCCAGTCCCGCCGTCGAGGGGCACCGGAAGATGCCGGCAGAGGTTCCGGTAGGCGACGATGTCGCCGTTCGCGTCGAGCAGCAGCAAGGCCGTGATCGGGATGCCATCGGCGTCGAGGCCCAGCTGCGTCGTCCGGACCTCGCCTTCCCGAAGCTCTTCTCGACGGCACACGAAAACTTCCACCGCCCTCAATCCTTCCCGGGCTGCGCGTAGGCTGCACGCGCAGGCACCGCGACGAGGTCTCGCCCCGGCAGCCAGAGGCCGGTCAGCCAGCCGCCGTAGACGCAGCCGGTGTCGAGACCGACCGCGTGAGGATGGTTCTGAAGGCCCCGCACCGCATCGTGCCCGAACACGACCAGCCTTGGACCCGGCCAGAGCGTTGCCCAGGGCGTGCCCTCCTCGTAGCTTCTCGACGCGCTCCCGTCCTCGAGGATGCTCCGCATGTTCATCAGGTCGTAGGGGTCCTGCTCCTCGAGAGGCAGATCGACCACGAGCCCGGCGTGAACGACGAGGGCGTCATGGTCGGACAGCTCGAGCCACAGCGGAAGGCCCGCAAGCCATCGCCAATCCTCTTCTTCGAGCTCCTCGGCCACCCGCTGATGGGCCCGCCGAAGCTTCGGGGGATCCTCGCCCGCCTGGCGCGCATCCCACCATTTTAGGCAGTGCTGGTCGTGGTTGCCGCGAACCGCCCGCGCGCCGAGCTTTCGAAGCAGCCTAACAACCCCAAGCGAATCCGGTCCCTTGGCGACCAAATCTCCGACCAGCACCAAATCATCGCCTGCCTCCCAGCCCGACTCCTCCAGCAGGTCTTCGAGCTCTTCGCGGCAGCCGTGGACATCTCCCACGATCAGGGTTCGGGCGGTCATGTCTCAATCTTGGGCGCGTCTCGTCGGGTTTCCAAGTTCGTGAGGCCCGCGGGGTGTTGACAGTGGGCGCAAACCGACAATACAGCCGGCTCCATGATCAAAGAAGGCAACAAGGCTCCTGCGTTCAATCTGCCCTCGTCCACGGGGGGCAAGCTGGCCCTCAAAGACTTGGCGGGCAAGTACGTCATCCTTTACTTCTACCCGCGCGACAACACACCGGGCTGCACCACCGAGGCGAATGACTTCAACGCGGCGCTTCGCAAGATCAAGGCGCGCGATGCGGTCGTCGTCGGCGTCAGCAAGGACTCGATCGACTCGCACTGTAAGTTCGCTGACAAATTCAAGCTGAAGTTCCCGCTGCTCAGCGACCCCGAGGGGACGATGGTCGAGAAGTACGGCGCCTGGGGCGAGAAGAACATGTACGGCAAGAAGTCGATGGGAATCATCCGCTCGACCGTGCTGATCGGACCCGATGGGAAAGTCATCAAGCACTTCCCCAAAGTCAAAGTGAAGGGGCACGTCGAAGCGGTGATCGAAGCCCTCGACCAAGCCCGTAGCAATTGACACTAGGGAGCGTACCGGCGCATGGTTCCACTGCGATGAGCGAGCCCAGCCCGATGCCGGTGCCCGAGGCCCAAGAAGCGCCCGAGGCACTCGACCCGAACTTCCGGATCGAGCTGCCTAACTTCGAGGGGCCGCTGGACCTGCTCCTCCACCTGATCCGGAAGCACGAGCTCGACATCCTCGACCTGCCGATCTCGTTCATCACCGGCAAATACCTGGAGTATCTGAGCTTGATGGGGGTGTTGAACCTCGACGTCGCCTCGGAGTACCTGGTGATGGCGGCGACGCTGGCGCACATCAAGAGCAAGATGCTCTTGCCGCGGCCGCCCGAAGACCAGGACGACGACGAGGTCGACGAGCTCGACCCCCGGGCTGAGCTGATTCGGCGTTTGCTCGAGTATCAGAAGTACAAGACCGTCGCGGCAGATCTGGGCCAACGCGCGATCGTGGGCCGGGATGTGTTCTCGGGCGGCACCCCGCCACCGGCCAGTCAGGAGCTGCCGCCCCTCGCTCAGGTCAGCGTCTTCAAGCTCCTCGACGCGCTCAAAAGGATCGCCAAACGCGTCAACGCGTCCATTTCGCTCGAAGTCGACGCCGAACGGATGTCGATTCAGGACCGCATCGGAAGCCTGGTCGATTTGCTTCGCGAGCGCCGCCGGTGCCGCTTCGACGAGCTTTTCGAAGACGTGAGCACCTCGTACGATCTCGTGGTCACCTTCCTCGCCCTTCTCGAAATGGCCAAGATGCGCCTGGCGAGCATCTATCAAACCGACCATGAAGAGCCGATCTACCTCGAGTACACGCTGCTCGACGCGTCGGGCGAGGCAATGGTAGCCGCTGACGAGGCTGAGCCGAGCAGCGACCGGGCAGACGCGCCGGACCAGGACACGCCGGTCGAGACAGGCGAAGAACGACGGGAATCGGTCGTCGTGCCGGCTGGCACCTCGGGCGCGTACGCATGGAATGAGGACGAGCAAGAGCCATGACCCAGACAGACCTGCAGGCCGACAACGGTGCTTCGGAAAACGGCGCGGGGGCACCCATCGCCCAAAGCCCGGAGTCGCTCAAGAACGTGCTCGAGAGCCTGATCTTCGTGTCGAGCAGCCCGGTGACGGCGAAACGGCTGGCCCGGGCCGCGCGGGCGACCCTCGCCGAGGTCCAACCGCTGCTCGATGAGCTCGTGGCGGACTACGCACATCGCGGCGTGCACCTCTATTTCGTCGCCGGCGGCTACCAGTTTCGCTCGGCGCGCGAAAGCGCCGATTTCGTGAAGACCCTCGTTGCACCGAAGCCCCTTCGACTCAGCCGCGCACAGCTCGAAACACTGGCCATCGTCGCCTATCGCCAGCCGCTCACCCGGCCCGAGGTCGATGATGTCCGCGGCGTCGACTCCGGCTCGTCGCTCAAGATGCTGGCCGAGCGCGGTCTGGTGAAAATCCTCGGCCGCAAAGACGAGCCCGGCAGGCCGCTCGTCTATGGGACAAGCCCTCTCTTCCTGGAGTTCTTCGGTCTGAGCGGTCTCCAAGACCTTCCGACACTGCAGGAGTTCAGTGACCTCAGCGACGAGCACCGGGCCCTGTTCGAAGAGAAGACCGGGGAGTCGATCGACATCGCGGCCGCAGAGCTCGCGGCCGCGCAGGCCATGGAAGAGGCGGAAGAAGAGCTCCTGGCCCAGGAGGACGCTGCCATCGCCGCGGCAGAAGCGGAAGCCGCCGCCGAGGACGAGG
>CBESWY010000306.1:0-3348 GCA_965533395.1 uncultured Myxococcales bacterium
CAGAGCAGCACCTTCGGCGCATCCTTCGGAAGTACCTCGAGTACTATCACGGATCTCGGACCCACCTCGCGCTCGACAAGGACGCCCCCGAACCACGCAAGCGCGAGTCGCCTAATGGGGGGAAGGTCATCGCACTCCCGATGGTCGGCGGGCTGCATCATCGCTACACACGACGCGCAGCCTGAACGAGAGTCTCGGTCCCACGCGACGTCAGGCGTGAGCTGCGCGCACTGCGCGGGGCTAAGGCGCGTGCCGCGCTTGATTCGCGCTTGTCGAACCGTCGGCAACGCACGCAGGGGTCCGAGTTCCGTCCTCTGGGCCACCTTCTCCATCATCGCCGCTCACGTCTCGCGACGGACAAGGTTTTGAGGAACGACAAGGCACAGAGCAGCGCGAGTTCTTGAAATCATGAGGTGCTCAAAACGTCCCGGTTCTACCTAGATAAATCCACGCGTTCGCCGCTGTCCGGATGTAGTGCGATCACCGAACCGAAGTCTTCGTCCACCACCAGGATGCGATTGTTGATCGTGTCCACGACAACATCCACCGGGCCCTTGAGCCGGTTGCGGGCATCCGGCGTGGCGCCGTCGGACAGCAGCGTGCGTGCCCCGGTTGTGAGGTCCACCGCGACTACAGCGTCTAGATCGCTGTCTGCGACGAGTGCGCGGTTGTTGTTACGCTCGAGCACAATGTCCTCGGGTCGGGCGAACGGCGTCGTAGCGTCCGGCGTGCTGGGGCCGGACAGCAGGGTGCGTTCCCCAGTCGTTAGGTCCACAGCGATGATGGCATCGAGGCCCCCGTCTGTGACCAGCGCACGATTGTCTTCGGGGTCGAGCTCGATTCCAAGCGGCCGGTCAAACGGAACGCCTCCGCCGGGTGTCGAGTTGCTGGAAAGCGCCGAACGCGCACCTGTCTCTAAATCGACGGCGATCACGGCCAAGCCACCTTCGTCCACGACAAGCGCGCGCCCGTTCGCGTCATCGACGACCACGTCAACTGGGTTCTCAAATGGGTTGTTCGCGTTCGGTGTTGCGGAATCGGAGAGCACCGTGCGCGCCCCGGTCGTGAGGTCAACAGCGATGATGGCAGAGATACCGCCCTGACCGCGATCTACAACCAGCGCGCGACTGCGTGCGGCGTCGATCGTTATGCTAACCGGACGAGCGAACGGGTTGTCGGCCGAGGGCGTCGCGGCGTCCGAGAGCACGGTTCGTGCCCCTGTGGCGAGGTTGACCGCGATAATGGCGTCTCCCCCGGCAGACGCTACGAGGGCGCGATTGCCGTTAGCGTCCAGGGCCATGCCCTGCGGATCGTTGAACGCGTTGCTAGCGTCGGGCGTGCTGTAGTCGGCCAGCACCGTGGGTTCCCCATCGGTCAGGTTGATCGCGACGAGTGCACCTGCGGAAGTTCCGAGGTACACCACCAGGGCACGGTTCCCCATTGCGTCCACCGCAATACCCCGCGGACGGTCAAATGGACTGTCGGGGCTCATAGTGGCATCGGAGAACACCGTGCGGGCGCCCGATGTCAGGTCCACCGCAATGACGGCCTCGAGACTGCGGTCTGTGACCAAGGCCCGGTTGTTGGCGCCGTCTACGGCGATGGCGATGGGAGAGCCAAACGGATTGGCGGCGTTGGGCGTGGTGGGATCGGACAAGACCGCGCGGGCGCCCGATGTCAGGTCCACCGTGATGACGGCGTCCAGATCGTCGTCGACGACCAAGGCCCGGTTGTTGGCGCTGTCTACGGCGATGGCGATGGGAGAGCCAAACGGAGTGGCGGCGCTGGGCGTGGTGGGATCGGACAGCACCGTGCGGGCGCCCGATGTCAGGTCCACCGCGATGACAGCATCGAGGCCGACGTCTGTGACCAAGGCCCGGTTGTTGGCGCCGTCTACGGCGATGGCGGTGGGAGAGCCAAACGGGTTGGCGGCGCTGGGCGTGGTGGGATCGGAGAGCACCGTGCGGGCGCCCGATGTCAGGTCCACCGCGATGACAGCATCGAGGCCGACGTCTGTGACCAAGGCCCGGTTGTTGGCGCCGTCTACGGCAATGCCCACTGGAGAGCTAAACGGATTGCTGGCACTGGGCGTCGTCTCGTTGGACAAGACCGTGCGTATCGCCGTGGTGAGATCAATCGCGATGACAGCATCGATGCGGGGGTCTACGAACAAGGCCCGGTTGTTGGCGGTATCGAGAGCAACGAAATTCAGGAAACCAACGCGTGCCCCCCGTTCAATGACGACCTCGGCCGCCTGGGCATCGCTGTTCGACTCGCTATCGCTGACATCGACGGCCAGGGTGTTCATCCCAGGCGTCAACGGCACGGTGGCAACCCAGGTCGCGTAGCCGTCATCTGTGGAGGCCTCGACACCGTTGACACTTAGCGATGCAATGATGCCGTCGTCGGCCGCCGTGCCATGGACCGTGACAGCGTCGCCTTCGGTCATGGAGATTGCGGGTGGGAACGTGATGACGGCCGTGGGCGCTTGCGCGCCGCCGCTGCCACCCTCCCCGCCCGTGCCGTTGCCGTCGCTGCAGGCGATGCAAAGCAGCGGCAGCACGAGGGACGCAAGCAGTCGTTGAAGCGGAATCATTGGGCACTCCTCAGCCTCGTGGGCTTTGAACTTGGTGCCCGATACAAAACACCGAAGAAATGGATAGTATCGTGAAGCGAGCCGGTTGGATACTCCCCGCGGTAGTCCCTTGAAGAAAGAAGAAGTCGACCTTCAACTCCAAGAGCTTGTCGGAGAGGCCGTAGCCCTAAGGAGCCACACCTAACGACTGAGGACGGGTGGATTCCTAATATCACACCCATGCGATCCACACTCGTTTGCCTAGCGACCCTCGCAACGCTCGCGTGCGGCCACAATAGAACCGACGTCGCGCAACGGTGATATGAGGAATCAAGTCGGTCGATCCAGCTCGACCTCGACGAGGCCCTCGCGCGACTGGGAGAGCGGGTCGCGATGAAGGACGCAGACGGAGAGCTCAGTTAGGGGACGCTTCGAGGTAGACGTGAATCGAAGGAGCGAGCAGAGTGTCTTCATGATCGCTGTCAAACTGAAGTTCGCCATTGGACAGCTCGTTCATCACCGACTCTTCGACTACCGCGGAGTCGTCGTCGACATCGATGCGACGTTTTCGCTCAGCCAGACGTGGTACGATCAAGTAGCGAAGAGCCGGCCGCCCAAAGACGCGCCATGGTACCGGGTCCTGGTCGGGGGCGCGATGCACGAGACGTACGTGGCGGAGCGGAATCTCGAAGAAGACAGCTTGGGATCGCCCATCGAGCACCCACTCGTGGGACATTTCTTCGATTCGTTCGAGAACGGTCACTATCTCCGCG
>CBESWY010000307.1:0-3320 GCA_965533395.1 uncultured Myxococcales bacterium
GGTACTGCTGGTGGTAGTCCTCCGCATAGTAGAAGGGCGGTGCGTCGATGATCTCGGTCGTGATGCGCTGGTATCCCGCATCGTCGAGCGCGCGCTGGTAGCGCTGCATCGATTCCGTCGCCGTTCGGCGCTGCACGTCGTCAAAGCAGTAGACTCCCGACCGATACTGCGTTCCCCGGTCGCCGCCCTGTCGCATGCCCTGTGTCGGGTCGTGGCTCTCCCAGAACAGCTTGAGAAGATCTTCGTAACTAACTTCCGGGGGCCGATAGACGACCAGCACGACCTCATTGTGACCAGTGAGGCCGGAGCACACCTCTTCGTAGGTGGGATTCGGAGTTTGGCCCGCGGCGTAGCCTACCGCAGTCGTGAAGACCCCTTTGGTTTCCCAAAACTTCCGCTCGGCTCCCCAAAAGCATCCAATGCCGAAGATCGCCTTCTGCGTGTCTTCGGGGAATGGGCCTTCTAGCGGAGCGCCCAGGACGAAGTGACGGGCCGCGACCGGCATTTTCGTGTCCCGCCCCGGCAGGGCCTGCTCGGGTGTGGGAATTCGAAGCTTCTTCTCGGAATTGAAGAACATAGGTGTTTACATAGAGAACTTGGGTCGCATCGCCAGTGCCTAGGCCCCTCCGCTTGGCGATCAGACGATAATACGATAACCAAGCTCGATGGACGAGCGGCAGATCTCCGAGATCGCCAAGCGGCTTCGCGGCAGCCGGAGCGTCCTGTTCATCACGGGGGCAGGCATTTCGGCCGACTCGGGTTTGCCGACCTATCGCGGGATCGGCGGGCTCTACGAACAGGAGGAAACCGACGACGGCATTCCCATCGAGGCGGCGCTTTCGGGGGCGATGTTCCAGCGGGATCCTGCGCTGACCTGGAAGTACATCCATCAAATCGAAAGCTCGTGCCGCAATGCAGGCCCGAATCGCGCCCATCACGTCATTGCCGAGCTCGAGGAGCGATTCGACCGGGTCTGGACGCTGACGCAAAACGTCGATGGTTTGCATCATGCGGCGGGCAGCGGACAGGTCATCGACATCCACGGCGACGTGCATCGCTTATTGTGTACCCGCTGCGGTCACCGTTGGCGGGTAAGCAGCTACGTAGGTCTCGACATCCCACCGTCCTGCCCCGAGTGTGCGTCGTTGGTCCGGCCCGAGGTGGTCCTGTTCGGCGAAATGTTGCCCGTGGATCGCGCGCGCATTCTGCAGGAGCAGTTGATGCGCGGATTCGATGCCGTGTTTTCGATCGGGACCACCAGCGTGTTTCCATACATCGCCGAACCGGTCATCGATGCCCGGCGCCGCGGCGCCCTGACCGTCGAAATTAACCCCGGCACGAGCCAAGTTTCACACATCGTCAACTACCGACTCCGGACCGGGGCCGCTGCGGCGATGGATGCGGTTGTCCGCGCGCTCGATCGTGCCTAGGCTTGTCCTGCCATGGGGGGCCAAGGGCAGGGTTATCGGTACGACGGCTCGTACGACGAAATCGTTCATCTCACCGATGGGCAGCGGGTCCAGCTGCGTCTCATGCGCCCGTCGGACAAAGAGATGCTTCGCGAAGGCTTCGAGCACTTGTCTGCCGATTCTCGCTACGCGCGTTTCATGTCCCCCAAATCCAGGCTGACCGAGGGGGAGCTCGGGTACCTAACCAACGTGGACGGAGTGAACCATTTTGCGATGGGCGCCATTCGCCGTCACTTCGTTTCCACCGACGAAGGCATCGGCAGTGCGCGGTTCGTGCGCCTATTGGATCAGCCGGACACGGCCGAGCCTGCAGTGACAGTCCTCGACGAGTTCCATGGCAAAGGTCTCGGCTCGATCCTCCTGCAACGGCTGATCGAAGCCGCCTGGGAGCGAGACATCCGCTGGTTCGTGACCGAGCTGCTGGCTGAAAACAAGGCATCGAAGCGCATGATCGAATCGTTGAGCCCCGAGGTGAAGTTTCGCCATTCAGGAGACGGGGCCCTGGTCGCCACGCTGCCGGTTCCCGAGCCCGACCGAACGCCAACGGCCCCCGGCTTCTTTGCGGGCACTTCCATCCACAAGCTTCTTTCCTACGTGGCTCGATCGAAGGTCACGGTTCGGCCTCGCGTGACGAAGCCTCCTGATCCACCTAGCTAGGAAACTTGGACTGGGAACATCATCGGCGCGCGCACCTCGACCATGCGCTGTGCGTTGGTGAGCGTGCCTACGATCCGCAGGGCGAACGGGAACGCTGTGCCTGGGCCTCGGCTGGTGATCAGCTTGCGATCTGCGACGACCGAATGCTCGCTGTAGTCCCCCCAGTCTTCGAGCTGGCCCTTGACGCTCGGATGGCTCGTCAGCTGATGACCCTGGAAGACACCGTGTGCCTGAAGCGCAATCGGCGCGGCGCAAATCGCAGCGACCCACCGCCCGCTTTGTTCGTGCGCACGAAGAAGCTCTCCGACCTTGGAAGAGGCCGCCAAGCGTGTCGCGCCTTCCGCCCCGCCTGGAAGAACCAGCACGTCGAATTCACCGTCGACGCTTTCGAGCGCAATGTCAGGCGTGATCGTCACGCCGCGGCTGCATCGGATCGGTGCGGCGCCCTCGAGCCCCGCGACCGTGACCTCGATTCCGCCGCGGCGAAGCACATCGATGCTGATGACGGCTTCCATCTCCTCGCTGCCTTGCGTCAGCAGCACCAGCGCCGTCGGCCGGTCGCTCATGGCAGACCCTCACAGTTCCGCGACTTGTCGGCTTTGCAGATCTCCGCGATACGCTCCCGGAGGGCCGCCTCGAGCTTGGTCAGCCCAAGGCTTTTTGCGAGCTCCATGGCTGCCGCAGCACTGGCGCGGTCGACCACGAAGGCCTTCAAGCCGAGTAAGGCGCTCACCCGTTGCCCCGATTTGCAGTGCACGACTGCGGGTAGCGCGTCCTGCTCCCCGATCGCTTTGCCAAGCGCGCGCGCGTTTGCCTCGGTTAGCCCGGCCGGGCCTGGGACTGGGATGGACACGAATTTCATGCCTAGGCGCTCGACGGTAGCCTGCTCGCCCTCATCGCCGGACTCGCTCTCGGCACGTAGGCTGATGACGGTGCGGTACCCCGCTTCTTCGATCGCCTTCAGCTGATCGGAAGAGGGCTGGCCTCCCACGAGCAGACCGTTTTTCGTGACGCGGGCGTTGGGGATCGGAACGAGTGGCGGCGTCTGGTCGATGTTCTTCGGAGCGCTCGGCTTCCCGGGCGCCCGGTCCGCCGATGCCTCCGGCACAACGCCTAGGAGACCGCTCAGCGCGATCAAAGAAATGATTGGAATTGCACGATTCAGCATTGGACCCCTCTCTGAACGATGTTCTT
>CBESWY010000308.1:0-3311 GCA_965533395.1 uncultured Myxococcales bacterium
GTCGGGAGGGAGTCGAACAAACGATGGCTACGAAAATCGGAATCAATGGTTTTGGACGAATCGGGCGCTGCGTCGCTCGGATTGTCGCGGAGCGCGGATCAGACATCGAGATCGTTGGCATCAACGACCTGACCAGCGCTGACATGCTCGCTCATCTTCTCGAGTGGGACTCGGTGCACCGGCACTTCTCGCACCCGGTCAAGGCAGAGGAAGGCGCGATTTGGATCGGCGACAGGCGCATTCCGGTTTCGGCTGAGCGAGACCCATCCAAGCTGAAGTGGAAAGAGCTCGGCGCCGAGGTCGTACTCGAGTGCACCGGCTTCTTCCGAACCAAGGAAGCCGCGTCGGCGCATTTGAAGGCAGGCGCAGAGCGCGTGATCATCAGCGCGCCCGGCAAGGGTGAGATCGACGGCACGTTCGTCGTCGGCATCAACAGCGACGAGTTCAACCCGAAAACCGACCGGGTCATCAGCTGCGCATCCTGCACGACCAACTGCTTGGCCCCGCTCGTCAAGGTGCTCAACGACACCTACGGGATCTTGAAGGGCCACATGGTTACGGTGCATGCGTACACCAACGACCAGGGTCTTCTCGACCAGCCGCACTCGGACAAGCGCAGGGCGCGAGCCGCTGCTCTTTCGATGATTCCGACCTCGACCGGTGCGGCAACCGCGATTGGGCTCGTGATTCCCGAGCTTCAGGGCAAGCTTGCCGGCACAGCGATTCGCGTGCCGACTCCGAACGTATCCCTCACCTGCCTCACCGCGCAGCTCGCCAAGAGCACCGACCGGGACGCGGTCAACGCGGCGCTCAAGGCTGCCGCGGAAGGCCCGCTCAAGGGCATCCTTCAGTTCCAGGAGACGCCGCTCGTCTCCGTGGACTTCATGGGCAACCCGCATTCGTCGATTTGCGACGCGGCGCAGACCGAGGTGGTCGGCGGCGACCTCGTCGAGGTGCAGAGCTGGTACGACAACGAGTGGGGCTTCTCGAACCGCATGCTCGACCTCGTGCGGATCATTTCGAGCGCGGACTGATCCCGTGTCGGAGTCCATTCGTTCGATCGAGGACCTGAACCTCGAAAGCGTCGCTACGTTCATTCGCGTCGACTTCAACGTCCCGCTCAAGGACGGAGAAGTGACCGACGACACCCGAATCCGTGCCGCGCTGCCGACGATTCGCTACGCGATCGAACAAGGTGCGCGTGTGGTGTTGGCCTCACACCTCGGGCGCCCCAAGGGCAAGGTTGTTCCCGCGCTTTCGCTCGAACCGGTGGCGGTTCGCTTGGCCGAGCTTCTCGACGTCGGCGAGGTGCGCCTCACCGACGATTGCATCGGAGACGGCGCACGCAAAGTGGTTCAAGATCTTCGCGACGGTCAGGTGGCGCTGCTCGAGAACCTGCGATTCCACGAAGAGGAAAAGAACAACGACGTCGACTTCGCGCGCGAGCTTGGCGGCTCTTGCACGGCTTACGTGAACGACGCCTTCGGGTCTGCACACCGGGCGCACGCCTCGGTGAGTGCCCTTCCCCGCCTGATCGAGGATCGCGCCGCGGGCTTCTTGCTCCAGCGCGAGCTCGAGGTGCTCGACAAGCTTCGAACCAATGCGCCGCGCCCGTACATCGCGATTCTCGGCGGCGCTAAGGTCAGTGACAAGATCGGCGTCATGGAAGCGCTTCTCGGCAAAGTCGATGGGCTTCTGGTGGGGGGCGCGATGGCCAACACCTTTTTGGCGGCGCGCGGCCTGAGTGTCGGGAAGAGCCTGTGCGAAACCGACAAGCTCGCTTTGGCGCGGAGCCTGATGGTCGCCGCCGACGAGAGCAAAGTCGACCTTCTTCTTCCGGTCGACGTACGAGTCGGCGATTCGATCGAGTCGACGGATGCGCAGGTCGTCGGCGTGGACGCAATCCCAGCCGATGCGATGGCGCTCGACATCGGTCCGGGGACGGAGCGGCTCTATCGGGAACGGCTCCGTCGGGCGATGGCGGTGTTTTGGAACGGGCCCATGGGCCTCTTCGAGAACGCGGCCTTTGCGGAGGGCACCCTCGCCGTGGCACGCGCGGCGGCCGATTGCCCTGGATTCAGTGTCGTCGGTGGCGGCGATAGCGTGGCCGCAGTCAAGCAGGCCGATCTGGCCAACCGTTTCGATCACGTGTCCACTGGCGGCGGAGCCTCGTTGGAGTATTTAGAGGGCCGCCCACTGCCGGGCGTGGAGGCGCTTCAGCCATGACGAAACGCACACCGCTCATCGCGGGCAACTGGAAGCTGAACAACACGATCGCAGAGTCGAAGGCGCTCGCCAGCGCGCTCGCCGCGCACGTAGGCGCTGGGCGTGGCTGCGAAGTGGTCGTCGGCCCGGTCGCGACCTCGTTCGCCGCAGTGAGGGAGAGCCTCGGCGGGTCTGCCGTCGGCCTCTCGGCGCAGAACACGCACTGGGAAGATTCCGGCGCGTGGACGGGCGAGCTCAGCCCCACGCTCTTGGTCGACGCGGGCTGTGGCTACTGCATCATTGGTCATTCGGAGCGGCGTCAGTTCTTCGGTGAAACCGACGAAGGCGTCCGCAAGAAGGTGGGTGCGCTACTCGTGCACAAGGTCGTGCCGATCCTCTGCGTCGGCGAGACCCTCGAACAGCGCGATGCCGGCAAGACGCTCGACGTCGTCCTTGGCCAAATCGATGCCGCGACCGAAGGATACGACGCCGTCGCCTTGGCACCGCTGGTGGTGGCCTACGAGCCGATTTGGGCGATTGGCACGGGCCGCACCGCAAAGGCCGCGGACGCGCAAGAGGTTCACGCAGCGATTCGCGGTCGCCTGGCGGAGCTCAAGGGCCAGTCTTGGGCGGATTCGGTTCGCATTTTGTATGGTGGGAGCGTGAAGCCGAGCAACGCGGACGAGCTGCTGTCGCAGCCCGATGTGGACGGCGCCCTCGTCGGTGGCGCATCGCTCACTCCCGACAACTTCATTCCGATCATCGATGCCGGCGTTCGCCGGGCAGAGAGCTGAGTCCATGTATACCTTCATTTCGATCGTTTATATCTTCGTGTGTCTGTTCCTCATCCTCGTCGTGCTTCTGCAGTCGGGCAAAGGCGGCGGGCTTGGTTCAGCCTTCGGCGGCGGCGCAAGCCAGCAGATTTTCGGCGGCGCCGGCGCGGGCAACCTGCTCACGCGACTGACGGCGGGCTTCGCGTTCGCGTTCATGGCGCTTTCGGTCTGGCTGGCGTTCCTTTCGTCTTCGGGCGAGCAGGCGCTCGACCGCGCGGTTCGCGAGCAGGCGGCTGCGAGTGAAGTGGCCGCAGAGATCGAGCTCGAGGAGGC